>DASUBV010000213.1:0-15350 GCA_035763085.1 Streptosporangiaceae bacterium | reverse complement strand
CCGCGCCGGCGCCGCCGCGGCCGCAGGCTGCCCCCGCGCCCGCCGCACCCGCCGCACCGACCGCCCCGGCGGCCGGCGCCGGCGAGCAGGTGCGGCTGCGCGGCGCCGCGGCCCGGACGGCCGTCAACATGGCGGCCAGCCTGACCGTGCCCACCGCCACCAGCGTCCGCGCCATCCCGGCCAAACTGCTGGTCGACAACCGCATCGTGATCAACAACCACCTGGCCCGCGGCCGCGGCGGGAAGGTGTCATTCACGCACCTGATCGGCTACGCGGTCGTCAGGGCGCTGGCCGTGACCCCGGTGATGAACTACTCCTACGCCGAGGTCGACGGCAAGCCGGTCCTGGTCCAGCCCGGCGAGATCGGCCTGGGCCTGGCCATCGACATCGGAAAGCCCGACGGGTCGCGCCAGCTGCTGGTGCCCAGCATCAAGTCCGCGCAGCACATGGACTTCCGCCAGTTCTGGATCGCTTATGAGGACATCGTCCGCAAGGCCCGCACCGGCAAGCTGACCGTCGAGGACTTCGCCGGCACCACGATCAGCCTGACCAACCCCGGCACGATCGGCACCGAGCACTCGGTGCCGCGGCTGATGCAAGGCCAGGGCTGCATCGTCGGCGTCGGCGCGATGGAGTACCCCGCTGCCTACCTGGGCGCCTCGGCCGAGACCATCGCCCGGATGGCGGTCAGCAAGACCGTGACGCTGACCTCCACCTACGACCACCGGATCATCCAGGGCGCCCAGTCCGGGGAGTTCCTGCGGGCCATCCAGCACCTGCTGCTCGGCGGGGACGGTTTCTACGAGGAGATCTTCGAGTCGCTGCGGATCCCCTACGAGCCGGTCCGCTGGGAGCGCGACATCCAGGCCGGCCACGAGGACGACGTCACCAAGGGCGCCCGGGTCCAGGAGCTGATCCACGCCTACCGGGTCCGCGGTCACCTGATGGCCGACACCGACCCGCTGGAGTACCGCCAGCGCAAGCACCCCGACCTGGACATCAACCAGCACGGCCTGACCCTGTGGGACCTGGAGCGGGACTTCGCCACCGGGGGCTTCGGCGGCGAGCCGCGGATGCACCTGCGCGACATCCTGGGCGTGCTGCGGGACTCCTACTGCCGCACGGTCGGCGTGGAGTACATGCACATCCAGAACCCGGAGGAGCGGGCCTGGATCCAGGACCGCGTCGAGCGCCCGCACGGCCGGCCCGAGAAGGACGAGCAGCTGCGCATCCTGTCCCGGCTCAACGTGGCCGAGGCCTTCGAGATGTTCCTGCAGACCAAGTTCGTCGGCCAGCGCCGGTTCTCGCTGGAGGGCGCCGAGTCGCTGATCCCGCTGCTGGACGCCGTGCTCACCGAGGCGGCCCACGGCCAGCTGCACGAGTCTGTCATCGGCATGGCGCACCGGGGCCGGCTCAACGTGCTGGCCAACATCGTCGGCAAATCCTACGGCCAGATCTTCAACGAGTTCGAGGGCAACCTGGACCCGGGGACCACCCACGGGTCGGGCGACGTGAAGTACCACCTGGGCGCCGAGGGCACCTACCGGGTGGTGGACGGCACCGAGATCCGCACCTCCCTGGTCGCCAACCCCAGCCACCTGGAGGCGGTCGACCCGGTCACCGAGGGCGTGGTCCGGGCCAAGCAGGACGTGCTCGACATGGGCGAGGACGACGGGTTCACCGTCCTGCCGATCCTGATCCACGGGGACGCCGCCTTCGCCGGGCAGGGCGTGGTCGCCGAGACGCTGGAGCTGTCCCAGCTGCGCGGCTACCGGACCGGCGGCACGGTGCACATCGTGGTCAACAACCAGGTCGGCTTCACCACCGCACCCGAGTCGTCGCGGTCCAGCGTCTACTCCACCGACGTGGCCCGGATGATCCAGGCGCCGATCTTCCACGTGAACGGCGACGACCCCGAGGCCGTGGTCCGGGTGGGCCGGCTGGCCTTCGCCTACCGGCAGGCGTTCGCCAAGGACGTTGTCATCGACATGATCTGCTACCGCAGGCGCGGCCACAACGAGACCGACAACCCGTCGTTCACCCAGCCGCTCATGTACGACCTGATCGACGCCAAGCGCTCGACCCGCAAGCTGTACACCGAGTCGCTGATCGGGCGCGGCGACATCACGATGGAGGAAGCCGAGCAGGCGCTGCGCGACTACCAGCGCGAGCTGGAGCGCGCCTTCACCGAGACCAAGGACGCGCTGAGCCGCCCGGCCGAGCCGGGCGCCGTGACCCGGCCGCCGACCGAGGAGGCGCCCGCCGACCACAGCGCGGTGCCGACGATGATCTCGCCGGAGACCATCAAGGCGATCATTGCCTCCCAGCTCAACATGCCGGACGGGTTCACCCCGCATCCCCGGCTGCTGCCGCAGCTGCAGCGCCGCGCCGCGATGGTGGAGCAGGACCAGATCGACTGGGCGACCGGGGAGCTGCTGGCCTTCGGCTCGGTGCTGATCGACGGGCACGCGGTCCGGCTGATCGGCCAGGACTCCCGGCGCGGCACCTTCGGGCAGCGGCACGCGGTGCTGGTGGACCGGCACACCGGCGAGGAGTACACGCCGCTGCGCCAGTTCAACGGCCCGAGCGCGAAGTTCCACGCCTACGACTCGCTGCTGTCCGAGTTCGCGGCGGTCGGCTTCGAGTACGGCTACTCGGTGGCCCGGCCGGACGCGCTGGTGTGCTGGGAAGCGCAGTTCGGTGACTTCATCAACGGCGCGCAGACGATCGTGGATGAGTTCATCAGCTCCGGCGAGCAGAAGTGGGGCCAGCGCTCGGGTGTCGTGCTGCTGCTGCCGCACGGCTACGAGGGCCAGGGCCCCGACCACTCCTCCGCCCGGATCGAGCGCTTCCTGTCGCTGTGCGCGCAGGACAACATGACGGTCGCCGTGCCGACCACCCCGGCCAGCTACTTCCACCTGCTGCGCTGGCAGGCCCTGTCGCAGCGGATCAAGCCGCTGATCGTGTTCACGCCCAAGTCGCTGCTGCGGCTGAAGGCGGCGACGTCGGCGGCGGGTGATTTCACCACCGGCTCGTTCCTGCCGGTGGCGGGCGACCCGGCGTTCTCCGGCGGGCCGGCCGGCGGCCAGCTCGACCCTGCCGGGGTGCGGCGGGTGCTGCTGTGCGCCGGCAAGGTCTACTACGACCTGGCCGCGCAGCGGAAGGCCGCAGGCCTGTCCGACACCGCACTGATCCGGGTCGAGCGGCTCTACCCGCTGCCGGCCGCCGAGATCACCGCCGAGCTGGCGCGATTCCCGGCCGCCGCGGAGATCACCTGGGTCCAGGAGGAGCCGGCCAACATGGGCGCCTGGCCGTACATGGGCCTGCGGCTGCCGGGCATCGCCGGGCGCCCGGTCCGCCTGGTGTCGCTGCCGGCCAGCTCGGCCCCGGCGGGCGGGTCGGCCAAGGCACATGCCGCCGAGCGCGCCGGGCTCGTCGCGGCCGCCCTGCGCACGAACGGCTAGCCGGTGTACTTCACCGACCGCGGCATCGAAGAACTGCACGAGCGCCGCGGCGCGGACCAGGTGTCGCTGTCCTGGCTGGCCGAGCGGCTGCGCGAGTTCGTCGACGAGCACCCGGACGCCGAGGCGCACGTCGACCGGCTGGCCAGCTGGATCGCGCGGCTCGACGATGACGAGAGCGCCGGGTTCGAGTGAGCACGAGCCGGTCGCGAGTAGCACCGGCCGGCGGCGAGTAGGCTGATGTCATCGCGGCCAAACGCGATACATCTTGACTTTTGGCCCACGCGACATAACGTATCTGGGGGGGCGTCGTCAGGCGACGGTGCTCCCGTGCAGGGAGAGGAGCGCGATGTCCTGGTCAGCGGCCGGCCTCAGGTCTCACCCTGCGCCGCGGCAAGGCAGGACAGGTGATGCTCGGTGAGCCCTATATTCCGGCACGGCAGGCTCCGGCTCTACCTGCTCAAGCTGCTCGACGAAGCGCCCCGGCACGGCTATGAGGTAATCCGGCTGCTGCAGGACCGGTTCATGGGCGTCTACTCGCCCTCCCCCGGCACGATCTACCCGCGGCTCGCGCGCCTGGAGGAAGACGGCCTGGTCACTCACGACGAGGTCGACGGCAGGAAGGTCTACCGGATCACCGAGAAGGGCCGGGACGAGATCCGGGCCCGCCTGGATGACCTGGCTGAGCTCGAGGAAGAGCTCACCGAGTCGGTCCGCGACATTGCCCGCGAGGTGACCGAGGATGTCCGGGACACGGTGCGGAGCCTGCGCGAGGAAATCACCTGGGCAGCCCGCGACGTCCGGCGGGAAGGCCGGGGCCGCGGCCGGGACGGGGCCGGGCAGGCGCCCGGCGCCGATGCTCCCGGCGACGAGGCCAGCGGCCAGGGCGAGCCGGCCTCGGCGCGGCCGGGCAGCGCGGACGACGGCAGCGGCACCGGCACCACCGCCTGGCACGAAGGCGAGCGCGGGACGGCCGGGCACGAGGCGGCCGAGCACGGGGCGGCCGAGCACGGGGCGGGCTCAGGCCGGCGACGCTCCGAGGACGCCCGCCGGATCCGCGAGGAGGCGCGGCAGGCGCGCGAGGACATCCGCGATTCCTTCCGGTCCCAGCGCCGCGGCAGCCAGCAGGGCCGGGGCCGGGCGGGCGGCGGGCGCCCGGGCGGTGCTCGCCAGGACTGGGGCAGCTGGGCGGACCGCGCGGCATCCTGGCAGGCACGCGGCGACCGGCGTCCGGGCGGGCCGGGCTGGGGCCGCTGGCAGGACTGGGGCGGGATGCCCGGCGGCCTGGAACGGATGGCCTCCGACTTCGCCCGCGACCTCAGCTCGGCTGCCGGGCACGCCGGAGACATCGGCGAGGGTGCGCTCGGTGACCTGCGCGACATCCTGGCGGACACCATGGCGCGCATCCGCGACGAGGTCTTCGCCACCCCGCGCGACCGCGACAAGGGCGAGAGCGAGGCCGCGGACAGTGAGGCGGCGGCCAGCGACGCCGAGCCGGCCGGCCACGACGCCGAGCCGGCCGGCGACGACGACGCCGGCCACGGTGAAGCCAGCGACGGCCCGGCCGGCAGCGCGCCGGGCGCGGACCGGTAGCCACGACCACGCTGCTGGCCAGGCCGGCGAGCGGCCAGCAGGTCACGAGCGAGCCGGCGAACAGCAGACTTCTCACCCAGCCAGGCCAGGCCCGCCCGGCTGGGCAGGCAGGCCGGGCCGGCCAGGCGGAGCGCGGGTACGCCGCCACCGCACGCGCCGGCGGCGTACCCGCTGACGGCGCCGCGCTAGGGCGTGAACACGATCTTCCCGAACACCTCGCCGTCGATCATGGCGGCGAATCCGTCCTTGGCCTGGGCCAGCGGAAGGACCCGGTCGATGACCGGGCGGGTGCCGGTCTGCTCGAGGAAGGTGAGCAGCCGGGCGAGCTGATCGCGGCTGCCCATCGTCGAGCCGACGACCGACAGCTGCAGGAAGAAGACCCGGCTCAGCTCGGCCGGCGGCAGCTGGCCGCTGGTCGCGCCCGAGACCACGATGGTGCCGCCGGGCCGCAGGGCACGCAGCGAGTGCGCCCAGGTGGCCTCGCCGACGGTCTCCATCACCGCATCGACACGCTCCGGCAGCCGGGCGCCCGGCTCGAAGGCCCGGTCGGCGCCCAGCTCGATTGCCCTGGCCCGCCTGGCCTCGGCCCGGCTGGTCACCCAGACCCGGAACCCGGCGGCGCGGCCCAGCAGGATCAGCGCGGTGGCCACTCCGCCGCCGGCCCCCTGGACCAGCACGGTCGCGCCAGGCTGCAGCCCGGCCCGGTCGAACAGCATCCGGTAGGCGGTCAGGTACGCAGTGGGCAGGCAGGCCGCCTGCTCGAAGGTCAGTGCGGCGGGCTTGGGCACCAGGTTGCGGCGCGGGACGGACACCCGCTCGGCGAACGTGCCGTCATACCGCTCCGACAGCAGCGACCGGCGGGGGTCGAGCGTCTCGTCACCGGTGCCGGCCGGATCGCCGATCACGGCATGCACGACCACCTCGGTGCCATCGGCGTCGACGCCGGCCGCGTCACAGCCCAGGATCATCGGGAGCCGGTCAGCAGGCAGGCCGACGCCGCGCAGCGACCAGACATCATGGTGATTGAGCGCGGCCGCCTTCACCGTGACGGTGGTCCAGCCCTCCGGCGGCGCCGGCTCGGCGTGCTCGCCGAGTTCCAGCCCGGACAGCGGGTCGCTGGCGTCCAGGCGTGCAGCAGTGACAGCGAACATGATCTGGACCCTAGCGCGCCGGCCGCCCATCCGGCCGGCCCGGCCCGGCCGAACGCCAGTGCCGGGGCGGCCCGCTGTGCGATAATCGGTGCCGGGAAGCGGTCATCTGAACTCCCCCGGCAGCTAAGGACCGGAGTGAACCTCACGTCCTATGCCGAGCTCGCGGTCCGCCTCGTGAATACGGCCTTCCAGCCCGGCGACGATCCCGATCCGCTCGGCGACACCAGTGCGTTCGGCGTGCTCGTGTCCGACCACTCCTATCTCGCGCGCGCGGTGACGCCCTTCGACCTGGACGCACTGCGGGCGCTGCGGGCTGAGCTGGCCGCCGTCTTCACCGCGGCCGCGACCGGGCGCGGCCGGGAGGCCGCCCGCCGGCTCAACGCCGTCCTGGTGCGCTGCCCGATCCAGCCCGAGCTGGTCAGCTCCGACGACCAGCACTGGCACGTCCACCTGGCCGAGGCCGGCTCGGCCGCCGACCGGTACGCGGCCGGCGCGGTCATCGGCCTGACGCTGATCGTCTCGCTGTACGGGTTCGACCGGCTGGGCGTCTGCTCGATCGCATCCTGCCAGCGCGTTTTTATCGACTCCAGCCCGAACCGGTCCCGGCGGTACTGCGCCGAGCATGGCGCGGCCCGCGGCAATGTCACCACTATTCGTGCACAGGCCGATCCCGGCAGTCACGGCCGCGCCGCCACTGCGGCCGGCTGAGAATCCCGCGCTTTCCGGCGTCGTTATCTGCTAGTTACGGAACCGCAGGCCGCAGACTGTAATCGCGCGGAAGTAGCGGGAGCGGGCTCCAATCCCCTGACCTGCGACTAAGCCTTGCGCAGCGGATGTCGGGACGTTGATCCCGCAAAGCCCGGCCAGTGATCCGCGTTATCGAAATGACGCCAACTGACTTCTTCTCATCACACGAGTGGATCATTACCATGAGCCCTACTCAACGGCCGTATGGCCCACGTATGCGGACCCGGAAGAAGGTTCGATCATGGCAAGTGAGGCGGTAGCCACACCTACCAAGCCGGCAGATGTCGGCCTCAAGCGAGAGATGGGGCTGATCGGGGCCATCTGGTCGTCCGAGACGTCGCTCATCGGTTCTGGCTGGCTGTTCGGCTCGTTCTATGCGGCTGCGGCGGTCGGCTCAGCAGCCCTTGTCGGCTGGATAATCGCCGGCATCGCCGTCATCATCCTGGCGCTCGTCCACGCCGAGCTCGGCGGCATGTACCCGGTGGCCGGAGGCACCGCGAGATTCCCGCACTTCGCCTTCGGCAGCGTCGCCGGCATCTCGTTCGGCTTCTTCTCCTGGGTCCAGGCGATCACCGTCGCGCCGATCGAGTGCTTCGCGGTGATGCAGTACGCCAACTACTGGTGGCCTGGCGTCTTTGACCCGGCAAAGGATGTCACGACGGGGCGCGGCTTTCTGCTCACCATCGGGCTGCTGATCATCTTCACCGCCGTGAACTTCCTGGCCATGCGGATGTTCAACAAGGTCAACGCCGCTGTCACCTGGTGGAAAGTCGCCATCCCGGTGCTGGCCATCATCGTGCTGTTCACCCAGTTCCACGGCAGCAACTTCGGCTCGCACGGCGGCTTCATGCCGTACGGGGTGAAGTCACTGTTCGCGGCCATCCCGGCGGCGGGCATCGTGTTCGCCTTCCTCGGCTTCGAGCAGGCCGACCAGCTGGCCGGCGAGATCAAGGACCCGCAGCGGAACCTGCCGCGCGCGATCATCATCGCGATCCTGATCGCCACCGCCATCTACGTCCTGCTCCAGGTGGTCTTCATCGGCGCGCTGCGGCCGAACGACCTGGCCCACGGCTGGGCCGGCCTGAGCAACAGCACGGGCCTGAACAACGGGCCGCTGGCCTTCCTGGCCGGCGCGGTCGGCCTCGGCTGGCTGGCGACCCTGCTGCGCATCGACGCCGTCATCTCCCCCGCAGGTACGGGCCTGATCTACCAGACCTCGACCTCGCGCGTCGGCTACGGCCTGGCCCGCAACCGGTACTACCCGCAGATCTTCGCCAAGACCGACAAGAACGGCGTGCCGTGGGTCAGCCTGATCTTCTCGTTCCTGTTCGGCCTGGTGTTCCTGCTGCCGTTCCCCAGCTGGAAGAGCCTGGTCGGCCTGGTCACCTCGGCGAGCGTGCTGATGTACGCCGGCGCGCCGCTGTCCCTGGGCGCGTTCCGCCGGCAGGTCCCGGAGGCCGTACGGCCCTACCGCGCGCCGGCCGCGGCCGTGCTGTCGCCGATCGCCTTCATCATCGCCAACCTGATCATCTACTGGTCCGGCCTTGAGGTGATCTGGAAGCTGGGCGTCGTGCTGGTGATCGGCTACATCATCATCGGCGTCTGCATGGCCTTCGACAACCACCGCCCGCCGCTGGACTGGAAGTCAGCGCAGTGGCTGCCGGTCTACCTGATCGGCATGGGCATCATCTCCTGGCAGGGCCAGTTCAGCGGCGGCGCCGTGAAGGCCCCGGTGAACACCGGCAACATCCCGTTCTGGTGGGACATGGTGATCGTGGCCGTCTTCAGCCTGGCGATCTACTACTGGGCGCAGGCCGTCCGGCTGCCCAAGGAGGAGATGCAGCGGCTCGTCGCGGTGCAGTCCGGCGAGGAGCCGGGCGAGCGCGACTGACGCTCCGGGTCATCTCGGCAGCGCCCGGTCCCGGTCACCCCGGGGCCGGGCGCTTTCGCGTCCGCGAGCCTGGCGCCCGCAAGCCTGGTGTCGCCGGGCATGACGCCCGTGGCTAAGCCCGGGGAGGCTGCGAGGCGGCCGGCCGGGCGCGCCGGTAGCGCAGCAGCACCCGGCCCGCGATGAGCCGGTCCGGGACCGCTCCGAAGGAGAAACTGTCCACCGCGCCGGCGGCGCGGTTATCCGACTCCAGCCACCAGCCGCCGTCCTGACGCCGGGCCGCGCGCTTGACCAGCAGGAACCCCGGCCGGGCCGGATGCCAGGCGACGACCACCTGGCCAGGCCGGATCCGCGGCGGCCGGCTCGCTCGCCGCGGCAGGCCGCGCCAGGCCAGCAGCCAGTCGCCGGGCCGCAGGGCCGGCTCCATCGAACGCTCGGCGACCGCGATCCGCCACAGCGGCCAGCGCATGCATCCCTCCCCGATGGGCAGTCTTCAGCGAAGCTGTACTGTCAGAATCGCCGGATCAATGATCGGACATGAGAGAAGGAGATCAATGAGGTTGCTCGCACGTCTCCTTGAGCCGCGCACGACGGCGCATGCTCACTGTGACCTCCCTTGCGGTGTGTATGACCCCGCTCAGGCTCGGATCGAGGCCGAGTCGGTGAAGGCCATCTGCGAGAAGTACCAGGCCAACACCGACCCCGAGTTCCGCGCCCGTGCGATCGGCATTAAGGAAGAGCGCTCTGACCTGGTCAAGCACCACCTCTGGGTGCTGTGGACCGACTACTTCAAGCCGCCGCACTTCGAGAAGTACCCGCAGCTTAACCAGCTGTTCAATGAGGCGACCAAGCTGGCGGGCGCCGGGGGCACCAAGGGCAGCACTGACCCGGCCAAGGCCGATGAGCTGCTGGGCAAGATCGAGGAGATCAGCAAGATCTTCTGGGAGACCAAGCAGGCCTGACCGGTTCCAGCGGTCCGTCCCGGCCGCCTGGCCAGCCCAGGCGGCCCGGCGGACGGTCCGGGGCCGGGACGGCTAGCCACCGGGGGACGGCGCGGCTGTTCACGCATTCACCGCGTGCCGCGTCGGATGCAGTCAGCTCGTCACTGTAGGTTGCAGTCAGGAGCCGGCACCTGCGCCCCGCAGGCATCGTGTCCGGTGGCGCAGGAGGGCTGAAGTGACCGAGAAGACGACCACGGCAGCGGCGATGGCAGCGGCGGACCGCGACGGCACCCAGGACCAGGTGACCGTGCGCATGCCCGCCGAGGGGGCCTACCTGTCGGTGCTCCGCACGGCTACGGCCGGGCTGGCCGCGCGCCTCGACTTCACGCTGGACGAGATCGAGGACCTGCGGATCGCGGTCGACGAGGCCTGCGCGATGCTGCTCCATCAGGCCATTCCCGGCAGCGCCCTGGAGTGCAGTTTCGCGCTCGGATCAGACATGATGACGATCTCGGTGTCGGTGCCGAGCCTGACGCCGCAGCCGCCGGCCAGCGATACCTTCGCCTGGACCGTGCTGACCGCACTGGCCGGCAGCGTGGACGCCTATGCGGGGCCAGGCGACCAGCTGACGATCGTGATGCGCAAGAGCCGCCGGGCATCGGGGTCAGCGTGACGGGGGAGACAGAGATCGCTTTGACCGAGGAGTTCGACGCCATGGCAGCCGCGATGCCGGAAGGCCTGGCGGCAGCTGACGACCCGGACGGCGCCGCTCGCCGCGGGTCCGGCCTCGACAGCTCCGGTCGGGAGGGCGCGGAACTGGCGGGCGCGGGGCCGCTGGACGCCGCCGAGCTGGACCGGGCCGGCCTCGACGGCGCTGACGTGGACGGTGCCGATCTGGACAGTGCCGATCTCGGCAGTGCCGGCCTGGACAGTGCCGGCCTGGAGAGCACCGACCTCAGCCGGGCCGACCTCGATAATTCCGGTCTTGATAATCCTGATCTCGACAGCCGGAGCCCCGACTCTCCCCGCATTCAGCACGGGACCAGGGAGCGCAGCCATGCGCGGGAGCTGTTCGAGCGGCTCGCCGAGCTGCCGCCCGACGACGAGGAGCGGCTGCGCATCCGCGGTGAGCTGGTGGAACTTCACCTGCCGCTGGTGGAATACCTGGCCCGCCGGTTCCGCAACCGCGGCGAGTGGCTGGACGACCTGACTCAGGTCGCCACGATCGGCCTGATCAAGTCGATTGACCGGTTCGACCTGGACCGCGGCGTGGAGTTCTCGACCTACGCGACGCCGACCATTGTCGGCGAGATCAAGCGGCATTTCCGCGACAAGGGCTGGGCTGTCCGCGTGCCCCGCCGCCTGCAGGAGCTCAAGCTCGCGCTGACCAAGGCCATCGGCGACCTGGCCCAGCGGCTCGGCCGCGCGCCTACCGTCGCCGAGCTTGCCGCGCACCTGCAGATGAGCGAGGAAGACGTCCTGGAGGGCCTGGAGTCGGCCAACGCCTACTCGACGGTGTCCCTGGACGCCCCGGACTCCGGCGACGAGGACGCCCCGGCCGTCGCCGAGTCGCTGGGCATGGTCGATGACGCCCTGGAGGGCGTGGAGTACCGGGAATCCCTGAAGCCGCTGCTGGAGCGCCTGCCGCCGCGCGAGAAGCGGATCTTGCTGCTGCGGTTCTTCGGGAACATGACCCAGTCCCAGATCGCCACCGAGCTCGGCATCTCCCAGATGCACGTCTCGCGGCTGCTGGCCAAGACGCTCGCCCAGCTGCGCGAGGGCCTGACCACCGACGACTAGGACCTGACCAGGGCAGCTCCGGGCACTGGCCGGGCGCTCCCGCGGGACCTGAGGAGTTACGGCCGGCGGTGCCGGTCGCCCGGCTGCGGCATCCCCGCGGTCAGTACCTTGGTGCTCGGCGGCGACAGCAGCACTACCACCCCGGTGACGCCCAGCAGCACGGCCGGGATGCCCCAGGCGTAGCGGCCGCCCTGCAGCAGGTAGCTGCCGACCACGCCGGTGAACAGCTGGGTCAGCAGGGCCGGCGTCCTGGTCCAGCGGCGGCCCTGGCGCAGCCCGGCCGCGACCGTGACCAGCCCGGCCGCGGTCGCGACGCCGATCACGGTGATCGCGATCCCGCTGGACAGCTGGTAGGACTGCCCCGCGCCGGTGTCGACGCCGGCCCAGATGGCTGCCGCCAGGACCAGGCATGCCTCCAGCGCCTCGATGATGACCGCCGCGGTGAGGGTCAGCGGGCGGTGCTGGCCGGCCGGGCTGGCCGCCGCCGTGCCCGCCAGGGCGGCCGGGCTTGCATCGCCGGCCCGGGCCCGGATCTGGCCGGGGCCAGCAGCTTCCTCGCTAGCCTTGGCCCGTGCGCGCGCTCTTGATCGTGAACCCACACGCCACCTCCACGACCCGGCTGCGCCGGGATGTCATCGCCCGTGCCCTGGCGTCCGCCGTCGAGCTTGAGACCGTGGAGACACGCTACCGGGGACACGGCACCGCGCTGGCCGCTGCCGCTGCTTCAGAGGGCGTGGGCCTGGTGCTGGCCCTGGGCGGGGACGGGACGGTCAACGAGGCAGTCAACGGGCTACTGCGTCGTCCTGCGGGCCGCACAGCGGCTGCCCCGCCCGCACTGGCTCCCCTGCCCGGCGGCAGCGCGAACGTCTTCGTCCGCGCCCTGGGCCTGCCCGCCGACCCGGTCGACGCCACCGGGCAGGTCCTGGCGGCCCTGACCGGAGGGCGCAGCCGCAGCATCGGGCTGGGCCTGGCCGGTGACCGGTACTTCACCATCAACTCCGGGCTCGGCATCGACGCCGAGGTGGTCCGTGCTGTCGAGGGCCGCCGGGCGCACGGCCGCTCGGTCACCCCGGCGCTCTACCTGCGGATGGCCACCCGGCAGTTCTACCGGCTGACCGACCGCCGGCACCCGGCGGTGACCCTGGAGGCGGGCGGCCAGGAGCCAGAGGGCCCGATGTACTGGTGCACGGTGTCCAATACCAGCCCGTGGACCTATCTCGGCCGCCGGCCCGTCGCCACCAATCCGCAGGCCAGCTTTGACCTGGGGCTCGATGTCTTCGGCCTGCGCAGTCTCAGCACGGTGGCCACCGCGCGGACGCTGCGGCAGATGCTGTCCGGGCGCGCCGAGCCGCCGCGCGGGCGCGGCGTCGTCGCCCGGCACGACCTGGCCGCGCTGACCTTGCGCACCGAGCGGCCGGTCGCGTTCCAGATCGACGGCGAGTACGTTGGCGAGCGGGAGGAAGTCCGGTTCCAGGCGGTGCCCGACGCGCTGCGCGTGGTGATGTAAGGCGCGAACCGAAGATCCCTCGCCTACCGGCAATCCCCCGCATAGCGGGTGAGCCACGTGGGTACATCGGCATTGGCCGCGCCTGCCGCCAAGCTGGTCACGCAGGCGATGCCGGCAATGTGACTCATCTGACACCGAAATCCGGTCGAACCTTTGCTCAAGCCTCTTGCGGTTGATCGTTCAGCTTGAGAAAGTTGTAACGCTCCTGGCGAACGGTGCGATAGCGCGCCCGAAGCCGGGCGGCCGGTGGTCAGCGGGACTCAGGCTGGCCGCCTCGCCTGCGAGCCAGACGGGGTAAGAGCTCCGCGAATCGCGGAGTAACAAGATCGGGAAAATCGGTACATTCCCGACATATAACATAGCTCGTGAAATCATTCACAAGCGAGACGAGGCGGCGGGTTCCGACACCGCGCTCAAGGAGGAGTGGACCTCATGGACTGGCGTCACCACGCCCTGTGCCGTGATGAAGACCCGGAGCTGTTCTTCCCTATTGGCAACACCGGTCCTGCGCTGCTCCAGATCGAGGAAGCCAAGCAAGTGTGCAGGCGCTGCCCGGTCGTCGAATCCTGCCTGCAGTGGGCGCTGGAAAGCGGCCAGGACGCCGGCGTCTGGGGCGGCCTGAGCGAGGACGAGCGCCGTGCTCTCAAGCGCCGCGGCACCCGCGTCCGGGCTCGCGCGCACGCCTGACCGCCACCGCGGCTGGCGCAGCTGCGCCTGACCGCAGCTGCGGGCTGGCCGGGGCGGCGCGGCGGCCCGCCGGTCAGCCCGGATCGGCGGTGACCTGCTCGACCGGCAGCTCGACCAGGACCAGCGTGCCGCCGCCCTCGTGCGGGCCGATCTCGAGCTTGCCGCCGAGCTCGGCGACCACCAGCGTGCGGACGATCTGCAGTCCCAGGCTGGTGGTCTTGTCCAGGTCGAACCCCGCGGGCAGGCCGGCGCCGTTATCGGCCACCGTCACCGTGAGCCTGCTGTCCGCGCGGCGGGCAGTCACCAGCAGCATCCCGGCCGACCCCGGCCGGGCCAGGGCGGCCGGCCGGGCGGTCCCCTCTTCCAGCACCTCAGACGCGGGCCTGGCCAGCCCGTGCTGCAGCGCGTTCTGCAGCAGCTCGGTGAGCACCAGGGCCAGCGGCGTGGCGATGGCCGCCGGCAGCATCCCGAATGACCCGCTCAGCCGGGGCGTGACCCGCGCCTCCGGCGCCGACACCTCGCCGGCCATCATCGCCACCCGCCCGGCGATGTCGTCGAAGTCCACGACCTCCTCGGGCGCGTGGGACAGCGTCTCGTGCACGATTGCGATCGAGCCCACCCGGCGCACCGCCTCCCCCAGCGCGGCACGCGCCTCGGGGGCGGTCAGCCGCCGCGCCTGGAGCCGCAGCAGCGCGGCCACCGTCTGCAGGTTGTTCTTGACCCGGTGGTGGATCTCCCGGATCGTGGCGTCCTTGGTCAGCAGCTCGCGCTCGCGGTTGCGCAGCTCGGTCACGTCCCGCAGCAGGATCAGCGCCCCGGACCGGCCGCCGTGGACCACTAGCGGGATGGTCCGCAGCTGGACCACCGAGCCGTTTGCCTCGATCTCGGTCTCCATGTGCGCCTTGCCGCTGGCGGTCAGCATCAGCGACTCATCGTGCGGCTGGCCCGCGGGCCCGCACAGCCGCGCGGTCAGCGGGCCCAGTTCCTTGCCCGCCAGGTCGGCGGTCAGCCCGAGGCGGCGGTAGGCCGACAGCGCATTCGGGCTGGCATAGGTCACCTTGCCCGACCGGTTCAGGCGCAGCAGGCCGTCACCGACGCGCGGGGACCGGACCAGCGCCGGCTCCTCGCCGGGACACGGGAACAGCCCCGTCGCGACCATCTGCGCCAGGTCGTCGGCCGCCTTGAGGTAGGCGATGTCCAGGCGGCTCGGGGTGCGCGCCGAGCTGAGGTTGGTGGACCGCTCGATGACCGCGATGACCCGGTCATGGGCCACCACCGGGATGGTCTCGTGCCGGACCGGGACGCCGCGGGTCCACTCCGGGTCGCCCTCCCGGCAGATCCGCCGGTCGTTCTTGGCCGCGTCCAGGAACGGCCGGTCACCCGCGGGCCGGGCCGCGCCGACGATGTCGTCGGGAAAGGCGGTCGGGCCGGTCGTGGGCCGCATCTGCGCCAGCGCCAGCCAGCCGCCACCGGGGAGCTCGGCCCACAGGGTCAGGTCGGCGAACGACAGGTCAGCCAGGAGCTGCCAGTCCGAGACCAGGGCGTGCAGCCAGGCCACGTCCGGCGCGGCGAGCC
>DASUBV010000212.1:0-5426 GCA_035763085.1 Streptosporangiaceae bacterium | reverse complement strand
CCGCCAAGACCGGAACCGCCAAGCCGCGCGCCAGCAAGGCCGGCCCGAGCAAGACCAGCACCACCCGGGCGAGCGCCGCCAAGGCGAGCCCCGCCAAGAGCGGGAAGACGAGCGCCGGCCGGACCAGCACCCGCAAGGCAGGCCCGGGCAAGGACGCCGGGACGACCGGCACGGACCAGGACAGCACCGGCACCAAGTAGCCTGGCCGCACGTGACTGACCGGCACGTGACTGACCGGCACGCGGCAGGCCGGCGCGCGGCGAGCCGGCCAGCCCGGCCGGCCGCGGCTGGTCATCACGGAGCGCCGGCCGGACCGTCGTGAGGACACCATGACCGCTGAACAACCCCACGATGGCCAGATGGAGGCCCTCGGCGCCTTCATCCGCAGCAAGCGCAAGCTAGCGAACCTGTCGCTGCGCCAGCTCGCGGAGCGGACCCGGCTGTCCAATCCGTACCTGAGCCAGATCGAGCGCGGCCTGCATCAGCCGTCGGTCCGGGTGATCCGGCTGATCTCCGATGCCCTGAACGTGTCCGCCGAGACGCTGCTCGCGCAGGCGGGGCTGTTCCGCCACGACCACGCCGGCGGCGATGCCGGCGAGTCGCGGGCTGTCAGCGTGGAGGACGCCATCGCGGCCGAGGAACGGCTCAGCGCCGAGCAGAAGAGTGCGCTGGTGGCCGTGTACCGGAGCATGCTGCCGGCCGAGTAGTTCGAAATGGCAAACTGGAGGATCTATGGTGCGAACATCCCAGAAGGCCGACAAGCTTTTGCCACCAGCGATTACGATACGTCAGCGTGACTGACCAGAGCCCGGAAGCGGACCCGCTGCCCCGGCAGGACCCGACGGCAGATGAGGCGTCGCTGCCCCGGCAGAAGCCCCCGACGTTCGGCGATCCCGGTCCGGGAGCCGGCGGGGCGAGCCTGTTCGAGCGGCCGCAGCGCGGCGCGGCACCCGTCGGTCACGAGTCGCTGCCTCAGCGGGGCCAGCCGCTCCCGCCAGGGGATGCCCTGCCGCCGCTGCCGCCCCGCGGTGAGCCGCTCCCGCAGCGCCCCGACTCCCTCCCGCAGCGCCTCGACTCCCTCTCGCAGCGCGGCGACTCCCTCCCGCAGCGCGGCGAGCCGCTTCCGCAGCGCGGTGGCGGTAACGGCCTGCCGCAGCGCGGCGGCGATGCCCTGCCGCAGCGCGGCGGGCCCGGCGGACCGCCGCAGAACGGCGGGTCGCTGCTGCCCCGGCGCACCGGCCGCAGCCGCCCGGCTGGCCGGCACCGCAGCCCGCACCGGCTCAGTGTGGCCTCCGATGCCCCGGCGCTGATCATCGCCGTGCCGGGCAGCGCGGCCGGGCAGCACGTTGCGGCTGTCGAGGAGATCGCGGCCGTCACGGAGTCCTCGTGCCCGGGCGTGGAGATCCGGGTGGGCTTCGCGGACGGTGACGCGCACGGGCTGGCGGAGAACCTGGCCTTCGACGCGCCGCCGACCGGCGACCGGCCGCTGAACGGCGTGCTGGTGCCGCTGCTGGCGGGCCCGCACCCGGTCCTGGACATGGCCTTCGGCCGGGCGGTGGACGGCACCAGCGGGGATGTCATGCTGGGCGCGCACCTGGGCCCGCACCCGCTGATCGCCGAGGCGCTGCACGCACGGCTGGCCGAGGCCGGGCTGGCCCGCGAGACGCGGTCGCGCGGCCTGTCGATCTCCCACTCGAACTTCGGCGTGCTGGTGCTTGCTGACCGGGGCGAGGAGTCGGTGCAGTCGGCCGGCGTGGCCGCGGTCCTGCTGGCCTCGCGGCTCACCCTGCCGACGGCGCATGCCTCGATCGACGACCCGGCCGGCATTGACGCAGCGCTGGCCCGGCTTCGCGAGGCCGGCGCTGCCCGGCCGATCATCGCGCCCTGCGTGATCGGCCCGGAAACTGCGCAGCGTGACCTGGACACGGTGAGCAACGCGATCGGCGCGCCGTGTGCAGCCCCGCTAGGCGCGCACCCCGCGATCGGCCAGCTCGTCGCCATCCGGTACGGCGCCGCGCTGACCCGGCTCAGCATGGCGGCCGGCTAATCCGCTCGCAGCCAGCCCTGCTCCATTGACAAGCTCCTCTCCCGTGCGCTGGGCTTCCTAGAAGAGCCCGGCTAGCGGCTCCTTCCTGCCTGCGCGGCCGAACTGGCGGCCCGGCGCAGCCGTTGCACTGGGGAGACCGGTCAAGCGGAAGCTAATGGGAGAGGTGTGACGTGAGCGACGAGTGGAACGCCATGACCTACGCGGGCAAGGACACGATCCTGCGGGTCGTGCGCGCCGAAGCCGGCCGGATGTTCGAGCTGGCGGGCCGGCCGGGCGCCTGGGATGCCCCCACGGCCTGCGAGAGCTGGCGGGTCAAGGACGTCATCGGCCACCTGGTGGACACCACCGAGGGGTACTTCACCTCGTTCGAGATCGCCCGCGGCGGCGCCGAGGCGCCCGCCGCGTACGGGCTGGCCGGCATGCACGAGCGGGCCGGCGCGACCGCGCAGGGCTTCCGTGACCTGTCCCAGCAGGAGATGCTGATCCGGGCCCGCGCGGACCTGGACAAGATGATGGGCATCCTGGAGCCGCTGACCGAGGAGGAGTGGGGCGGCCTGCTCGTGCCGCACTTCTACATGGGCAGCGTCCCGGCCTTCATCTACGCCGCCGGCCAGCTGATGGACTACGGCGTGCACACCTGGGACATCAAGCAGGGCACCGGCCAGGCGCACGGCATCTCCGGCGATGCCGCCGACCTGCTGGTCCCGTTCATGTTCATCATCTGGCAGTCCACCATCAAGCCGGACGCCGACCTGTCCCCGTTCACCATCGGCATCACCGTCAGCGGCCGCAACGCCGGTGCCTACCGGGTCTCGGTCGGCAGTGACGGCATGACCTACGAGCCCGGCAGCGTCGACGACCTGCCCGCGGTGATCGACTTCGACGCCGGCAGCCTGGTGCTGACCACCTTCGGCCGGATCAACGGCGGCACCGTGCGCGGCGACGAGGACCTGGCCGATCGCTTCCTGAACCTGTTCTTCCGGATTTAGCCGGGCTCCGTCCCGGCCGCCGCTGGCCGCGGTTGCGCAGCCCCGCTCCCGGCGGGCATGCGGAACCGCGGCAGCGGCGACGGCAGCGCGAGCAGGAACCCGGCCAGTGCGCCGGCCGTGGCGATCCACAGCGTCGGCCGCAGGCCGATCAGCGAGCCCAGCGCGCCGCCCGCGAGCCCGCCGATCGGCCGGGTGCCGTAGTTCACCGCCTGGAACGCCCCGGTCACCCGGGAGCGGAGCTGATCGGGGATGACCGCGGCGAAGATCGCCCCGATGCTGATGTCGAGCACCATCACCCCGAAGCCGGACCCGAACTCGGACAGGAACAGCAGCGCGAGCACCAGCGGCCGCGGGCCGCCGGCCAGCGGCACCAGGAGCAGCGGCGCGGTGAACAGGATGCAGCCGGCGATATAGGCCCAGCCCACGCCGATGGCATCGGCCAGCCGCCTGGTGACCGCCGAGCCGAGCACGCCGCCGACCGCCCCGGCACCGAGCACCAGGCCCAGCACGCCGGCCCGCACGTGCAGGACCCGCGTTGCGTACAAGACGAACAGCGCGAAGAACATGAAGTTGAAGAAGTTGATCGTGGCCGCCGCCAGCAGCGAGGCGCGGACGATCCCGTTGCCGCGGATGAACCGGGCCCCGGCGGTGATCGCGCCGCGCCCGCCGGGGTCGGTGGGCGGCTCGGCCGGCCGGATCCGGGCCAGCTGAGCGGCGGAGCCGAGGAACGACAGCGCATCCGCGCCGATGGCCAGCGGCGCGGAGAGCGCCTGGACCAGCAGGCCGCCCAGGCTCGGGCCGCCGACGAACGACAGCGCCCGGCTGGCGTACACCAGCGAGTTGCCCTCGACGTACTGGTCATCAGGCACCAGCGACACGAACAGCGTCCCGTCCGACACGGCAAAGATGATGCTCAGCGTGCCCGCGCAGAAGGCCACCACGAACAACTGCGCCAGCGTGAGCACGCCGAAGGCGTAGCAGGCCGGCACGCTGCCCAGGAGCAGGAACCGGCCCAGGTCGGTGCCGATCATCGTGGCCCGGCGGTGCCCGTGCCGGTCGACCAGCGCGCCGGCCGGCAGTGCGAACAGCAGGCTCGGCAGCCACTCCAGCGCGCTCAGGTACCCCATGTCGGCCGGGCCGGCATGCAGGACCAGGACCGCGGCCAGCGGCATGGCGATAAAGCTGATCTGGTCACCGAACATGGAGATCGTCTGGGCGCTCCAGTAGCGCCGGAACGGCCCGTCCCGCAGCAGTGGCGGCACCCGCCGGGCCAGCCGCCCGCCCGGCCTCGCCGTCTGCGGCGTCCCCGGCGGGCCCGCCGGGCCAGCTGCGCGCTCAGCTACCTGATCAGCCGCCTGCCCGTCCAGCTGGCCTGCCGCCTGCTCCGCCGTCACTGCCCGGCATCCCCGCTGCTGGTGCCTGCCCCGCCAGCGTCACCACTGCCGCCGGCCGGCGGCAGGACGCCGCTGAGGTCGCCGGGGAAGGCCAGGTGCAGCCAGGTGATCCGGCGCGCGCCGGGCGGCCGCAGCTCCGGATGCTCCGTGCGGCCGAAATACCGGTCGACCAGGTTCCGCTCGGCCTCGGCCAGCTCGGCCAGCTCGCCGGGCGTCAGGTAGAGCATGGTGTCGCCGAACACGCTGGCCTGCTGCCACTCGGGCGGCTCCAGGTGCCGGGTCTCCAGCCAGCTCAGCAGGAACTCGAAGTACCGGTTGGCGATCACCGCGGTGAGCTGGTCCCGTGCCGCGTCCAGGTCCGGGTCCTCGGCGACTTCCGGCCACGCGGTGAACTGCGTCGTGGCCTTCCACGGCCGCTCCCGGCCGGTCCCGCCGCCCGCCTCCTCGACCAGGCCGTACTTGGCGAGCTGGCGCAAGTGGAAGGAGGCGCTGGCCGAGCTCTCGCCCAGCAGCTCGCCCGCTCTGGTGGCGGTCATCGGGCCCTCCAGCCGCAGCAGGCCGACCAGCGAGAGCCGGGTCGGGTGGGCCAGGGCCCGCAGGGCCCGCGGATCGGTCAGCCGCTTCACCGACCGCTGGCGTGGTGCGTCAGGCATGCATCCAAAGATATCTTTCGAAACAGGACTTTGGAAACACTTCTTTGGAAAGAAGTGTTGGGAAATCGTGGCGGGACGCAGTGCTGCGGCGCCGCCCGCGGCCCCGCCGGACGGCGCGCTGCGCCGCCCCCGCCAGATGGCGGTGCCGGCCGGGCGGCAGGCGGCCGGCGGGGGCGGGCTCCCGGGTGTCAGGAACCTGGTGTCAGGAGCTGGGCGGCTGATAGCGGACCGACTCGTCGGCCTGCCGGTAGATCTCCTGGCCCGCCGGGTTGCGCATCTCCTCGGCCAGGTGACCGAGCAGGCCCGCCGTCCGGGCCAGCAGCGCGAACCCGCGCAGCATGTC
>DASUBV010000211.1:0-31159 GCA_035763085.1 Streptosporangiaceae bacterium | reverse complement strand
GCAGGGGCGGCGGGCGGTGCTGCCGCTGCTGGCGCGGCCGGTGCAGGTCAGGGCGACGCGAGCGGCTCCGGCGATGCGGCCGCGACGGCCGCCGCAGGCAGCGAGGCAGTTCCGGGACCCGGTGCCGGGCCGCCGACCGAGGCGGTCAGCGTGCCGGGCGGCCGGCGCTCGAGCCGGCCCGGCCGGGCCGGTCCTGGCGGTCCCGGCGGCGACGGACCGGGCGGCGGGTACGGCGGCGGCGAGGACGCGGGCGGGTACCGGCAGCCGTGGTGGCGCTCCAAGGTGGCACTCATCGCGGCCGCGGTGGTGGTCGTCGTGGGCGGCGGCGGCGCGGCCTACGCGCTGGTCGGCAGCAACGCCGGCGGCGGCGGCGCCGGCGGGACCGGCGCCGCCGCGGGCATGAAGGTCCCCGGCTGCACCACCGCCAATGCGCAGGCCAGCGAGCTCACCAAGGTGCGGACCGACACCACCACCGTCGGCGGCAACCCGTTCGCCGTGCGGGAGAGCCGGGATCACGCCTACACGTTCATCACGATCAACGACGGCATTGCCGTGCTGCGCAACAACGGGAACGGCACGGCGCCGAGCATGGTGCGGACGTACTCGGTGCCGAACGCGAACAAGGGCATGGCGCTGACCAGGGACGGCCGCTACCTGCTGGCCGCCGGCGGGCCCGGCGCGGTGGTCATCGACGTGGCCCAGGCCGAGCAGGGCGCGGCCAACCCGGTGGTCGGCGAGCTGAAGGCGCCGCGGGGCACCGGCGGCGTCGGCGTGGTCGTCTCCCCGGACGGCAAGTACGCCTTCGTGACGCTGCAGGAAACCACGCACATGGCCGTGTTCAACCTAGCCAAGGCGCTGTCGAACGGCTTCGCGCCGAGCAGCTTCGTGGGCTTCGTGCCGCTGGGCGTGCAGCCGGTCGGCGTGACCTTCTCCGCGGACAACCGGTGGCTGTATGTCACCAGCTTCCAGCGCAAGCCCGGTCCCGAGCCGGCGCCGGGGACGCTCAGCGTGGTCAGCGTGCCGGGCGCCGAGAAGAACCCGGCCACCTCCGTGAAGCACGTGGTCGGCGCGGGCTGCAGTCCGGCCCGGGTCACCACCGACGGCAGCAACGTCTGGGTGACCGCGCGGGACAGCAACTCCGTCCTCGGCTACTCGGCCGCCAGGCTGCTCAGCGACCCGCAGCACGCGCTGGCCGCCATCGTGAAGGTCGGGCCCGGGCCGATCGGGATCTCGTTCACCCCGAACGGCAAGGAGCTCGTCGTCGCCGACTCCAACCAGGCGACCCGGCTCGACGGGAGCGTCGCGGTGGTCAGCATCAGCAAGGCGCTGGCCGGCAAGCCCGCGCTGCTCGGCGTGATTCCGGCCCGGGGGCAGCCCCGGCAGCTGACGGTCGCCGACCGGGGCCAGTCCATTCTGGCCACCCTGCAGCGAACCGCTGACGTGATGGGCATCAGAGTCTCGGATCTGCCGTGAATGCGCCGCCGGGAAGCCATTGGATCGGCGGCAAATGCCTTAGCATCGGGACAATGAGCCACAGTTTGGCCCGGCGGCCGTGCCCGGGGCGGGCGCGATGAGACGCGCCGGCTGCCTGACTAAAGGCCTGATTGTCCTGATCGCGGTGCTTGTCCTGGCTGTCGCCGCCGATTTCATCGCCAAGGCCGTCGCCCAGGGCGAGATCGCCTCGCAGATCCAGAAGCACGGATTTCCCAAGAAGCCGGATGTCTCGATCGCGGGATTCCCGTTCCTGACCCAGGTCGCGAGCCGGGACTTCCAGCAGATCAACCTGAGCTCGACCAACATCCCCGAGGGCCCGGTGCGGATCTCGCGGGTCAGCGCCACCATGACCGGCATCCACCTCACCAGCGGCTTTACCAAGGGGGTCATCGACCGCCTGAACGGCTCGGTCCTGATCACCTTCGGCTCGCTGGGCCGGACGCTGAACTCGCAGATCGGCCCGCTCGGGTCGCTGGTCGGCGACTCCGGCCTGAAGTTGTCGGCGGCCGGCCCGCACGAGATCAAGGCGAGCCTGGACCTGCTGGTCGCCTCCGGCTCGGCCACCTGGCGGATCACCCGGCCCAACGGCCAGGAGGTCCGGGCGGACCTGGTCTCCAGCAGCGGCGTGCCGTCCGATCTGCTGGACTCGCTGCGGAGCTTCACCGTCAAGATCCCCGAGCTGCCCTACGACGTGAAGATCGACAGCGTGCACATCACCCCGCAGGGGATCGTCGGGCGGATCAGCGGCCACCACCTGCCCTTCGGTTAGGCCCGTCCCGTGCGGTAGCCGTGGCGGCGGCCTGACCTGCCATGGCGCAGCACCGGCGCTTACCATGACTGCACGCAACTTGGGACGAGGCGGGCCCCGGCCCGCGGGGCTGGAGCGCGCAGTGACGGGAACGCAGGGCAGGCGGGTCACCATCATCGGCGGCGGGGTCATGGGCCTGATGACGGCCTACTACGCCGCGCCGCTGGCCGACTCGGTGACCGTGCTGGAGAAGACCAGGGTCGGTGACCCGGGTACCGCCTCGTTCGCGCTCACCCGGTCGGTGCGCAACGACTACCTGGACCCGGAGTACTCGCGGCTGGCGGTCGAGGCCCGGCGGCTGTGGCAGGACCTGCAGGCGGCGGCGGGCCGGCGGCTGCTGGTCGACTGCGGCTGCCTGAACCTGGTCAAGGCCAGCGTGACCCCGCAGGTGGCCGACAGCTACGCGGTGCGCAGTTTCGCCGTCCTGGAGGATCTGCGGCTGCGCCGGGAGCAGCTGCCGGCCGCCGCGCTCGCCGAGCGGTTCCCCCAGTTCAGCGCCGACGGCGGCTGGCTGGACGTCGACGCCGGGTTCGCCGATGTCGCGGCGGTGACCGAGCTGCTGTCGGCGGCCGTGCCCGCCCGCGGGGTCCAGGTCACCGAGGGCGCGCAGATCCGCGCCATCGAGCGGGTCGGCGACACCTGGCGGGTGCTGACCGCGGCCGGGCCGGTCGAGTCCGACGTGCTGGTGATCACTGCGGGCCTGGGCACCAACGACGTGCTCGGGCTGATCCCCGGCTGCGGCGTGCGCTTCCCGCTGAGCCCGGACCGGCCCGCCCAGTCCAAGTACTTCATCCCCGGCCCGCAGGTCCGTCACCAGTACACCGAGCAGGCGCTGCCGGTCTTCGCCTACCTGGACGTGGGCATCTACGGCCACCCGCTGTACGAGGGCCGCACGCCGGGCGTCAAGATCGGGTTCTACAACCCGCCCGACGCCGACGTGGTGGCCTCCTCGATCGGCTCGGTGGAGGACTTCGTCGCGCAGTGCATGCCCGGCCTGCGCGGCGCGCAGACGGTCGACGTGGCCGAGGCCAGCGGCGTGGACACCTGCTTCTACGACCTGGTCGGCGACGACGAGTTCATCCTCGGCCCGGTCCCCGGTGCCGGCGGCGTGTTCGCCGGGGTCGGCTGGCGCGGTACCGGCTACAAGTTCGCGCCGTGGGTCGGCCGGGTGCTGGCCCAGCTGGCGGTGCAGCGCGGCACCGTCTACGACATCCGCCGGTTCACGCCGGGCCGGTTCGCCCCGGCCGCGGCCGGCATCACTCAGACAGGAGGGACGGCAGCATGACCCGCAGTATTTCCGAGCGACTGGCGGCGGGCGTGGTCCTCGGCGCCGAGGGCTACGTCTTCGAGCTGGAGCGGCGCGGCTACATCAAGGCCGGCCCGTACGTGCCCGAGGTGGTGCTGGACTTCCCGGACGCCGTCCGCGAGCTGCACCGCGAGTTCCTGCGCGCGGGCTCGGACGTCATGGTGGCGCTGACCTACTACGCGCACCGGGAGAAGCTGCGGCACATCGGCCGCGAGGGCGACCTGGAGGCCATGAACCGGCAGGCGGTCCGGCTGGCCCGGGAGGTGGCCCGCGAGGGCGACGCGCTGGTGGCCGGCAACGTGTGCAACACCTGGGCCTACGACCCCGGCGACCCGGCCACCGGCGACGTGGTCCGCGCCCAGTACGCCGAGCAGCTCGGCTGGGCGGTGGACGAGGGGATCGACTTCGTGATCTCCGAGACCAACGACTACCTCGGCGAGGCGCTGATCGCGCTGGAGGTGATCCAGGGCCTGGGCCTGCCGGCCATGGTGACGCTGGCCTCGACCCAGCCCGACCGGACCCGCGACGGCTACGACTATGTTGAGGCCTGCCGGATCCTGGCCAGCCACGGCGCCACCATCGTCGGACTGAACTGCGACCGCGGCCCGTACACGATGCTGCCGATGCTGGCCCGCATCCGGGAGACGGTGGACTGCGCCGTCGCCGCGCAGCCGGTGCCCTACCGCACCACCGACGCGGCCCCGACGATGGAGTCGCTGCGCAGCGAGGGCGTCGAGCGGGTGTTCCCGCTCGCGCTGGAGCCGTTCGGCTGCACCCGGTTCGAGATGGCCAGCTTCGCGGCGGCCGCGCGCGACCTGGGCGTCAACTACGTCGGCATCTGCTGCGGGGGCGCCCCGCATCACGTGCGCGCCATGGCCGAGGCGCTCGGCCGCGACGTCCCGGCCAGCAAGTACTCCCCGGCGCTGGAGCTGCACCCGATCCTGGGCACGGCGGGGACCGCCCACGCGGCTGACGTGCTCGCCGCCTGGAACGTCACGGCCTGATTTCTAGCCGCCTGGCCTGACGGGCTAGGCGTCCGGCGGCAGCAGGGCTGACAGCTGGCTGAGCAGCCCCGGGACCTCCTCGGGGCCGGCGATGGTGAGGTCGGCCAGGTTCACCAGCCGGGGCGGCACCTCGGCCGAGCTGACCGCCACGCACAGCGACCGCAGTTTCCCGGCCGCCGACAGCTCGCCGGCGGCCTGGAACGCCGGGATGTCGCCCTCGTCGTCGCCGACCACGATCATCGCGGCGGCCTGGAGATGAGTGGCGATCCGCCGCACCGCCGAGCCCTTGTCCACCGCTACCGGGGGCTTGATCTCCCACACCATCTTCCCGGTGACGACCGCGAGCCCATGGGCGTCGGCCACCTGCCGGGCGGCCTGCGCGAGGCGGTCGGTCCAGGCCTGCGGGTCGGCGACCCGCCGCAGGTGCAGCACCGCCGAGAAGCGCTTGTCCTCGATATGCGCGCCGGACTCCGCCACCGCCGGATGGCGCCGCAGCTCACCGGTGACCTCGGCGATCACGCCCTGGTACCCGGCGATCTCGGGCAGCACGATCACCTCGTCGCGGACCAGTTCCTCCGCGCCGTACAGGCCGAGCAGGCGCAGCCCCGGCACCGGCAGTTGCTCGCGCAGGAAGCTCACCGGGCGGCCGGAGATGACCGCCGTGTACCCCAGCCTGCGGGCCAGGCTGGCCAGCACCGGGAGCAGCCCGGGCTCGGGGCGGGCCTGCGCGGGGTCGGCCACGATCGGCGTCAGGGTCCCGTCATAGTCCAGGCACAGGGCGGTCCTCGGCGGATCGTCCAGGACATCCGCCAGCCTGGTGTCGGTCATTCTCCTATCCTGCACGGCTGGCGGGCCAGGACTGGGGACCTTCGGCCCGGAGAATGCCGGCAATCGGCTCCGGCGCGCCGATCTGGCCGCCGACGTGCCGCGGCGGATGAACTCGCGCGGCGGCCGCCAGCTGGCCGCGGGCTAGGACCGGGGATCTTCGGCCCGGAGAATGCCGGCGATCGGCTCGGGCGCGCCGACGCTCGTCGCGGACGTGCCGCGGCGGATGAACTCGCGCGGCGGCGGCCAGCTGGCCACGGTCTGGTCGCCGGTCGCGTCGTCGTAGCGGATGAACGTCACGTTGTCGATGTCGACCTCGAACAGGTGGAAGCGGCCGGGCTCCGGGCTCCAGCCCAGGCTGGCCGCCACCGCGGCGGCGTACCGGCCCTGCACGGCCAGATCGTGCTCCGGGCGGGCCATGCCGCGAACCTTTACCTCGCCCTCGCCGCCGTCCCGGCTGGTGGTGATGCTGTGCACCAGCACCCGGGGGTCACGGGTGAGGTCGGCGGCCTTGCGCGACTCCCACATCATCGACAGCCACAGCGACCCGTCCAGGACGAACGGCTCTACCGGGCTCAGCCGCGGCGTCCCGTCCCGGCGGATGGTCACCACCAGCAGTACGCCCGGCTCGATCAGCCGCTGCTGGGCCAGCTCACCTAGCCGGGGCTGCCGTTCCTCCATCTCGGCCCATCGCATGGCGCACCTCCTGCCAGCCAGAACATGGGTACTCCCCTTCCTACGCCGCCGCTCCGACATTCGGCCGGCCAGGGCGGCCGTCTGCCCGCGGGCGGGTCAGGTCCTATGCTCGCTCGCAGCATGGCGCAGATGGTCAGGAGCCCGGGGCTGCTGGCTGCTGCTAGGCGGCGCCGAGGCCGAGCAGGAGGCCGTCGCCGGCGACGGCCGGGGAGCTGGTCAGGAAGATGATGACGCCGTCGGCGGGGGCGGTGATCGTTTCCTGGACCTCCGCTCCGTCCAGGCTGGTGACCCGGCCGATGACCTGGCCCTCGCTGACCTTCTCGCCGGCCTTGACTGTCGGTGCCCACCAGCCCGCGGCGGCGCAGCGCAGCCACAGGAACCGGTTCAGCACGACGGGCCCGGGCGCGGTGCTGCCGCTGACCGGGGTGGCCATGCCGAGCTGCGCCAGCACGGCATTCAGCCCGCGGACGTGCGCATCGACGGCCCAGCGCTCGATGATGCCGCAGCCGCCGGCCTCGGCGGTGATGGCCGGGATGCCGGCCGCGGCGGCGGCACCGCTGGAGGTGCCGGAGACGGCGCGGTCCGGGCCTGCCTCCTGCCGGATGATGTAGCCGAGCCCGTAGGCCAGGGCCAGGTCCCGGGCGGCAGCCTCGGCGGCCCCGGCCTCATACAGCGCGAAGGGCTCCAGGGCCTCGACCATGTCCCCGCAGTGCGCGTCGATCACGGCGTCCGAGCCGGTGATGAGCTGGCTGAACGCGGCGTGGGCCAGCCGGTCGGCCAGCGTGCCGCCCGGGTCGCCGGGGAAGCACCGGTTGAGGTTCTTGCCGTCCTCGGGGACGACGAACGGGCTGCGCGCCCGGAACGCCGTCACGTTGAGGACCGGCACCGCGCGGACCCGGCCGCTGAGCTCGCGCTGCTCCAGTGACCTGGTCCACTCCTGCACCGCCGCCATCGGCACGTACTCGCAGCCGTGCACGCCGGCGATGACGGTCAGCAGCGGGCCGTCCTGCGCGCCGGCCGCCTCCACGAACGGGACGTCAAGCCCGGCCAGGTCCAGCGTGCGGCGGGTAACGGTGGTGGGCATGGCGGGCGCTCCTTCGTCGGTCGGGCCTTCGTCGGCCGGGCTCTTGTCGGGCCTTTGTCGGCGGGTGCCGCTGGCTCAGGCCGGTGCGGGCAGCCGGCCGGCGGCCGCGGCGGTGAGCACGGACTCGGCGGCCGCGGCGACCCGCAGCAGCGCGCCGTCCTGGCCGCGGCGGCCCGCCAGCTGCAGCCCGGCCGGCAGCCCGGTCACCGGCACGGGCAGCGAGATGGCCGGGTGCCCGGACAGGTTGTAGGGGCCGGAGAACCGGCCCTCGCCGCTGTCCTCGCCGACACCGAACGGCGGGTCCTGCTCGGGCGCCACGAAGCCGACCGACGGGCCGGCCAGCACGTCGACGCCGTCCAGGCTGGCCTCGATGGCCGCGGCCAGCTCGGCCTTGCGGGCCAGCGCACGGGCGTACTGCTCGTCGGTCACGGTGGCGCCGAACTCCAGCAGCGCCCGGGTGCCCGCCGCGTAGCCGCTGGTGTCCCGGCCGGCGTGCGACTGCACCGCCTCGCGGGCGACGATCGCGGCCAGCACGTCCTCCCAGCCGGCCAGCTCGTCCAGCCACGGCGCGGTGATCTCCCGCAGCTGCCAGCCGGCCGCCGCCAGCAACTGCAGCGCGCCGGCGACGGCGGCGCGCACCTCGGCGGTGACCGACGGGTCGGCCAGCTGCGCGGCCAGCACGCCCGCGGCCGGCCGGGCGCGGCCGGGGTCGGTGCGGGCCAGGGCCGGGTCGGTGCCGGCCTGAACGGGCTCGGTGCCGGCCAGCACCGGCAGCAGGGCGGCCGCGCCGGCCACGGTCCGGGTCAGGGTGCCGGCGTGATCGCAGCTCGGCGACAGCGGGAAGACGCCGTCCACCGGGATCAGCCCGTAGCTCGGCTTGAGTCCGACGACGCCGCAGTAGGCCGCCGGGATCCGGATCGACCCGCCGGTGTCGGAGCCGATGGCCAGCTCGCAGACCCCGGCCGCGACGAGCGCGGCGGACCCGCCCGAGGACCCGCCGGAGGTGCGCTCGGGGTTGTGCGGGTTGCGGGTGTCGCCGATGTCGGGGTGGGCGAACCCGGCGGCGTACTCCAGGCACTGGGTCGTGGCGAACACCTCGGCGCCGGCCGCCCGCAGCCGGGCCACCAGCGGGGCGTCGGCCGGGGCCGGGGCGGGGTCGCTGACCGGGCTCCCGCAGCTGGTCGGCACGCCCGCCACCGCCACGATGTCCTTGATCGCCACCGGCTGCCCGGCCAGCGGGCCCGCCGCCGCCCTGGCCGGGGCGCCGAGCGCCCGGACCACCGCGTTGACAGGCCGGCCGAGCCGCTCCAGCCGCTCGTAGGCGGCCAGCAGGTCGAGGTTGGCCCGACTGCAGGTGCGCTCGCCCCGCTCAATGGCGGCGATCAGCTCGGCCACCCGGCGGACTAGCGGGCCGGTCAGCGGGCCGAGGATGCCGGCCACCTCGGTGGGCCGGCGGCGGATGGCCAGGTCGCGGTAGACGCCGGAGTGCGTCTTGGCGGACTGCCGGTTGAAGTCGGCGAGGCGGCGCAGCGAGCCGGGCAGGTCGGCGGGGTCGAAGCCGTCGAAGGGCATCGCCGGGACCGGGGCCTGGGCCAGCACCTGGCGGGCCAGCTCCAGCAGCAGCGGGTGGTAGGCCGGGTCGTCGAAGACCGCGTAGATGGGCAGGTCGCTGACGGCGGTGGCGAACAGCTGGGCGCCGTAGGCCTGCTTGGCCCACAGGTAGCCGAGCACCGCGGTGGTCGGCTGCGCGTCCGCGATGTCCGCGGTCAGGGCGCGGACCCGGTCGGTCAGCGTGCCGTCCGGCTCGCCGATCACGAACGCGGCCCGGTTGCCGCGCAGCACCACGCCCGGCGCGGTGACGTCGGCGCCGAAGTTGACGAACGACTCCACCACGCGGCCCGGCCCGGCGACGGCTTCGATAGCGCCGGTGTTCAGGCCGTTCTGCAGCGAGACGACGAACGCATCGCCGGCCAGGCGGCCGGCCAGCGCCGCCGCAGCGACCGCCGTGTGATGCGACTTGACCGCCAGCAGCACCGGACCGTCGATCCGCTCGGGCAGGCCGTCCGGGGTCACCGCGGGCAGCCGGGCAGTGAACTGCTCAACCGGGCCCTCGATCCGCAGCCCGCGGGCGTTGATGGCGTCGACCACGGCCGGGTCGGCGTCGCAGGCCAGCACGTCATGGCCGTCGCGGGCGAGTCCGGCGGCGACCGTCCCGCCGATGGCACCGCAGCCCAGCACGAGGTAGCGCACGGCGCGCACGTTACAACACCGTAAACCTATGGTCTAGTTTTCAGACACTATTGACCAGCCCGACACTTGCCGTCACATTAGTACTCGGACAAAGGTTTGTCCGGTTACCACGAGTATCACCTGTACCGTCCTGGCTGGTCCCCTACCCCCGGCCTGCCCGGCCGACGCAGACCCGAGTGCCTCAGCTTGGCCATAACTGCATAGCTCCACGTCACTACGCATCGCTGCTAGCCCGCACCGTCCCAGTCGGCGCAGCTACCCCCGGCGCGGCCCGGCCGCGCACTGTCCTCCCGGGTGGCGGTCCTGCCTGGTCCGCCCCCGACGACCCAGGGAGCTTCCAGTGACACAACGAACGACCGTAGCGAGGAGCCTGATCGCCGGCATGGCGGTCGCGGCGCTCGCAGTCCTGGCGGGCTGCGGATCAGGTTCGGGTTCGACCTCATCCAGCGGCGGCAGCGGCGGCGGGAGCAGCGCCGGCGGCGGCACCCCCGTGCGCGGCGGCAACCTCGTCATCGCCAGGACCGCCGATTCCCAGTCGATGAACAACACCACGGTGTTCGACAACGAGTCGATCTGGGTGTTCGAGCAGATCTTCGAGCCGCTCTACACCGTGTCCAACGACGGGAAGAGCACCATCCCGTGGCTGGCGACCAGTTACAAGATGTCGCCGGACAAGAAGACCTACACCTTCACCCTGCGCCAGGGCGTGAAGTTCTCCACCGGCCAGCCGATGACGTCGGCCGACGTCAAGTTCTCCATCGACCAGTCGCGCGCGGCGGCCAAGGGCTGGGGCTACATCGACGCGGCCATCAAGTCCGTGTCGGCTCCGACGCCGTCGACCGTGGTGATCCACCTGAAGTACCCGTGGGCGCCGCTGCTGGCCGACCTGTCGCTGTTCTCCAACGACATCGTGCCCAACCACTACGGCGGCCAGACGGAGGCCAAGTTCTACCAGCACCCGGTCGGCACCGGGCCGTTCAAGTGGGACTACTGGCACAAGGGGACGGCCCTCAAGCTGGTGCGCAACCCGTACTACTGGCAGCAGGGCAAGCCCTACCTCAACAGCGTGACCTGGACCTACGTCGCGAGCGACAACACCCGGCAGCTGCAGGTCAAGGGCGGCCAGGCGCAGATCGATGAGTTCCCGGCCTGGTCCACGGTGTCGGCCCTGAAGGCCACCCCCGGCGTGAACATGAACCTGTTCAACTCCACGCGCACCGACTACCTGGTCTTCAACGAGAAGCGCAAGCCCTTCCAGGACGTGCACGTGCGGCGGGCCATCTCGATGGCCATCAACCGGCCCTCGCTGGTGAAGGCGATCCTGTACGGGAACGGCAAGCCGGCGAAGTCATTCCTGCCGCCCCAGGTGCCGTACTACGACCCGCAGTCGCCGGGCCTGCAGCTGAACCTGGCCCAGGCCAAGAAGGAGATGGCCGCCTCCAGCGTCCCGCACGGCTTCACGACCACGCTGCTGGTCGGCTCGGGTGACTCCGACCAGGCCACGCTGGCCACGATCATTCAGTCCGAGCTCAAGCCGCTGGGCATCACGGTGAAGATCCAGACACTGGACCCGAACACGGCCAACACCAACTTCCAGAACCTCGACTACGACATGACCTTCTCGTACTGGACGATGGACATCGCCGACCCGGACGAGCTGGTCACCTTCGCCGTCGACCCCAACTCCGGTGCCAAGTCCTTCTTCAGCGCCTACGACAACCCGACGGTGGTGAAGGACACGCACCTGGCCGAGCGCACCTTCAACACCGCGGCGCGGCAGAAGCTCTACAACACCATCCAGACCGACGCGGCCAACGACGCCTTCATGGCCTTCCTGTACAACTCGCCCTACGCCTACGCCGCCAGCGACAAGGTGCACGGCTTCTTCGTCACCCCGCTCGGCAACTACCACACGGAGAACATCTGGCTGAGCAAGTAGCGGCCATCCAGTGATCCAGCCGGTCATCAGCGCGCCGGGCAGGCCCGGCGCGGCATGCGAGGAAGGTGAGGGTCCGTGGGTCGGATGACCTTCGTGGGCAGGCGGCTGCTCCTGCTGGTGCCCGTGGCCATCGGGGTGACGATCATCGTGTTCTTCATGATCCACCTGATCCCCGGTGACCCGGCCCGCACCATCCTCGGGATTCATGCCACCCCCAAGGCGGTCGCGCTGCTGCATCAGCAGTGGGGGCTGAACCGGCCGCTGGCCAGCCAGTACTGGCTGTTCGTGGACCGGCTGCTGCACGGCAACCTCGGCCAGAGCCTGTACTACAGCCAGCCGGCGGGCGGCCTCATCTGGGGCCGGCTGCCGGCCACGCTGTGGCTGATCGTGTACACGGCCGTGCTGTCGATCGTCATCAGCGTCCCGCTGGCGATGCTGGCCGCCACCCGCAAGAACGGCGTCCGGGACCACGTGGTCCGGGTCGTGCCGCTGCTCGGGCTGGGGATGCCGCCGTTCTGGGTCGGCCTGCTGCTGCAGTACGCGCTGGCCCTCACCCTGCACATCTTCCCGGTCACCGGCTACGGCTCGGGCATCGGCGGCCACGTCCGGTCGATGTTCCTGCCCAGCCTGACGGTGGCCGTCGGGCTGTCGCCGGTGGTCATCCGCAGCCTGCGGGCCAGCATGCTCAGCGTGCTGGGCGCGGACTACATCACCACCGCGCGGTCCAAGGGGGTGCCGGGCCGGCGGCTGTTCGTCCGGCACGTGCTGCGCAACGCGATCATCCCCGCGGTGACCGTGCTCGGCATCAACATCGGTTTCCTGATCGGCGGGACGCTGATCGTGGAGAACGTCTTCGCCCTGCCGGGCATCGGGAGCCTGATGATCCAGTCCATCTTCAACCGCGACTTCCCGGTCGTGCAGGGGGTGACCCTGATCTTCGGAGTCCTCGTGGTCCTGGTCAACCTGCTCACCGACGTGGCCTACGCCACTCTCGACCCGAGAGTGAGGTTCGACCGGTGAGCGCCACCACCGCCCTGGTCACCGTCCCGGCCGAGCACGCGGCCCGGCGCAAGGCGCAGTGGTACCGGGTTCCGGCGCTGATGGCCGGCCTGACGCTGCTGGTCATCATCTTGTTCATGGTGATCGGCGCGCCGCTGCTGACCTCGCACAATCCCGATGTCCAGGACCTGAACGCCATCCTGGGCGGGCCGAGCTCGCAGCACCTGCTCGGCACCGACCAGCTCGGCCGCGACACCTGGTCGCGGCTGCTGTACGGCGGGCGGGTCGACCTGCAGGTCGCCTTCATCGCGGTGCTGTTCCCGTTCGTGCTGGGCACGGTCCTGGGCAGCCTGGCGGGCTACTTCGGCGGCTGGGCCGACCTGATCATCATGCGCGTGGTCGACATCGTCGTCGCGTTCCCGTTCTACGTCCTGATCATCGCCCTGGTCTTCGTCCTCGGGCCGGGCGAGAGCAGCATCTACATCGCCATCACGGCCGTCGGCTGGGTGTCCTACGCGCGGATCGTCCGCGGCGAGATCCTGATCGCCAAGCGGCAGGAGTACGTGCTCGCCGCGCAGTCCGGCGGGCTGTCCCACCTGCGCATCATGGGCCGGCACCTGCTGCCCAACGTGATCACCCAGGGGATCATCTACGCGATGTCCGACATCGTGCAGGACATCCTGGCCATCGTCACGCTCAGTTACCTGGGCCTGGGCATCCAGCCGCCCACTCCGGACTGGGGAACCATGATCGCCAACGGGCAGAACTTCCTGACCACGCACTGGGAGCTGACCACCATCCCGGGGCTCGCGGTGGTGGTCACCGGCCTGGCGCTGTCGCTGATCGGCGACGGGCTCGCCGACCTGCTGCGGCCGGGGCAGTCATGACCGGCCCGGTGCTGGAGGTCCGCGACCTGCAGGTGCAGATCCACAGCCGCCGCGGCGTCGTCCGGGCGGTGGACGGGGTCTCGCTGGAGGTGCCCAGGGGCGGGGCCGTCGGGCTGGTGGGCGAGTCCGGGTCGGGCAAGAGCATGACGCTGCGCTCCATCCTGGGCGTGCTGCCGCCGGAGGCGAAGATCACCGCGGGGCAGGTCCTGCTGGACGGCACGGACCTGGTGCCGCTGCCGACCTCGGCGCTGAATCGGATCCGCGGCCCCAAGCTGGCGATGATCTTCCAGGAGCCGATGAGCGCCCTGAACCCGGTGATGCGGGTCGGCTGGCAGATCGCCGAGGGCCCGCAGGTGCACCTGGGCTTCAGCCGGTCGCGGGCCGCGGAGCGGGCAGTGGAGCTGATGTACCGGGTCGGCATCCCCGACCCGGAGCGGCGGTTCAAGGCCTACCCGCACGAGTTCTCCGGCGGCATGCGGCAGCGCGTCATGATCGCCATCGCGCTGTCCTGCGAGCCGGAGGTCATCCTCTGCGACGAGCCGACCACGGCACTGGACGTGACGATCCAGGACCAGATCCTGCGGCTGCTGGCCCAGCTGTGCCAGGAGTCGGGGGTCAGCCTGCTGTTCGTCACCCACGACCTGCCGGTGGTCGCCCAGCTGTGCCAGGAGCTGGCCGTCATGTACGGCGGGCAGCTGGTGGAGCGCGGCCCGGTGGCCGACGTGTTCAGCCAGCCCAGCCACCCCTACACCCTGGGCCTGCTCCGGTCGGCCCCGGACGTGGAGGAGGTGCGCGACTCGCTGGTGCCGATCCCCGGCTCGCCGCCGAGCCTGATCTCGCCCCCGGCGGGCTGCCGGTTCCACCCGCGCTGCGCGTTCGCCGAGGCGGACTGCCGCCAGACGGTTCCGCCGCTGCGGCTGCTGTCCAGCGGCCGGGCGACGGCGTGCCTGCACCACGAGCGGTGCCTGGAGTCCGCCCGGGCCGAGGCTGCCCGGTGAGCGCCGTGTCCCCGGAGGATCCGTTGATGACTGACAATCGGGCACCGGCTACCGCCGATGGGCCGCTGCTGTCGGCCACCGGCCTGTCGGTCGGCTTTTCCGTCGGCGGGTCGGTCGTGGCGAAGCTGCGGCACGAGGAGCGGGTCCTGCGGGCGGTGGACGGGGTGGATCTGACCATCGACCGCGGCGAGGCCCTGGCCCTGGTCGGCGAGTCGGGGTCGGGCAAGTCGACGCTGGCCCGCGCGCTGACCGGGCTGGTGCCGCTGAACGCCGGCCAGGTCGCGCTGGACGGCCGGGTCATGGGCAAGCGGCGGTCGCGGGCCGACCAGCGCCGGGTGCAGATGGTGTTCCAGGACCCGTACTCCTCGCTGAACCCGCGGCTGACGGTCGCGGGCATGCTGCACGAGCTGCTGCGGGTGCACGGCATCGTGCCGCGGGCCGAGGTCGACTCCTACAGCCGCGAGCTGATCGGGCTGGTCGGGCTGACCGACGACGCACTGCCGGCCTACCCGCGGCAGTTCTCCGGCGGGCAGCGGCAGCGGGTGGCCATCGCCCGGGCGCTGGCCCTGCGGCCGGACCTGCTGGTGGCCGACGAGCCGGTCTCGGCGCTGGACGTCAGCGTCCAGGCGACGATCTTGAACCTGCTCCAGGAACTGCGCTCCGAGCTGGGCCTGACGCTGCTGCTGATCTCGCACAACCTGGCCGTGGTCCGGCACCTGTGCGACCGCGTGGCGGTGATGTACCTGGGCAGGATTATCGAGGTGGCACCGACAGCGGAGCTGTACGCGGCGCCGCGGCACCCCTACACCCGCGGGCTGCTGGCCGCGATCCCGCGGATGACGCCGGGCACCGGCGAGGGCGCGCCGGCGGTGACCGGCGACCCGCCGAGCCCGCTGCGGATCCCGGCCGGGTGCCGGTTCCGGACCCGCTGCCCGATCGCCCAGGAGCGGTGCGCGCACGAGGACCCGGAGCTGACCGCGCCGGCCGGGCGGCCCGCGCACCTGGCCGCCTGCCACTTCCCGCTGGACCCGCCGCCGGGAGTGACGCCGGGAACGGCGGCCAGCACCACCACCGCCAGCACCGCCAGCACCGCCGGGCCGGCCGCGGCGAGCGCGAAGGAGGAGCCATCACCGAGCCAGTCATGATCGCTAGCGAGCGGGGCGAGATCGGCCTGGCGGCCGGGATCGCCCTGCTGCGCCAGGGCGGCAGCGCGATGGACGCCGTGGAGGCGGCGATCCGGATCGTGGAGTCCAACGAGCAGGACCACTACGTCGGCGTCGGCGGGCTGCCGAACCTGCTCGGCGAGGTCGAGCTGGACGCCTCGATCATGGACGGCGCGACCCGGCGGGCGGGCGCGGTCGGCGCGGTGAAGGGCTTCCCGCACCCGATCTCCATCGCGCGGGCGGTCTTCGACCAGCTCGGCCAGCATCTGCTGCTGGTCGGCCCGGGCGCGGAGCAGTTCGCCGACGAGGCCGGCATCGAGCGCGGGCCGACGCTCACCGACGAGGCACGCCAGATGTGGCGGGACGGCCTGACCGATGACCCGCTCAGCCCGGCGGGCCGGGCCCGCGGCGACGGGGAGATCGCCTACCGGCAGGCGGCGCTGGCGCGGCTGCAGGCGATGAAGGCGCCCGACGGCCCGCGCGGCACGGTGAACGTGCTGGCCCTGGACGCCAGCGGGAACCTGTGCGTCGGGGTCTCCACCAGCGGCTACCCGTGGAAGTACCCCGGCCGGGTGGGTGACTCGGCGCTGATCGGGGCCGGCAACTACTGTGATAGCCGGATCGGCGGCGCGGCCTGCACCGGCAGCGGCGAGCTGGCCATCCGCGGCAACACCGCCCGCTCGGTGCTGCTGGCGCTGGAAGCCGGGCACAGCCCGGCCGATGCCTGCGCCGAGGCGCTGCGGCCGACCCTGGAGCTGCCCGATGACTTCCGCTCCGGCCTGCAGGCGCTGTGCCTGACCCCGGACGGCCGGCACGGCGGGGCCACCACCCTGGCCCGCGCCACGTACTCGGTGCAGGCCGCCAGCGACGACACCTACCGGATCGAGGAGCGGAGGCGAGCGTGAAGGTTTTCCTGTCCAGCGACATGGAGGGCACGGCCGGGGTCGTCGACTGGGAGCAGTGCGTCGGCGACGGGCCGCAGGCCGCGGCGGGCCGCGAGCTGCTGCTGGCCGAGGTCAACGCGGCCATCGAAGGCGCGATCGCGGGCGGCGCGACACAGATCGTGGTCAACGACTCGCACTCCACGATGCGCAACCTGCCGCCCCGGGCACTGGCCGGCGGGGCGTCCTACATCTCGGGCAGCCACAAGCCGCTGTACATGATGCAGGGCCTGGACGACAGCTTCGACATGGTGCTGTTCGTGTCCTACCACGGGTCGGTCGGCGCGCCGGCCGGGCTGTCGCACACCTACAACCCGCGCGCGGTGGTGGAGGTGCGGCTGGACGGCACGGTGACCGGGGAGGCCGGCATCAACGCGCTGGTGGCCGCGCACTACGGCGTTCCGGTGGTGCTGGTCACCGGCGACCGGGTGGCCTGCGAGGAGACCGCCAAGCTGATCCCCGGCGTGCACGAGGCCGTGGTGAAGGAGCACGTCAGCCGGCTGGCCGCGCACAGCCTGCACCCCGACCAGGCGTGCGCGCTGATCCGCGACCAGGCGCAGGCCGCGGCGGCCGGGGCAGCGCAGGCCGCGCCGCCGCCGCTGGACCCGGGCGTGCTGGAGGTGCTCGTCCGCACGACCGACATCGCCGAGGCGGCGACCTGGGTGCGCGGGGTGGAGCGGGCCGGCCCGCGGGAACTGCGCATCCAGGGCGAGGACCGGCTGGCCACCTACCGCTCGTTCTGCGCGGCGATCCTGCTGACCCGCACGGTCGCCGAGGCTGTGTGAGCGAGCCGGACGGGGGAGCCGGCGGGGGGAGAAGGGGCCGGGGCCCGGCTGGCGGCGGCACGGGCGGGGGTGGTCCGGCGGGCGGTGCGGCCGCGGCGGCGGGCACCGGGCGGCGGGCGCCCCGGCTGGTCGACATCGCCCAGGCCGCCGGCGTGCACGTCTCCACCGTGTCGCGGGTGCTCAACGGCGATCCGGCGCTGTCCATCCGGCCGGAGACCTACGAGCGCGTCCTGCGCACCGCGCAGGCCCAGGGCTACCGGCCCAACGCCCTGGCCCGGGCCCTGAAGCGGCGCCGCACCGGGGCCTTCGCCATGGTCATCCCGCTGCTGCGCAACCCGATCTGGGTCCGCCTGCAGCGCGGCGCGCTGCAGCGGGCCCGCGAGCGCGGCTACGTCGTGCTGATCATGGAGGAGCCCACCGACGACCCGCGGCCGCCCGATGAGTACCGCTACCTGGTGGAGGAGAGCCGGGTCGACGGCCTGCTGCTGGCCACCGCCCTGCGGGTGCCCGAGCACCAGCCCGGCGTGACCGCCGTCCCGCACGTCTACGTCAACCGGCGCGGCCCGGACCGCGGGCACGACGTGGTGATGGACGAGGCCGGCGCGGTGCAGCTGTTCATCGACCACGTGGCCGGCCTGGGTCACCGCAGCGTGGCGCTGATCGACGGGCCGGCCGACGTGGACACCGTGTTCCGCCGGGTCAGCGCCGCCCGCCGGCTGTGCGCGGCGCGCGGGCTCAGCCTGAGCGTCCGGCACGCCCCGGCCACCGAGGATGGCGGGTGGGATGCCGGGCTGCGGATGCTGCGCCGCGACCCGCAGCCGACGGCGGTCGGGGTGGGCAGCATCAACCAGCTGTTCGGGCTGCTCGGCGCGCTGCGCACGGCGAGCGTCTCGGTGCCGGGGCAGATGTCGGTGGTCAGCTTTGACGAGGATGAGTGCCTGGCCTTCCTCGACGTCCCGGTCACCAGCGTGTGCATGCCGCTGGCCGAGCTCGGCACCACGGCGGTGGACGCGCTGATCGCCCGTATCGAGGGCCAGCCCGCGCAGGACGAGCTGGTCCGCGAGCCGATGAGCCTGGTCCTGCGCAGCTCGGCGGCGCCGCCGCCCGGCGCGGGACAGCCCGCCGCGCGCAGGCCCGGCACCCCCGGCACCCGCACGGCCCGTACCCGAACCGCAGACCCGCACCCGACTCGCACACCAGAAGCCGCGCAGCCCGCGGCGTGGAGGCCCTCATGAGCGACCCGCAGGTCCTGACCTTCCGGCCCGAGGCCGGCCAGTACGCCTGGACGTTCGGCGGCGTGCCGCCGGCGGCCCGGATCCAGCCTGGAACCATCCTGGAGCTGTGGACCGAGGACTGCTTCGCCGGCCGCGTCCGCGGGCCCGGTGACCTGGTCTCGCAGGTCTGCGAGTTCCCGTTCCTGAACCCGCAGACCGGGCCGTTCTACGTGGCCGGCGCCGAGCCCGGCGACACCCTGGCCGTGCACTTCATCTCGCTGCAGCCGTCCCGGGACTGGGCCGCCTCCACCACGGTGCCGCTGTTCGGCGCGCTCACCTCCACGCACCTGACCGCGACCCTGCAGGACCCGCTGCCGGAGGTCGTCTGGATCTGGGAGCTGGACCGGGTCAAGGGCACCTGCCAGTTCGTCGCGCGGGACAGCGACTGGACCGCCGAGCTGCCGCTCAACCCCATGCACGGCACCGTGGGCGTTGCCCCGGCCAACCTGGAGGTGCGCTCGGCGCTGGTCCCCGACGCTTTCGGCGGCAACATGGACACCCCGGAGATGCGCGCCGGGGTGACCTGCTACCTGGGCGTGAACGTCGAGGGCGGGCTGCTGTCCATCGGTGACGGGCACGCCCGCCAGGGCGAGGGCGAGACCTGCGGTGTCGCCGTCGAGTGCGCGATGAACACCGTCATCATGGTCGACCTGCTCAAGGGCGTGGCCACGCCGTGGCCGCGGCTGGAGTCCGACACTCACATCATGTCCACCGGCTCGGCCCGGCCGCTGGAGGACGCCTTCCGGATCGCGCAGCTGGACCTGGTCCAGTGGGTCGCGGCCGACACTGGCCTGTCCCAGCTGGATGCCTACCAGTTCATCACCCAGGCGGTGCAGGCCCCGCTGGCCAACGTCTGCGACACCAACTACACCTCGGTGGCCATGCTCCGCAAGGACTGGCTGCCGCGCACCGCGCAGCCCTCCTACCGCGGCATGCACGATCACCTGCGCGAGGTCGCCGCGGGCTACTCCGCCTAGCGCGCCGCCCGCCACCTGCTCGCCCCGGCTGCCAGCCGCCGGCCGCCGCGGGCGCGGGTCACCTGGCCGCTAGCCGCCGTCGCGGCCGGCGGCCGGGTGGCCCTCCTGGCGCATTGCCTCGGCCAGCTCCTCCAGGGCCGGCAGGGCAGCGGTGATCGCCGCCTCGTGCCGCGTGTCCAGCTGCTCCATGCAGGCCGACACCGCCGCGAAGCGCTGCGCTTTGACCTGGCGGTCCAGCTGCTTGCCGGCGGGCGTGGCCGCGACCGAGGCGCTGCGCAGGTCGGCCGGGTCCGGGATCCGGCTGATCAGCCCCTTCGCCTGCAGCTTGCCGACCACCCGGGACAGCATCGTCGGGTTCAGCCCCTCGATCTCGGTCAGCTCGGCCAGGCTCAGCGGGCCGCGGACCGCGATCAGGCCGAGCACCGAGGCCTGTGACGGGGTCAGCCCGGCGCCGGTCGAGGAGCTGTTGAGCTGGCGGGCCAGCCTGCTGATGACCCGGCGGAGCCGGATCACGCCGTTATCATCCATGCGCGCTCCCTGACCGTTACCTGGGCGAATATATAACTAGTTGCCTGCCGGCAAGCAGTGTAGTGTTCCGGCATGTGGCGGCCGAACACAACATAAGCAAAACGAGACCTGCCGCCAGCCCGGACCACACCGGGCACTCCGGCTCCGGGCCGGCCCCGGCCCTCCCGGCGGACGATTTCACCGGCAGCCAGCCCATCCCGGGCCCGGCCGGCACCGCCGGCCGCGCGGCCGACGTCAGCCCGGCCGGGCCGGGCGGCGAGCCCGCCAGCGGCCGGTTCATCGTCTTCGCCATCGTGTGCCTGGCGCTGCTGATGGCATCGGTCGATCAGACGATCGTGGCCACCGCGCTGCCCGCACTCCAGCACGACCTGCACGCCCCGGTCAACTGGAGCAGCTGGACCATCACCATCTACTCCCTCGGCCAGATCCTGGTGCTGCCGCTGGCCGGGAAGCTGGGCGACCAGTTCGGCCGCAGGCGGATCTTCCTGGGCGCCGCCGTGCTGTTCACCACGGCCTCACTGTGCTGCGGCTTCGCCGGCAACATCTACCTGCTCATCGTGCTCCGTGCCGTGCAGGCCATCGGCGGCGGCGCGTTCATGCCCTCGGCCACCGGGATCGTGGCGCAGATCTTCGGCCGCGACCGGGACCGCGCCGTCGGCCTGTTCTCCAGCATCTACCCGGTCGGCGGGATCGTCGGCCCGGTGCTGGGCGGGCTGTTCGTGACCTACTGGTCCTGGCGCGGGATCTTCCTGGTCAACGTCCCGATCGGGATCGCCCTCATCGTGCTCGGCACCATCTTCATCCCGGTCAGTGCCCGGACTCCCGACCAGCGGCTCGACCTGCGCAGCGTGGCGCTGCTCGGCGCGACGCTGCTGCCGGCCATGTTCGGCATCGCCTGGCTGGGCAACGGCAGCTCGGTGACCAGCCCGGCCTTCCTGATCCCCGAGTGCGCCGCGGCGATCTCGCTGGTGGCCTTCGTGCGGCACTCCGCCCGCGCCGCCTCGCCGTTCATCCGCATCCGCTACCTGGCCGGTCACGGGTTCGGCGTGATGAACCTGCTCAACTTCCTGTACGGCAGCTCGGTGCTGGGCTTCGGCGCGCTCATCCCGCTTTATGCCCATGACCGGTACGGGCTGGCCATCCTGGCCGGCGGGACCCTGCTGACCGCCCGCGGCGCGGGCATGATCGCCACCTCGGGCGTCACCGTGTTCCTGCTGCGCCGCACCGGCTACCGGTGGCCGATCCTGGCCGGCTTCAGCCTGACCGCGGCCGGCCTGCTGCTCACCGCAATCAGCCCGGCCGGGCTGCCCCCGTACGGCTGGCTGGCCGTGGCCGCGGCGGTCTGCGGGATCGGGATGGGCATCTCCACGCCCGCCGCCAACAACGCGACCCTCCAGCTGGCACCGGATCAGGCGGCCGCGCTAGCCGGGCTGCGCGCCATGTTCCGGCAGACCGGCTCGATCACGGCGGTGTCGGTCACCACCGCCATCGTGGCCCGCAGCGCCGACCCCGGCATCACCCAGGCCCACATCTTCACCATCTTCGCGATCATCCTGGTCGCCACCATGCCCCTGATCCTCCGAGTCCCCGACCACCACGGCCGCTGGTAAGCAGCTGAAAGTCCTGGGCAAAACACGCAGGCTCCCCGCCAGCCCAGTCCTGGCGGGGAGCCTGCCGCTGAGCGCTGCCGGCCGTTAATCGCCTGCGGAGCTGGCCGGCAGCGGGTCGGTGGCCAGGCTCTCCTCGCCTTCCAGCAGCGCCGGCGCGTTGCGCAGCGCCTGCGGCCGGACCCGGCCCAGCACGAGCGCGTAGATGACGCCGACGGCGATCAGGGCGATGGTGAGCCAGGGCAGTGCGCTGTACGGGCTGGGCTGGCCGGGCCGCAGGTCGCCGTAGACCGGGATGGCCAGCACCAGGATGCCGATGACCGGCGTGACCACCCACAGCCAGAAGTTCCTGGCGGTGCCGCGGCGGCGGAACCTGACCCACTCCACGATCAGCGCCACGTTCGCCACCAGGTACATGATGATCAGCCCGAGGATCCCCCAGGTGCTCAGCAGGCTCACCGCTGTGCCCGGGTCGGTGAAGGCCGTGGAGACCACGCCGATCAGGATGCTCGGCGCCACGAACGCCACCGCCGCCGCGGCGGGGGTGCGGAACCGGGGCGAGATCCCGGCCAGCGCCTTGCTCCACAGCCCGCCGCGGGCCCCGGCGAAGATCACCCGCGCGGTCTGGGTATTGGCCGCCACGTAGGAACTGGTCACGCTGGACAGGAACACCCAGGTGATCAGCGGCGCGACGAATGGCAGGAAGGCCTTGGCGGCGGTGTGGAACGGGTTGGCGTCGCCCGCCAGTGCCCCGGTGTGGCCGACGCCGAACGCGGTGACCAGGGCGTAGGAGCCCACGACGTAGATGATCCCGCTGATCACCACCGCACCGAGGACCGCCAGCGGCACCGTGCGCCGCGGGTCGCGGGTCTCCTCGGCCAGCGGGGCGGCGGCCTCGAACCCGCCGAAGGCGAGCACCGCCAGGCTGAAGGCGACCAGGACGTCCTGCGCCCCGCCGCCGGGCCAGTGGAACGGGGTGGCCGACAGGCCGCTGGCGCCGCCGCGGGCCAGGATGGTCACGCTGAGCGCGAGCAGCAGCACGACCTCGAACGCGTACAGCGCGACCGTGACCCGCACGCCGAACCGGAGCCCGACCACCACCGGGGCCACCACCAGTGCCCCGTACACGATGGTGGTGATCGCGGTCAGCCCCCAGACGTGCGGGTCACTGAAGACGTTCTGCACGATGTAGCTGCCGACGAAGATGTAGATGCCGCCGAACGCGATGATGTAGCCGAGCAGCGTGATCACGCCGATGGCGACGGCCACCTTGGTCCCGATGGCCCGGGTGATGTAGGTGATGAACGACCCGGCGCTCGGGTAGGTCCCGGCGAACTGCGCCAGGGTGCTGCCCGTCGCGCACATGCCGACCATGGAGATCAGGAAGATCAGCGGCGCCGAGGCGCCGGCCAGGGCGACCATGAAGCCGGTGGTGAAGAACAGGTTGAAGGCCGGGGCGATCTGGGCCAGGCCCGGCATGATCACCCCGAACAGCCCGAGCTGCCCGCGCTCCAGGGTCTGCGGGGCCTTCTCGACGGTAGCGGCCATGACTTATCCCCTTCCGTGCCGCTTGACGAAGGCGAGGAAGGCCTCGTTGAACTCGGCCGGGTGCTCCCACAGGCAGGCATGGCCGCCGGGGGTGGTCGCGAATTCGGAGCCGGCGATGCCCTCGTGCAGCCGCCGGGACAGGGCGACGGGAATCAGGATGTCCTGCTCGCCGGCCAGCACCAGGGTGGGGGCGGCGATCTCGCCGAGCCGGCTGGTCGTGTCGTGGTCGATGATGACCGCCAGCTGCGCCAGGTAGGCGTGCACCGGCTGGTCCAGGTACTTCATGGCCTGCTCGAACTCGGCCGCGTCGGCCGGGCGCTGCTCGAAGAACGGCACCGTGAAGGCCCACAGCGCCACGTCCCGCATGACGAACGGGACGCCCAGCACTGGCGCCATGTCGGCCCACATCGCGAACATCCGCGAGCAGAACGGCCCCGGCGCGGCATAAGTGCAGCCCAGGGTCAGCGAGCGCAGGTCGCCGGGGTAGGCCAGGGCGTACTCCTGGGCGATCATCCCGCCCATCGACACGCCCATCAGGTGGAAGTCGGTGATGCCCAGGTGGTCGACCAGCGCCTTGGCGTCGTCGGCCAGCATCCGGCTGGAGTACGGCCCGGCCGGCTTGCTGGTGGCCCCGACGCCACGGTTGTCGAACCGCAGCACCCGGTAGCCCGCGCCGGTGAGCGCGTCCATCTGGAAGGCCCAGGTCTCCAGGTCGTCGGCCAGGCCGTTGACGCAGACGATGGTCTCCTCGCCCGCGCCCTCGAGCTTGTAGTGAACGGTCAGGTCATTGATCGTGGCCAGGGGCATGGGGGTCTCCTTCGGTCCGGAGCCGGATGCGGGCATGCAGCTCCCGGAGGCTGTCCTCAGTCAGCGAGAAGTGCTGGGCGGCGACCCGGGCCGCCGTCTCGGAGTCCCCGGCGATGACCGCCTCGGCCATCTCGGGATGCTGGTGAATGGCGCGCTTGCGAACCTCGGGTGAGTACGGCTCGGCGTCGAAGCCGAAGCTGACCTCGCGCCTCACCCGGGCGGACAGCCGGGTCAGCCGGCTGTTGTGCGCGGCCTGGGCGATGGCGTGGTGCACGGCGCCGTCGGCCAGCCGCGATGCCTCCCGGTCCGGGGCCGCGGCATAGGCGGACACCGCGGCCCGGATCGCCGCGATGTCCTCGTCGGTGCGCCGCTCGGCCGCGGTCCGGGCGATCTGCTGCTCGACGAGCTGGCGGAAGTCCAGCACCTCGCTGAGCTCGGTCCAGGCCGGCAGCAGCGTGCGGCGGATCATCTCGTCGGATTCCGCGCCCTGCCCGGTCTGCACGAAGGTGCCGCCGCCGCGGCCGCGGCGGGTGGTGACATAGCCCGCGGCATGCAGCCGCTGCAGCGCCTCGCGGACCGTGGTCCGGCTGACCTCCAGCATGGCCGCCAGCTCGCGCTCGGAGGGCAGCTGCTGGCCGGGGACGAACTCACCCAGCGCGATCGCGGTCACGAACCGCTCGGCGATCCGCTCGCCGGCCGTCCGCAGCGTCAGGGGGGCCAGCAGTTGGCCGAACGGATCGGCCGCCGGCTCCGGTTCGCTCACTATCAGGCCTCCGGGTCGGGAATGGGCGCGCGCCGGGGCACGCCCGGCTCGCCGGGCAGACCGCCCGCTGCGAAATAGCGTGCCAGGAACCTGGCCAGCGTGCGGGCGCCCGCGACAATGCTGGCCAGCTCAACGGCCTCGTCGGCGGCGTGGATGGCGTGCGCGCGGGGGCCGTAGGCCAGCGCCGGGCGGGCGAACTGGTTGAGGTAGTAGCGGGCGTCGGTCGTGGAGCCCATGACCAGCCGCCGGGGGGCCGTGCCGTGCGCCCACTCGTGCGCGTCGGACACGGCCGTGACGAGCGGGTGCTCCGGGCTCAGCAGGTAGCCCTCGGCCCGGTAGCCCGACTCGCGGACCGCGGGCGGGTGCTCGGCCAGCCACGGGTCGCGCGCCGCGGCGGACCGAACCGCCGCGGCCACCCGGCCGAGCGCCTCCTGCGGCGTCCAGGCGCGCGGGTACCCCACCCGCACGCCCAGCCGGGTCCCGGCCGGCACGCTGGACGGCCAGTCGCCGGCCTCCACCGTCCCGACATTCACGTTGTACGGGCTGGCGACCTCGCTGAACGCCGGGTCCGCGGCTCCGGCGTGCATCTCGGTCGCCAGGCCGTCCAGGGCCCGCAGGATCGCCGGCACGAAGCGCACCGGGTTGACCGCGCGGTCGGCCGACTCGGCGTGCGCGGGCATCCCCTCGATGCCGATGTCCACCCACAAGATCCCGACGCCGCCCAGCAGCAGGTCCAGGCCGGTCGGCTCCAGCAGGACCACCGCGTCGCCCAGCACTCCGGCCTGGCAGGCCGCGAGCGTCCCGTTGCCGGTGCACTCCTCCTCGATGACGCTGAGGAACGACAGCTCCCCGGTCACCGCGCCGGGCATGGCCGCGCGCAGCGCCTCGACGGCCAGCAGGCCCATCGCGAAGCCGCCCTTCATGTCCCCGGTGCCGCGGCCGGCCATCCAGCCGCTGGCGGTCCGGGGGCGGAAGGGGTCACCCGACCAGGCCCGCGCCTGGGCCGGGACCACGTCGATGTGCCCGTTCAGCAGCAGTGACGGCCCGGCGCTGGCCGGGTTCACCCGGCCCAGCACGTTGTACCGCCCGGCGTAGGACGCCTGGGCGACCCCGCCCGGCGCCGCCGCGGCGGTCGCGGGCGGGACGGGCAGCCGGGACACCGCGAAGCCGAGCCGATCCAGCTCGCCGGCGACGATCTCCTGCGCCGCGGATTCGTTGCCGACCGTGCTGTCCGCCGCGACCAGCCGCTCCAGGAAGGTGAAGGACTGCTCCGCCCGTGCCTCGATGGCGCGGTCGACGGCCTCGAAGCTGCCCGGCGCGTAGCCGATCGCCTCGAAGTCTGCGGACGCGAAGCCGGTGGACAAGCAGGACCCCCTGGGCACGGCGTGTCAGGAACACAAGGTCTAAAGGCCTGGTCTTTAGACATTTAAACCCGGCCTGGTGGTGGCGTCAATAGCACGCCTGCCAGCAGGAAGCGGCCCCGCCCCGGCAGGCACTCGGGGCGGGGCCGCTCGTACGGCGCGGCAGGCTGGGCCCTCAGCCCGCCGGCTCGCCGGGGATCCGGTACAGCGGCTTCCATGCCGAGCCGCCCGGGTCGCTGGCCGCGGTGGCCGGCGACACGCCCTGGTTGTCCCACTTCGACTCATATGGCAGCCGGTGGAACAGCACCTTGACCCCGGCCTTGTAGCTGGTCAGCCGGGACCAGGCCGGGTAGGTGCCGGCCGGCAGCCGCGGCGGGGCCTGGGCGTGGTCGCCGGGCAGCACCGGGCCGAGCAGCTCCCACGGCGACTGCCAGGAGTACTGCACCTGGGCCGCCGGGACCTGGCCGGTGTTGTACCACTTGGCCTGATAGATCTCGCCGTCCTCGACCACCTTGTACCCGGTGATGTAGGCCGTGGTGGGCGACCACAGCGGGTACGGGGCGCTGGACGGGTCAGCGTCCGGCCGCGGCGGCAGCACGTTGCCGCCCGAGGCCTGGGTCAGGTGCGCCTGGCCCTGCAGCTGGCCGAAGACGCGGGCGAACTCCAGCCCGGACTGGCTGGTGCCGCTGCAGGTGTTGGACAGCAGGCCGACCTCGGCGAACGCCGAGCCGCACTGGCTGTCCCGGTTCAGCGACCACATCGACACCCGGCCCAGGTGCTCGCGGTGCGCGAAGGCGGTCAGCCCGTGCGCGTCGGCCACGGTGAACCGCTCGCCCTTGATGTTGTTCTGCCCGATCATGACGGTCGCGCCCAGCCGCTGCCAGATCTGCTGCGCGCGCAGGTGCACGCCGTACCGGGGCAGCAGGCTGGCCAGCTGCGCGTGCGCGGCGAACAGCGCGTTCCGCACGTCGTCCAGCATGGTGGCCCCCTGGGCCGGCGGCTGGCCGAAGTCCATGGCCAGCAGGTTGATCCCGGCGATGGGCACCCGCTCGCGCAGCATCGACTGCACCACCGACAGGGCGTTGTCCTGCAGCCCGGACGGCTCCGACGGCAGGGTCAGCCACACGCTCAGCTGCCGGTGGCTGGCCCGGGCCTCCTGCACGAGCGTGGCCATGGCGGCCGCCCGCCGCTTCTCGGCGGCGAAGTTGTCCAGGGCGGCACCCTCGATGTCCAGGTCGATCGTGGTCAGGTGGTACTGGCTGATCACCGCCTGGTAGGCGCGGGCGAGCCGGGTCGCGCTGGGGCAGGCCACGTCCAGGCTCTGGTGGCTCTGCCCGCCGAACGAGGCGATGACCTGCGCGCCGTCCTGCTGTAGCTGAGCGATCCGGGAGCCCAGCGCCAGCGACTGATTGGCCTGCTCAGTGGTGTAGGCGCCGCCCCAGCTCGGCGTGCAGGGCGCGGCCGGGCTGGCCACCACGAAGCCCAGCACGGCCTGCCGCGCCGGGTCCGCCGAGGTGCTCTGGAACTGGTAGGTCGGGCTCAGCGTGACGTCGACGTACGGGGCGAACCACGTCGTCCGGATCGGCGGCAGCGTGTTGAGCTGAGCCCTGACCGCCTCGTACCCGCCGCCGCCGGCGGCCGCCAGCAGGCACAGCGCGACCAGCGACCGCAGCACCGACAGCCGCCGCCGCGGCTCCTCCGGGGGGACGCCCGGGTCCGCGGGCCGGGTCAGGCCGCGGCCCGGCCCCGGCGCCGCCCCCGTCACCTGGCGCTGCGGCTGCGGCCGGCCGACCGCGGGGAACTGGCCGGTGCTGTCGAAGCTCACCTCCAGGACCGACTGCCAGTCCGCGGGCCGGGGCGCCGGGGCGCGCCGCTCGGCCCTCTTGCGGCTGGCCAGCCGCCGCCGCGGCCGGGCCGGCTTGAACAACAGCGAGGTGGCGTGGATGAAGGCGTCCACGATCGAGTTGCGGATGCCGATGAAGGCCACCGTGGCGTAGCAGGCCAGCACGATGTTGATCCCGGCGTAGGTCATGTTCTCCACGCGCATGTGCCGGTAGGCGAAGTAGAAGGTCCCGCCGGCCAGGGCGATCAGCAGGTACGGCGCGATGACGAAGAACGGCGGCGCGACCGTGCGGTTGCGGACTTTCGGGGTGCGGGCGAACGGCGCCTTCGACGCGGTGATGCCCTGCACCAGCGACGACACCGTCCCGGCCAGGTTGACCGGCAGCAGGATCAGGTTGAAGCCGTAGATCCGCAGCACGTCCAGCCGCTTGTAACCGCAGTAGCGCAGGTCGCTGGCCATGGCCAGGAAGTACGGCAGGGCCACCAGCCCGAGCAGCGGGCTGATCAGCGTGGAGTTGAACGGGAACGCCAGCAGCACCAGCAGGCTGACCGAGCTCCAGCAGATGGAGGCCATGTAGTTCCAGCGCAGGAACAGCTCGCTGAACCGGGTCCGCTCGCCGCGCGCGCGGCGAGCCTTGGACTGGCGGCGCAGCTTGGGCAGGATGAGCAGCCCGCCGTTGGCCCACCGGCGGCGCTGGATGCACAGCGATCCGAAGTCCGGCGGCGTGGCGCTGTAGCTGAGCCGCTCGGGGCAGTTGAACAGCTTCCAGCCGTGGATGCCCATGTCGATCGTGGACTCGGTGTCCTCGATGACCGTCCGGTCCCGGATGTAGTGGCGGATCTCCCAGTCGCCGATGTAGGAGGTTTCGGCGATGTCGTCCAGGGCCCGCTTGCGGATCACCGCGTTCGCGCCGACCCAGAAGGTGGCGTCGTAGTAGCTCAGCCCCTGGTGCACGATGTGCTGCAGGTCGGTCGTCGCCCCGGCGATCCGCTCCAGCCGGGTGGCCGAACCGGGGAAGGCGCTGTAGGGCGTCTGGGCGATCGCCATGTCCTTGTGCTCGCTCTGCTCCAGCAGGTGCACCAGGCGCAGGCAGTACTCCGGCAGCAGCACGCTGTCTGCATCCAGCGTCACGACATAGTCGGTGTCCGGGACGCTGAGGTCGCAGTCGGCCGGGCTGCAGCGCACCAGCGCCGCGCCGGTCGGCGTCATCGTCTCGGCGTAGCTGCCGCCCATCAGGCCCATGTAGGAGTTCAGGTTCATCGCCTTGTTGGCCTCGTGCGACAGCGAGACGAAGCGCTTGCGCTCGAAGCTGGTCACCTCGGCCCGGAACGTCCAGACCAGGCGCCGGTAGAAGCGGCGGATCTGCGACCGGCCCAGGATGGCGCCATCATCGGCCGACTGGCGCAGGGCCGCCGCGATCGCGCGCAGCGAGTCGGCCAGCGGCGTGATCACCTCGGCGGCGAAGAAGTCGTCGGTGTGGTCCTCGCGCGGCTGGTCGGCGGCCAGCGTGTCCAGCCAGGTCACGGCCGCGTCGTAGTGGCTGGCCAGCACGAACATCTCCGGCATGCCGACCGGCCGGCCGCGGCGGCAGTCGGCCTCGAACTGCTCGAGCGCGCTGGCGAAGACGGTGGCCGGGCCGGCCAGCAGCTCGTCGATCTGGCCGGGCAGTGCCCGGGCCTCGAGCAGCAGCTCGCGCGCTCGTGCGTTCCTGGGCTGCACCGGGTCGTCGATCAGCAGCACGATCCGCTTGTGCGGGAACTCCTGCAGCGCCGCCGACAGCAGCGTCTTGCGGATGACCGCGGCGTCCTCCTGGTAGGACGGGATGATCGTGGTCAGGGTCGGCGCCGTGGTGTCGTAGAACTGGTCCAGGATCGCCCGGCTGGCCCGGTGGTGGCTGCGGGTCCGGTAGAAGAAGCCGAGCCGGCTCAGCAGGTAGGCCAGCGCCGAGGCGGTCAGCACCGTCACGATGACCAGGTAGGTGACGGACTCGGTCCGCGAGATGGCGCTGGAGTAGATCGGGTTGAGCAGGTCGCGCAGCAGCCAGGTGAAGAAGTAGCCCAGCCACGCCGACACCGTGATGATGATGGCCAGCCGGGCCAGCGCGATGCGCCGGTCGCTGACCGGCTGCGGCACCATCGGCAGCGACCGGGTGCGCCGGTCCCGCCCCCACTGGCGCCGCGGGCGGCGGCCGGCCGGCCGGGGCGGCCGCGGCGGGCCGCCCGCGGCCCGGCGCGGGCGGCCGGGCCGCGCGCCCGGCTCAGGCGATGGCGACCAGGGCGGGCTGGTAGAGGTGGGAGCGGACATGCGGCGTCGTGTCTCCTGTGCTAGCGCCATGGACTCGGCCTGGCTGATCTCGGTCGTCAGGACCGGCCGCGCTGGCAAGGGCGTCCGCAGGAGCTGAGCATGGCGCAGCCGACTGCACGCCGATCCCCCCTCATGGCCGGCAGGCCGCTGGACTGGCACGGCGACCCGCGCCTGGCTCCGTGATCATCGTTGACCTGCGACCGGATAGAAGACGCATCAGGCATCTGCGCGGTTGACGGGCTTTGCGAGCAGTAACGAGCAATGCGCGAAATGTGGCTGACGGTGAGGGCACCTCTGGGTGGCCCGGGCCGGGTGCGCCGGGCGGCCTGGCGGGCGGCCGCCCGGCGCACGAAACCTCGGCTAGCAGCCTGGTTCAGCAGGCGCCGTCGTTGTTCCAGGCGCCTGACGGGCCGCCGGGAACCTCGTCGTAGTTCCACTGGTTGGCGGTCCAGTTGTCGCCGTTATAGGAGACCTCGTTGTCGGCGGTGTAGGCCTGGTTCGACACCCAGGCCGAGGCGCAGCTCCCGCCGCCGCCGGTCCCGCCCCCGCCGCCCCCGCCGCCACCGGCGCCCCCGCCGGTGGGCGGCGCGACCGTGGAGGTGTGATTGGCGAAGGCCACCGTGTAGGTGGTGAAGTCCCACGAGTTCTGGCTCACGCTGCTGCAGTCGCTCGAGGTCGCCTGGTTGTTGACCGGGTTGCACTCCCGGTCCCGGTTCACCGACCAGAAGGTGTAGCGGCTCATCCCGCTGCTCAGCGCGAAGTTCAGCACCGTCTGGAAGTCGGCCTGGTAGAAGTACTCGGCCGTGTCGGTGCGGCCGTTCATCCCGGAGAAGCCCTCGTGCTGGTAGGCCTGCGCGCTGCTCCAGCCGAACGTGCTGACCAGCTGGGCGTTGAAGTCCTGCAGCGCGGTGACCTGCGAGGATCCGCCGCTGAATCCGCCGTCGAACGGCATGATCGTGTAGTCGTCC
>DASUBV010000210.1:0-24290 GCA_035763085.1 Streptosporangiaceae bacterium | reverse complement strand
ATCCCGCCGATCCCGCCTAAGCCATCGGCCGGATCAGGCAGGTCGGTGGTGGGCGCAATCCCGCCCGCTGTCCCGCTCGGCGCACCGCCGCCCGACCCGCTGCACCCGGATATCTCTGGTCCGGACGCACTGTCCGACGACGCGATGTCCTCCAGCGGGCTCGCTCCGGACCCCTTCGCGGCGGACCCGCTGATCCCGGACCGCCCGGCCCGCGGCCGCCTGGCCCCGGACGACGTCCGCGGGGCCGGTCAGGACGCCATCGGCGCGGGCCCGGCCGGCCGCGATGCCGAGGACGGCCTCGACCGGGAGCGGCCCTGGCCGCGCCGCCGTCCGCCGCAGCGTCCGTAGCCTTCCGGCGCCGCGCCCCTGCCGCGCGCAGCCGTCGTGCTGCCTGTCTGAGCCCGACGCGCCTGCCCCGCCGTGCCTGGCTCGACTGCTCACGAAAGCCCCGGCCGAAGCGCTACTGTGTGTTGTCAGGACTGTCGCGTATCGTTACAGAGACCAGCAGGGTCTGTCACGTTAGGTGACCCGGTGAGTCTGGTGTCCGGGAGCTTGTGATATCTTTCACGAGCATCTACTCAATGACGAGTGAGAGGTCCGTGATACGTTTCGCTCATCTGGCGGTGCACCCGGGTGCGGGCCGCCGGATGACCCGGCGCCCTCGCGGCGCCGCGGCAGTTTCCTCGACCGACGAGGACCAGCGGTCCTCGTCGAGACCCCCCGGAGTTCCGCAGATGCCGGCTGCATATGCCCGGATCGCCCGCCGCTCGGCCCTCGTCACGGCCGCAGCGGCAGTGATCATGGCTGCCATCAGCTGGGGGACCGGCGGCGGCAGGGGACTGCTCGGCTCGGTTCTGGGGATCGCGCTGGTGACGGTGTTCTTCTCGATCAGCGTCTTCGCGGTCGGGTTCGCGGCCCGGATCAGCCCGCAGGCGATGATGATCACGGCGATGGTGACCTACATCGGCAAGATCCTGATCTTGCTGTTCTTTGTGGTCAGGTTCAGCGATTCCACTGTGTTCAGCACTCGCTTGTTCGGCGTGAGCGCGCTGGCGTGCATCCTCGTGTGGTGCATCTCGCAGGTGATCTGGTCGCTGCGGGTGAAGTTCCTCTACGTCGAACCGCGCAGGGACGGATGACCCGTGGCTGCGCCCTGGCGTCCGGACGGCGACCCGCTGCCCGCGGTCACGGCTGCCCGTGGCCGCCTGCCCGCAAGCTCACGGTCAGGTCCGCGGGGCAGGCATGAGTGCGCGCAAGTCACCCCGGCCGGGTCCCCGGCAACCGGGTGCTGCCAGCCTGCCCGAGCAGGAGCCGGGCGGCCGGGGCCGGCCGGACGCGGGCAACGCCGGCTGGACGATCTTCAGCTACCTGATCGCCGGCATGATCGCCTACGGGCTGATCGGCTGGCTGATCGGCCATCTCACCCACATCCCGATCCTGCTCCCGCTGGGGGCCGTGACCGGGCTGGTCGTGGCGATCGTGGGAGTGATCTTCAGGTACGGCCGGGCCTGAAAGGTAATCCGCCTGTAAAGCGCGCAGCCCAGGCCGCTAACATCCGTGTTCCGGGACTTGCCGCTCGACCGGGGGCAGGGAAAGCAGAGCCGTACGCCGCGCTGGTCGGCGTCGCGTGCAGGTCCGAAGCTCGAGGAGACCAACTTGGCCAGTGACATCGTCGCGCTCGCCGCGATCCGATGCACCGTGGAGAACAGCCACATATTCTCTGACACGCACTGCGGCTACCCGGCGCCCGGATACCCGGGGCCGACGTTCATCTTCACGCCGTTCTTCAGGATCGGGAGCTTCGCGTTCACCAAGCCGATGCTGCTGGCCCTGGTCAGCATGGTGGTGGTCGTCGCGTTCTTCTGGGCCGCCTTCGCGCGGCCGAAGCTGGTGCCGCGGGGCGCGCAGAACATCGGAGAGCTCGGCATCAGCTTCGTCCGGGATCAGATCCTGCGGCCGATGATGGGCAAGCGCGGCGACAGCTACCTGCCGTTCCTGGTCTCGCTGTTCTTCTTCATCTGGATGATGAACCTGATGGAGATCATCCCGGTCGCGCAGTTCCCCCCGATGTCGCAGTTCGCCTTCCCCGCGATGCTGACGCTGATGGTCTACGTGACCTATACCTACCTGGGCATCAAGCACCAGGGCCTGGGCGGCTACTTCAGGAACATGATCCCGTCCGGCGTTCCGAAGGGGATCCTGGTCATCCTGGCTCCGGTCGAGATCCTGCAGTACATCATCGTCCGGCCCTTCACCCTGGCGGTCCGGCTGTTCGCGAACATGTTCGCCGGGCACATCCTGCTCCTGGTGTTCACGATCGCCACCTGGTACATGTTCAGCCTGAGCATCGGCCTGCTGTTCAGCGCGACATCCTTCGTCCTCACGATCGTGCTGACGGCGTTCGAGATGCTGATCCAGGCGCTGCAGGCCTTTATCTTCACGATCCTGACCGCCCAGTACCTCGGCGGTTCGCTGGAAGCGGGGCACTGACGTGACCCGCGACGGCACTGGAGGGCCGCGAGCGCCACGGGGCGCGCGGGCCTGTCGTCCACATCCGCCAGCGCAGACCGCTGGCACGATCGAAAAGGATTCCCCACATGCTTGACGCGTCTCACGTTGTCGCGGCCGCCCAGGTCCTCAGCATCAACATTGGCGCTGTGGCCTACGGCCTGGCGGCCATCGGCCCCGGCATCGGCATCGGCCTGATCTTCGGGCACGGCGTCGAGGCCATGGCCCGGCAGCCCGAGGCCCGCGGCCTGATTCAGTCCAACATGTACATCGGGTTCGCCCTGACCGAGGCGCTGGCCCTGATCGGCATCGTGATCCCGTTCATCTTCAAGTACAGCTGATGATCTTGCCGGGATCGGAGTCCCCGACGTCCGACAGGAAGGAAGCCGGACCGTGATTTACCTCGCTGCGGAACCAGTGGAGCCCTCGGCCAATCCGCTGGTCCCCGATCTGCCCGAGCTCATCATCGGGGGCATCGCGTTCCTGATCGTCTTCGCGATCCTCGCCAAGGTGCTGCTGCCGCGAATCCAGAAAACGCTGGCCGAGCGAACCGATGCGATCGAGGGCGGGCTGCAGCGCGCCGAGGATGCTCAGGCTGAGGCGGCCCGCACGCTGGATCAGTACAAGGCGCAGCTGGCCGAGGCCCGGCACGAGGCCGCGCGGCTGCGCGAGGAGGCTCAGGAACAGGGCGCTCAGATCATCGCCGAGATGCGCGAGCAGGCCCAGGCTGAGGCACGCCGGATCACCGAGGCAGCCCAGGCGCAGCTTGCCGCCGACCGGCAGCAGGCGCTGGCCGCGCTGCGGGCGGAGGTCGGCACCATGTCGGTCGAGCTGGCCAGCCGGATCATCGGCGAGTCGCTGGCTGACGAGGCACGGCAGAGCCGGCTGGTCGACCGCTTCCTGGAGGAGCTGGAGAGCGAGTCCGGGGCGGCCGGAGCACGGGCCTCGTCATGAGGGGCGCGAGCAGGGCGTCGCTGGCCGAGGCCACCGACCGGCTCAGCGCGGTGATGGCGGGCTCGCCCGCGGCCGGGCAGCTCGGCGATGAGCTGTTCGCCGTGGTGAGCCTGCTGGACAGCCAGCAGGCGCTGCGCCGCGCCCTGGCCGACTCGGCCAGCGCGCGCGACGCGCGGTCGGGCCTGGCTGCCGCGGTGCTGGGCGCACGGGTTAGCGCGTCGGCCGCCGAGCTCGTCAGCTCGGTAGTCACCCAGACCTGGTCGAGCCCGGCTGACCTGGTCGACGCGCTGGAGCAGCTGGCCGTGCTGGCCGTGGTGACCATCGCCGACCGGGACGGGCACCTGGACGACCTCGAGGACGACCTGTTCCGGTTTGCCCGGATCGTCGGCGGCCAGCCCGAGCTGCGCGCGGCGCTGGGCAATCCGTTCGCCCCCGCGCAGGCCAAGGAGCAGCTGGTCAGTACGCTGCTGGCGGGCCGCGCCACGCCCGAGGCCGTGCAACTGGTCACCCGGGCCAGCCTGCACCCGCGAGGACGTAGCCTCGATGGGAACCTGGAAGACTGCGCGGCTCTCGCGGCCCGGTACCGGGAGCGGCTGGTCGCCGAGGTGCGCGTCGCGACCGAGCTGAGCGCCGTGCAGCGCCGCCGCCTGGCGGCGGCGCTGGCCGCGGCCTACGGGCACCAGGTGCACCTCAACATGGTGCTCGATCCCCAGGTGATCGGCGGGATGATCATCCGGGTCGGGGGCGAGCAGATCGACGCCAGCGTCGCGAGTCGCCTGGCCGAGCTCCGGCGCCGGCTGGCCGCCTGAGCCGGGCCGCGCAACTACATACTTGATCGAGCAGGACCAGACGAGAAAGACACGAGGAAGATGGCGGAGCTGACAATCCGGCCGGAAGAGATCCGGGACGCCCTCGCGCGTTTCGTCGAGGCCTATGAGCCGGGGACCGCCTCCGCGGAGGAGGTCGGCACCGTCGTCGAGTGCGGCGACGGCATCGCCCGGGTGGCGGGCCTGCCCTCAGCCATGGGCAGTGAGCTGCTGGAGTTCGAGGACGGCACCCGCGGCCTGGCGCTGAACCTGGACGTCGCCGAGATCGGCGTCGTGGTGCTCGGCGACTTCAGCAAGATCGAGGAGGGCCAGCAGGTCCGCCGGACCGGCGAGGTCCTGTCGGTGCCGGTCGGCGACGGCTTCCTGGGCCGCGTGGTAGACCCGCTCGGCCAGCCGCTGGACGGCCTGGGCGAGATCGAGGGCACCCAGCTGCGCCAGCTGGAGCTGCGGGCGCCCTCGGTGGTCAACCGGTCCAAGGTGAGCGAGCCGCTGCAGACTGGCATCAAGGCCATCGACGCGATGGTGCCGATCGGCCGCGGCCAGCGGGAGCTGATCATCGGCGACCGGCAGACCGGCAAGACCGCGATCGCCGTCGACACGATCATCAACCAGAGGGAGAACTGGGAGACCGGCGACCCCAAGCGCCAGGTCCGCTGCGTCTACGTGGCGATCGGGCAGAAAGGGTCCACCGTGGCCCAGGTCCGGCAGTCGCTGGAGGACGCCGGCGCGCTGGAGTACACCACGATCGTGATGGCCCAGGCCTCCGACCCGGCCGGCTACAAGTACATCGCGCCATACACCGGGTCGGCCATCGGCCAGCACTGGATGTATGACGGCAAGCACGTGCTGATCGTCTTCGACGACCTGACCAAGCAGGCCGAGGCCTACCGCGCCATCTCGCTGCTGCTGCGCCGCCCGCCGGGCCGCGAGGCCTACCCCGGCGACGTCTTCTACCTGCACTCCCGGCTGCTGGAGCGCTGCGCGAAGCTGTCGGAGGAGCTGGGCGGCGGATCGCTGACCGGGCTGCCGATTGTCGAGACCAAGGCCAACGACATCTCGGCCTACATCCCGACCAACGTCATCTCCATCACCGACGGCCAGATCTTCCTCGAGACCGACCTGTTCAACTCCGGTGTCCGCCCGGCCATCAACGTCGGCCAGTCGGTGTCCCGGGTCGGCGGCGACGCTCAGGTCAAGGCCATGAAGGACGTGGCCGGCGGCCTGAAGCTGTCGCTGTCGCAGTTCCGTGACCTGGAGGCGTTCGCCTCGTTCGCCTCGGACCTGGACGCCGCTTCCCGCGCCCAGCTGGACCGCGGCGTGCGGCTGGTGGAGCTGCTCAAGCAGGGCCAGTACAGCCCGATGCCGGTCGAGCGCCAGGTGGTCTCGGTCTGGACCGGCACCAGCGGCTACCTGGACGACGTGCCGGTGGAGGACATCAGCCGGTTCGAGACGCAGCTGCTGGATGAGATCGGCCGCTCCTACTCCGGGGTCTACGACGCCATCCGGGAGACGGGCCGGCTGAATGACGACACCAAGGTCACGCTCAAGGACGCCGTGGAGCAGTTCCGCCGCAACTTCGAGACCAGCTCGGGCCAGATGCTGATCGGCGAGGAGCCGGCGGAGGCGCTGGAGGAGTCCGAGGTCCAGCAGGAAACGGTGAAGAAGCGGGTTCCCGCGCCCAAGCCCAACGTCCCGGCGAAGTAGGGCGGGCAGCCGATGGGAGCCCAGCTTCGAGCGGTCCGGCGGCGGATCAAGACAGTCCAGTCCACCGCCAAGATCACCCGCGCCCAGGAGCTGATCGCGGCCTCGCGGATCATCAAGGCCCAGCAGCGGGCCCGTGATGCCGCGCCGTACGCACGGGAGCTGACCGCGGCCGTCGAGGCCGTGGTCAGCCGGTCCGGGCAGATCCGGCACCCGCTGACCACCCCGCCGAAGAACCCGACCAGGGCTGCGGTGCTGGTGCTGACCAGCGACCGCGGCTTCTGCGGCGGCTTCAACGCCAATGTGATGCGGGAGGCGCAGAGCCTGCGGGCGCTGCTGACCGAGCAGGGCATCGAGACCGTGCCGTTCGCCGCCGGGCGCAAGGGCATCGGCTGGTACCGGTTCCGCGGCCGCGAGCTGGCCGGGGAGTGGAGCGGTTTCTCCGACACCCCGCGTAATGCCAACGCCACCGACATCACCACCGCCCTGCTGGAAGCCTTCGAGCGGCCGGCCGAGGAGGGCGGCGTCGACGAGATCCACGTCGTCTACAACCAGTTCATCTCGATGCTGAGCCAGCAGCCGGTCAGCCGGCGGATCCTGCCGCTGGAGATCGAGGAGACGATCGAGGAAGCGCCCAGCGGGCCGCTGCCGGTTTATGACTTCGAGCCATCGCCGGAGGCCGTCCTGGACGCGCTCCTGCCCTGGTACATCGAAAGCCGCCTCTTCCACGCCCTGCTGGACTCCGCGGCCGCGGAGATCGCCGCCCGCCGGCGGGCGATGAAGTCGGCGACCGATAATGCCCATGACCTGATCGAGGCGCTGACCCGGGAAGCCAACAAGGCCCGGCAGGCAGAGATCACCCAGGAAATCAGCGAGATCGTCGGCGGTGCCAACGCGCTGGCCGAGTCGATTGGGAGTAAGTGAGCCACATGACCGCAACCGTAGACAGCCAGCAGGCCGCCGGCGGGACCGCCGGGCCGGGAGCCGGGCGGGTCGTCCGGATCACCGGCCCTGTCGTGGACGTCGAGTTCTCCGCCGAGGAGATGCCGGCCATCTACAACGCCCTGACCGTGGACATCACCCTGGGCGATCAGGCCTCCACGCTGACGATGGAGGTGGAGCAGCACCTGGGTGACGACACCGTCCGTGCCATCGCGATGGCGCCGACCGACGGCCTGACCCGCGGGGCCGTCGTCACCGACACCGGCGGCCCGATCTCGGTCCCGGTGGGCGACGTCACCAAGGGTCACGTGTTCAACGTGCTGGGCGAGCCGCTGGACGTGCCGGCCGCCTCGCTCCAGGTCACCGAGCGGTGGGGGATCCACCGGGAGCCTCCGCCGTTCGACCAGCTCGAGCCGCGGACGGAGATCCTGGAGACCGGGATCAAGGTCCTTGACCTGCTGACGCCCTACGTCAAGGGCGGCAAGATCGGCCTGTTCGGCGGCGCCGGCGTGGGCAAGACGGTGCTGATCCAGGAGATGATCACCCGCGTCGCCAAGAACTTCGGCGGCGTGTCCTGCTTCGCCGGGGTCGGCGAGCGCACCCGCGAGGGCAACGACCTGATCACGGAGATGACCGAGTCGGAGGTCATCAAGGACACCGCGCTGGTGTTCGGCCAGATGGACGAGCCGCCGGGCACCCGGCTGCGGGTCGCGCTGTCCGCGCTGACCATGGCCGAGTACTTCCGCGATGTGCAGCGTCAGGACGTGCTGCTGTTCATCGACAACATCTTCCGGTTCACCCAGGCCGGCTCGGAGGTCTCCACCCTGCTGGGCCGGATGCCCTCGGCGGTGGGCTACCAGCCGACGCTGGCCGACGAGATGGGCCAGCTGCAGGAGCGGATCACCTCGACCCGCGGTCACTCGATCACCTCCATGCAGGCGATCTACGTGCCCGCTGACGACATCACCGACCCCGCCCCGGCGACGACCTTCGCCCACCTGGACGCGACCACGGTGCTGTCCCGGGAGATCACCCAGAAGGGCATCTTCCCGGCCGTCGACCCGCTCGCCTCGACCTCCCGGATCCTGGACCCCGGCTACGTCGGCAAGGAGCACTACGACGTCGCCCGTGAGGTGCAGCGGATCCTGCAGCGCTACACCGAGCTGCAGGACATCATCGCCATCCTGGGCATCGACGAGCTCTCCGAAGAGGACAAGGTCACGGTGCAGCGGGCCCGCCGCATCGAGCGGTTCCTGTCGCACCCGATGTTCGTGGCCAAGCAGTTCACCGGCCAGGACGGCGAGTTCGTGCCGCTGAGCGACACGATCGCCTCGTTCAAGGCGCTCACCGAGGGCAAGTACGACCACATCCCCGAGCAGGCGTTCTTCATGTGCGGCGGGATCGAGGACGTGGAGAAGAAGGCGAAGGCGCTGGAGAAGTCATGACCTTGCAGGTAGGGCTCGTCGTGCCCGAAGGCGAGGTCTGGTCCGGCCCGGCCCAGATGGTGATCGCCAAGACACTCGACGGCGACATCGGCGTGCAGAGCGGGCACTCGCCGGTCATCGGCATCCTGGTCGAGGGCAGCCTGGTCCGGATCCGGCGTGAGGGCGAGCCCGAGATCGTGGCCGCCGTCGGCGGCGGGTTCTTCTCAATCGCCAACGACCGGGTCTCGGTGCTGGCCCGCCAGGCGGTGCTCGGCCCCGACGTCGACACCACCGCCACGCAGGCGGCCCTAGATGCCGCGCAGGAGGAGGCCGGGCCCGGCGGGGACTCCTCCGACGTCCGCTACTACCAGGCCCAGCTGCGGGCCGCCGGCGCCAGGTCCTGACGAGGGCACGGGCGGGGCGCCGGGGTGAGTGGGGCACTGGCGCTCATCGCGGGCTGGGTCCTGCTGCTGATCCTGGCGGTCGCCGTCGTCGCGGCGCTGGCCCTGGCCTCGCGGCGGATCCTGCTCGGCCGCTCCGGCGGAACCGTGGAATGCGGGCTGCGGGCTAGCCAGGCCGCTACCTGGCGGCTGGGCATGGCCACCTACGAGCCTGACCGGCTGCAGTGGTACAGCGCGTTCGGCGTCCGGCTGCGGCCCAACGAGGTCTTCGACCGGGGCTCGCTGAGGGTGCTGGCCCGCCGCCCGGCGGCAGCGGCCGAGGCGCTGAGCATCGGCGCGGGCACCGTCGTGGTGGAGTGCCGCACGAGCCGGCAGCTGGACCTGCTGGCTCCCGGCGCGCCGCCCCGCACGGTCGAGCTGGCCATGAGCGAGGAGGCCCTCACCGGCTTCCTGGCCTGGATCGAGGCCGCCCCGCCCGGCCGCCTCTACCGCCTGAGCTGAAGGACGGGGCTCGCCGGTGTGCTAGCGGTCGCTGCCGGGCTTCCAGAGCAGGTCGCCGGCCGGCCCGTTGGCGCAGCGGGCCAGGATGAACAGCAGGTCAGACAGCCGGTTGAGGTACTGCGCGGGCAGCGGGCTCATCGTCTCGCCGTGCATCTCCAGGGCCGCCCAGGTTGACCGCTCAGCGCGCCGGACGACCGTACGGGCGGTGTGCAGCAGCGCGGCGCCCGGAGAGCCGCCAGGAAGCACGAAGCTGCGCAATGTGGGCAGGCCCTCGTTGTAGGTGTCGCAGGCCGCCTCCAGGCCGCTGATATAGGACTCGGCGACCCGCAGCGGAGGATAGGCCGGGTCGGGCGTGACCGGGTTGCACAGGTCGGCGCCGACGTCGAACATCTCGTTCTGGATCCGGATCAGCAGGTCCCTGATGTCATCGGGCAGGCCGCCCATCGTGACGGCGACGCCGATGGCGCAGTTGGCTTCATCCACGTCGGCGTAGGCGGCCAGCCGGGGATCGGTCTTGGCCGCCCGGCTCATATCGCCCAGCGCGGTGGTCCCGCTGTCGCCGGTGCGGGTGTAGATCCGGGACAGCACGACGGGCGTGCCAGCGTTGTCGGGCGCGGTCCGGCCGGGGGCAGCCTGGTCTTCAGAACGATCCTCGGGCATGGCTCCACCGTAGCGGCTGGCGTCCCGGGCGTTCCTGGCGCCTCAGGGGTGTGCGACGGCCGGCCGGGCCGCCGGCGAGGTTTCGTGACCCTAATCGGGGTACACCAGGGTCCATAACACGCCCCAGGAGCCGCATCGGGCACAAGTTTCAAGATGTCAGTCGCGGAGCGTAAGCGGCAAGAATCAGGGCACGAAGAAGTTGTAAGGCCCTGACCTGGGGTATTCACAACTAGACAACGATGTGACATCGTATAGATACAAAGAGTGATCGCAAGCCTTGACGCCTGGACGTCTCGGCTACGACAGCTTTCACAGGGAACCCTGCTGGACCGAAACTAGCCCGGTCCGCAGAGTGGCCGCCTGAGGCGGCCGAAGGCCTCCTCCCTGCGCCGGCGGTTCTCGGGGGCCCGCCGGCGCGGAGGCGGCCAGGGGGTGGGGGGAGCGCGCTCCCGGCTCATAAAGCCGGGGGCGCGCTCATGTCTGCGGTCAGGTGCGCCACTGGGGCTGTTCAAAGTCCGGCCCGGCCCGGCCCGCGCGGGCTGGCGCTGTGAGCGCCCTGGCCCGGCCCGATGGCGCCGGGGTGGCCCCGTGTTGCCCGAGGGACTGCGTGCCCCCTGGCGGCCGACGCGCGCCTGGCAGCCCGCGTGCGCCTGGCCCGGCCCGCGGGCGCCGGCGGTGATACCGGTTCGGCTACGTCGGCGCGAAGATCAGCGGCGGAGATGGTACCGGCTAGTACTGTAATGCCCGGCGTCGGGCACCTTCAGGAGGTTGGCCGTGTATGACTACGTCATCGTGGGAGCCGGCAGCGCCGGCTGCGTCCTGGCCTCACGGCTGACCGAGAACCCCGAGACCCGGGTGCTGGTCCTGGAGGCCGGGCCGCCCGATGATGCCGACGAGATCCACATCCCGGCGGCGATCAGCACGCTGTTCAAGAGCACCTATGACTGGGATTACTCCACCGTCCCCCAGTCGCGGGCGGCCGACCGGTCCATTTACTGGCCGCGCGGCCGGGTGCTCGGCGGCTCCTCGTCGATCAACGCGATGATCTACATCCGGGGCAGCCGCTACGACTTCGACACCTGGCGGGATGAGTACGGCTGCGAGGGCTGGGGCTACACCGACCTGCTGCCCTACTTCCTGCGGGCGGAGAACAACTCCCGCGGCGAGTCGGCCTATCACGGGGCCTCGGGCCCGCTGAGCGTCCAGGATCTGCGGTACAAGTCCGGCCTGACCGGCGCGTGGCTGAGCGCGGCACGGGCCTGCGGGCTGGAGGCGAACGACGATTTCAACGGCCCGCGCCAGGACGGCGTGGGCTACTACCAGGTGACCCAGCGCGGCGGCCGCCGCTGGTCGGCCGCCGACGCCTACCTGCACCCGGCCGCTGACCGGCCCAACCTGACGATCATGACGGACGCGCTGGCCACCGGCATCGAGATCGAGGGCGGCCGGGCGGTCGGGGTGCGCTACCTCAGGCGCGGGGTGGAGGAGTACGCCCCGGCTGAGGCCGAGGTGATCGTGGCCGGCGGCGCGATCGGCAGCCCGCAGTTGCTGATGCTGTCGGGCGTCGGCCCGGCTGATCACCTGCGCGAGCTGGACATCCCGGTGATGGCCGACAATCCCGGCGTCGGCTCGAACCTGTCCGACCACCCGGTTGTCACCGCGATGTGGCGCACGCCGAAGACGCGCGGGCTGTGGGAGAAGGCCGGCCCGAAGAACCTCACCCGCTGGCAGCTCACCCACTCCGGGCCGATGGCCACCAATGTCGCCGAGGCGGGCGGGTTCGCCCGGACCGACCCGGCGCTGCCGGCGCCCGACGTCCAGTGGCACGTGCTGCCGGTGCCGTACCAGAACTTCGGCCTGACCGACCCGGCCTTCCGCGCCCTGTCGGTGCTGATCACCCTGGTGTCGGTGGGCAGCCGCGGGAAGATCCGGCTGCGCAGCAACGACCCGCGGCACAAGCCGGCCATCGACCCGGCCTACCTATCAGACATGTCGGACTTCGATCCGCTGCTGCGCGCGATCGCGCTGGCCCGGCAGATCGCCGCGCAGAAGCCGCTGAGAAAGATCTGCGAGCCGGAGCTGGAACCAGGCTCTGACCTCGACAGCGAGGGCGAGCTGCTGGACTGGATCCGCGCGAATATCACCACGATCTACCACCCGGTCGGCACCTGCGCGATGGGCGGCGACTCCAAGCTGGCCGCCAGCAGGCTGACCAGCGTGGTCGACACCGAGCTGAAGGTGCGCGGGGTGGAGCGGCTGCGCGTCGTGGACGCCTCGGTCATGCCGACCGTGCCGCGCGGCAACACCAACGCCCCGACCATCGCGATCGCCGAGCGGGCCGCGGACCTGATCTCCGGCCGCGCGCCGCTGGCCCCGGTGGACCCGGCCGACCTGGCCCTGGCCGCCGCGCCCGGCTAGCCTCGCGGGCACGGCCGCCCGCGTCGTCCCCGGGTCCGGGACTGCCGCCGCTACCGGTAGCGGCGGCCGTGCAGCATCGTGGCCAGGGCGAGGATCTTCTTCATGTCCCGGTCGGTGCGGCTGAACGAGGTCAGGTTCGCCATCGGCTTCATCCGCTGCCGGGCGATGGCCTTGGGCCGGGCGAACTCGCGCAGCCCGTCCGCGCCGTGAATCCGGCCGAATCCCGAGTCGCCCGACCCGCCGAACGGCAGCGCGGGGATGCTGGCGTACGAGATCACGCCGTTGACCGCGGTCATCCCGCTGCGCAGCGACCGGGCCGCGGCCATCGCGGCCTTCTTGTTCTTGGCGAACACGCTCGCGCCCAGCCCGTAGGGGCTGGCGTTAGCCAGGGCGACGCCCTCGGCCAGGTCGGCGACCTTGGCCACGGTCACGGTCGGCCCGAAGGTCTCCTCGGTGACCGCCGCGGAGTCCTCGGGCACCTCGGCCAGGATGACCGGGCCCACGTAGGGCCGCCGGATGCTGGACATCCCGCCGACCACCGGGCGGGCCCCGCGGGCCAGGGCGTCGGCGATGTGCTTCTCGATCACCTCGACCTGGCCGGGCAGGGTCATCGGGCCGTAGTCGGCCTCCCGGTCCTCGCCGGGCCGGACCGCGCTGACCCGGTCGGCCAGCTTCTCCAGGAAGGTGTGGTACACGTCCTGGGCCACGTAGGCGCGCTCGATGCCCACGCAGGTCTGCCCGGCGTTGGACATCGCGCCCCAGGCGCAGGCGTCGGCCGCGGCATCCAGGTCGGCGTCCGCGCTCACCAGCAGGGCGTCCTTGCCGCCGCACTCGGCTACCAGCGGGGTCAGGTCGTCGGCGCAGGCGGCCATCACCTTGCGCGCGGTGGCCGCCGAGCCGGTGAAGGCGACCTTGCCGACCCCGCTGCGGACCAGGTGCTCGCCGGTCTCGCCGAACCCGGTGATCAGCTGCAGGACCGGCTGCTCGGGGACGATCTCGGCGAACGAGCTGACCAGCCAGCCGCCGACGGCCGGGGTCAGCTCGCTGGGCTTGAACACGACCGCGTTGCCGGCGGCGAGCGCGTAGACGATGGAGCCGGCCGGGGTGAACACCGGGTAGTTCCACGGCCCGATCACCCCGACCACGCCGACCGGCTGGTACTCCAGCGTCGCGCTCTGGTTGATGGCGACCAGGCCCGGCCGCACCCGGCGCGGGCCGAGCACCTTGCGCGCGTTGCGGGCGGCCCAGTCGATGTGCACGATCGCGAGCAGGATCTCCAGCTGGGCGTCGGCCAGCGGCTTGCCCGTCTCGTTGTGGACCAGCTCGGCGAGCCGGCCGATGTACCGGGTGATGTGGGACTTCCAGGCCAGCAGCCGCCGGCGCCGCTCTTTCCAGTCCAGCCCGGCCCACCAGGCGGCCGCCTCGCGGGCCCGCCCGACGGCGTCGGCGACGTCCTGCTCGCCGAAGACCGGGAAGGTAGCGATGACCTCCGCGGTCGCCGGGTTCTTCGTGTCGAAGGTCTGCGCGCCGCGGGCTGTGCTCCCCGGCCGTGCTGTCATCACCATCGGGTCCACCACCATTTCCGTGCGGTAGCTGCCGGGGCCGTGACGGCCGGCGTCGCAGGCTCCTGCGTGCCAGTAAACCACCGGCTGCGGGCCGGAAGATACCGTTGGGTAGGCACGGGTCCGGCTCGCGCGCGGGCCCGTGCAGCCGGAATCCCGGCCGGGTTCCGGAGACGGGTCGCGGCCACGGCTGAACGGGGATCGTACATGGCCGGAACGGCACAATCCACCGCAGACCATGGCTGGCTGCGCGAGGCGGTCGAGCTGGCGCGGCGCTGCCCGCCCTCGGACTCGGCGTTCTCGGTCGGCGCGATCCTGGTCGGCGCGGACGGGACCGTGATCGCCACCGGCTACTCGCGCGAACTGGACCCGCGTGACCATGCCGAGGAGGTCGCGCTGGCCAAGGCGGGCGCGCTGCCGGGCAGCGACCGGCCCGGCCCGGCCGCTCAGCCCGGCCTGGCCGCCCCCGGCGGAGCGCTGGCCGGGGCGACGATGTACAGCTCGCTGGAGCCGTGCTGCCGCCGGCTGTCGCGGCCCCGGTCGTGCGCGGAGCTCATCGCGGCGGCCGGGATCGGCCGCGTGGTGCTGGCCTGGCGGGAGCCGCCGGTGTTCGTGCCCGGTGGCGGGGCGCAGTGGCTGCGTGAGCATGGCGTGACAGTGGCGGAGATGCCCGGCCTGGCCGATGCCGCCCGGGCCCCCAATGTGCACCTGCTCGGAGGCTGACGTCACCGCCGGCTCGCGTTGCCCGCCGTGGCGGGGTCATCCGCGCTGCTGAGCGGTTTGCGCGTTCCTAGGAGCCGGACTGGTCGATCCGGCTGGCCGTGACCCGCTCGGTCTCGGTGCCCGTCTCGTTCCCGCCGTCACTGCCGGGGTCACCGGCAGGCCGGGAACCAGCAGCGCCCGGAGAGCCGGGGGTGCCGGCGGGTGCGGGCGAGTCCGGCGAGCCGGAGGAGTCAGCCGGGCCGGAGCCAGCGGAACCGGAGCCAGCGGAGCCGGAACTGGCCGGGCCGGAGCCAGCCGGGCCGGAACCGGCCGGGCCGGAACTGACGGGCGCAGGACCTGGCTCATTGTCCCGGCCCAGGCCGAACCACCGCCACGGGCGGAACCGGCGGAACAGCTCGATGATCGCGCTGGCGGCCAGCGCGATGCCGAAGGCCAGCAGCAGCCCGGCCCACGGCCGGTCCTCGAACGCCTGGCCGCCCACCCGGCCGATGAAGAACGCGTAGCAGGCCCACAGCACCCCGGCGAAGGCGGTCGCGGCGACGAAGACCCGCCGGTTGAATCCGATGAGACCGCAAGTCAGCATCACGGCGGTGCGGCCGCCGGGGATGAACCGGCAGACCACGATAATGCGGGCCCCGTAGTGGCTGAGGGCCTGCTCGGCCCACTCCCGGCGCTTGGCGCCCTTCTCGCCGGCGAAGATGCGCCGGTTGATGAGCGGGCCCAGGCGGCGGCCGACGAGGTAGGTGATGTTGTCGCCGAGGAACGCCCCGGCGGCGGCCAGCGCGACCAGCAGGGCGATCCGGGGGTCCGCGCTGCCGGCGGTGGCCACGCCGAGCGTGATGATCGCTGTCTCGCTCGGCAGGATCGGGATGAGGGCGTCGAAGGCCGGCAGCAGCAGCGCGATCAGGTAGGAGACCGGCGAGCTAATCGCCAGGTGCGTCAGGTCGATCACGGTCGCACCCGCTGCCAGGGGCCGGCCTGGCCGGCGGCATGGTCAGGGTCAGGGATAATCAGGGCGGTCCTCCGCGGTCCTCGTGCAGCCGGGTTCCAGCAGATCACACTGCAGTCGCGCGCCGGATGCATGATGCGATTCCCCGCGGCTCGGCTGCGCGCATGCGCTTGCTTCCCAGCCTGCCCGCTGGGCGCCGCTCCATGCCGGGCTGAGCTCGGCGGGCCGGGGCCAGGGGAAGGCAGCCTGCGGCGGGTGTCCTGCTCCGTCGATGATCGGTGCCCGGCCGTTCAGCCCGGCCGGGACCGGTCGCGCCCCGGCGGCCGCGGACGGCTGCCGTGCCGCCGGGACCCGGACCGCCCCGGCCCGGCCGGATCCGGCGCCGGCCGGCAGCCTGCTGCCGGACTGGACGGCGGCCAGGGACGGGCCGAGCATCATGATGCCGCCGGCCGCCACCGCCGCGGCCGCGGCCTGGACGGCCAGGCCGGCGGCCGAGGACGCCAGCCGCTCGTCGAACAGCATGGCCCCGATCAGCACCCCGGAGACGGGCTCGACGGTGTCAATGATCGGCAGGCTGGTCGCCAGCGCGCTGGCCTGGAACGCCCCGGTGGACAGCAGCAGCCCGGTAATGCCCAGGGTGATCAGCACCCATGGCTGCCAGTGCGCCAGCAGGGAGGAGACGCCGTCGGCCCGCAGCGACCGGGTGAAGCTGGCGGTGACGGCCGCCGTCAGGCCGAAGATGACCCCGGCGGCGCCGGCCAGCAGGCCCGCCCGGGCCCGGCCGCCGACCGACCGGCCCGCGACGACGGCCAGCACGGTGATCACCAGGACCGCGGCGAAGGCCACGATCCAGTCCGCCGCCGGGACCTCCGGGCGCTCGCCGGACGGCGGGGCGACGGCCAGGAACGCGGCGACCCCGGCGGCGACGAGCAGGCAGCCGGCCCAGTCGCGGGGCCGCAGCGGCCGTCGCGACCACCGGGCTGCCAGCGGCAGCGCGAACAGCAGGTCGGCGGCGACGATGGGCGCGACCAGGGTGATCGGGCCGTAGGCCAGCGCCAGGGCCTGCAGGCAGTAGGCGGCGGTGGCCAGCCCCATCCCGGCCAGCCACAGCGGCCGCCGGGCCACGTCGGCCAGGACGCGCAGCGACGGCGTGCGCGACTGCGCGACCTTCCCGGCCTGCTGGTGCTGGAGGGCAGCGGCCACGCCGAATGCGCAGGCTGCCGCGAGGGCGGCGAACCCCGCTATCGCGAGTCCGCCCTGCCCGCCGCTCATCCCTGGGCCCCCGGTCATCCGTACCTAGTAGATCATCAGCCAGTGACCGGGCCATGGCACCCCCGTGGTGACCGTGTGAAGAACGCAGGTCGCTGTGTCTGGCGATATCTGCGGATAAAAGGGCTGACCCGGCAGTCGACCGGCGGGCCGCGGCGGGCGATGATGGACGCGGTCCACCTGCCGGGCCACTGCCACGTCTGCGGAGGAATGATGACCGACAGCCGCCTGCCGTACCTGCGCCGCGATGACCTCGATGCGGACGGCCTGCGGGTCTGGGACGGCGTGACCGGCAGCCGCGGCGCCGGGCTCGTCACCCCCGAGGGCGGCCTGATCGGGCCGTTCAACGCCTTCCTGCACGCGCCCGGCGTCGGCCGCCGGCTCAGCGCCCTGGGCCAGGCGGTGCGGTTCGAGACGTCGCTGGAGCGGCGGGTCAGCGAGCTGGTGATCCTCACGGTGGCCGCCCGCTGGAAGGCCGAGTTCGAGTGGTGGGCGCACGTCCCGGCGGCCCGCGAGCACGGCGTGGCGCCGGAGGTTATCGAGGCGATCGGCCGCGGCGAGGAGCCGCCGCTGGAGGCCCCCGACGAGCGCGCGGCCTACGCGGTCGCCCGTCAGCTCACCGACAACGGCCAGCTCAGCCAGGACGCCTACGACGCGGCGCAGCAGCTGTTCGGGGACGCCGGGATGGTCGAGCTGATCGCGCTGTGCGGCTACTACACGCTCATCTCCTACCTGCTGAACGGCTGCGCCGTGGCGCTGCCGCCCGGGGCGACGCCGGCCTGGTGAGCGTGGCTGGCCCGGTCCGTTCCTGAGGCACGGGCCGGGCGGCAAGGCGGGCACCGGGATCAGGTCGTGACGTCGCGGGCGAGCTGCCAGCGGGCCACCGCCGCCAGCACCGCGACCGTGACCGCGATCCCGGCCAGCCCGGCCAGCTCGCCCAGGTGCGCACTGCCGCTGATGAACCGGCTCCAGAAGCTGGCCGGCAGGTAGCCGGACCCGGCCGGGCCGAAGCCCATCCAGGCCTGCACGAACGAGGCCGGTGACCAGGCGCCGATCCCGCCCGCGCTGGCCAGCACCAGCGTGACCAGCAGCGCGCCGGCCGCCACCGCCGTCGCGGCCAGCTGGCCGCGTGCCACCGTCCCGGCCGCCACTCCCACCGCGCTGAACAGCCCGAGCACCACCACCGCGTGCCCGGCAGCGGCGGCCGAGGCGCCGAGCCCGTGCCACGCCGCCGCTGCCGGCCCCGGAGCGGGCAGCCCGGCCGATGCGGAGATCAGCGGCGCCAGCGCCGCCAGCACCGCCCAGCAGACGATCAGCGCGGCGATCCCGGCCGCCCAGACCGTGAGCCACTTGGCCAGCAGCACCCGGCCGCGGCGGCCCTCGCGGGTCAGCAGCGAGCGGATCGTCCGGGATCCCCACTCGCCGCCCCAGTGCCCGCCGGCCACCAGCGCGGTCAGCAGCACGCCCGGCAGCGAGGCCAGCATCCCGGCGGCCACCTGCCCGACGGCGCCGGGCTGCTCCAGCGTGCTGGTGGCCAGCGCCGCGGTCCGCGCGTCCCGGTGCGCCCGGCTGATGGCCGGTCGGCAGGCGGGCGCCGCCGACCCGGCGCAGACGTCCGGCACCCGCGGGCTGGCCAGCCCGCCGCGGGCATTGTTCGCCGCGGCCCAGGCCAGCAGCACCAGGAACGCCGCGGTCGCCGCCACGGCCCCCCACACCAGCGGCCGCCACAGCTTGCGCAGCTCAGCGGTCAGCAGCCAGCCCATGACTGTCCTCCTCGGTCAGGCCGGCCGCGGCGGCACCCGCCCCGGCGGCATCCGGGCCGGCGGTACGTGCGCCGGCCGGGTTCTCCGTCACCAGCTCCAGGAACCGGTCTTCCAGGCTGGGCTGCTCCACCGTGACCGACTCGGCGATGACGCCCGCCGCGGCCAGTGCGGCGTTCACGTCCCGGCCCCGCCCGTGATCGACCACGAACACCTGGCCGTCGCGGCGGCCCGGCCACCGGCCCAGCTGGACCGCGGCGGCCTCAACGTCGGGCTGCTCAACCCGCACCCGCACCCGGCGCCGGGTGACGCCCAGCTGGCCGGTCGGCCCTTCCTCGACCAGCCGCCCGCGGGAGATCACCGCCACCCGGTCGCAGACCTGCTCGACCTCGGCCAGCAGGTGGCTGGACAAGAACACCGTCGTGCCGTCCGCGGCCAGCCCGCCCAGCAGGTCGCGCAGCTCCCGGATGCCGGCCGGGTCCAGCCCGTTGGTCGGCTCGTCCGCGATCAGCAGCGGCGGCTTCCCGAGCAGCGCGGCAGCCAGCCCCAGGCGCTGCCGCATGCCCTGGGAGTAGGCCCGGACCTTGCGCCCCGCGACCTCTTCCAGGCCGGTCAGGCTCAGCACCCGCGCCACCTCCGCGCGGTCCGGCCGCCGGCCGGCTGTGGCGGCCTGCACCTCCAGGTTGGCCCGGCCCGACAGCCACGGGTAGAACGCGGGCTCCTCGATCATGGACCCCACCCGGGCGACCGCTCGCGGGTCGGGCAGCGGCCGGCCCAGCAGCCAGGCCCGCCCGGCGCCGGGGGCGATCAGGCCCAGCAGCATCCGGATGGTCGTGGTCTTGCCCGCGCCGTTCGGCCCGAGGAACCCGTACACCTGGCCCGGCGCGACCGCCAGCGTCAGGTCATCGACGGCGATCGCCGCCCCGAACCGCTTCGTCAGCCCCTCGCACCGGATCGCGTCCACGACCCGACGGTACGGAGCGGGCCGCCTGCCCGTCATCGCCCGCCGGTACCGGCCCGGGCCGGCCCTGCGGGTTAGCGGCCCTGCCACCGCGGTCGCTACGCCGCGGCGCCGAGCCAGGCGGTCAGCGCCGCCCGGGCCGCGCCCAGGTCCGGCTCGCCGTCCGCCGCCCACGCCACGTACCCGTCCGGCCGGACCAGCAGGGCGCTGAGCCGCCCCGGCCCGCTCGCTCCCGGCGACACCGGCTCGGTTACCGCCTCGTCGAGCACCGTCAGCCGCCCGGCCCAGCGCGCGCCCAGCTCCGCCAGCCCCGGCTGGCCGCCGAAGCCGGCCAGCAGCGCCCGCCCGTCCTGCCCGCGCCCGGCCAGCGTCTGCCCGCCAGCCAGCCGGATCTCCGGCGCGCGGCGCCCGGTCAGCGGGTGCTCCCCGGCCAGCTCGTAACGCTGCGCCAGCCCGGAGATCTGCCGCAGCACGTAGGTTGCCCCGGCGCTGGTGTCCAGCAGGTCGGCGACCACCGCTCGGAGCGCCGCCGTGCGCGGGTCCGGCCGGCCCAGCGCAGTCTGCGCGCTGCTCCACTGCTGCACCCATGCGCCGGCCGGGTGCCGCTCGGCGGTGTAGGAATCCAGCAGTCCGGCCGGGGCCCAGCCGCGCACCGTCGCGGCCAGCTTCCAGCCCAGGTTCATCGCGTCGCCGATGCCCAGGTTGAGGCCCTGCCCGCCGGCCGGGGAGTGCACGTGCGCCGCGTCCCCGGCCAGCAGCACCCGGCCGCGCCGGTAGGCGGCCGCCTGCCGGGTCTGGTCGGTGTAGCGGGTTGCCGCGAGCACCCGGGTGATCTCGGCGTCGATCCCGCTCACCGCGCGCAGGCTGTCCCGCAGTTCCGCCGCCGTCACCGGCGCGCGCGGGTCGGCGGGCGGGCTCTCGTACTGCACGGTGTGGATGCGGCCCGGCACCGGGCCGTGCGCGTACGCGCCAGCCGGCGTCCTGATCCAGTCACCAAACGGAACGGCCGCCGGCTCGGCCAGCTCGACCAGCGCCTGCCGCCCGGTGAACTCCGGACCCAGCCCGGGGAAGGCGAATCCGGCCAGCTTGCGCACCGCGCTGCGGCCCCCGTCGCAGCCGACCAGCCAGTCAGCCGTGATCCGCTGGCCGCCCGCCAAGACGGTCACCCCGTCCGGGCCGGCCTCCAGGCCGGTCAGCTCCGTGCCGCGGCGGATCTCGGCGCCGAGGCTGACCGCGCGCTCGGCGAGGATTCCCTCCAGCTGCTGCTGGCTGATCACCCCGCCGCCCAGGGTGTCACCGGCCAGCGCGGCGTCAGTCAGGTCCAGGCGGTCGGCCCGGATCATCAGCCCCGCGAAGTGCCCCGCGAACACCGGCGGCTGCCCCGCATGCTGCTGTTCCCCGTGCTCACCCGCGGACGGCCCGGCGCCGGCCTCCGCCCGTTCCCCGCGGGCCGCTGCCCGTTCCCCGCCGCCCGGCCCGGGCCGCTGCGCCGGATCGAACCACCAGATCGCGGCGTCCCGCACCGCGGGCAGCAGCCCGCGGCGGTGGAAGGCATCCGCGGTCGGGGCGCTGACCGAGCGGGCGCCCATCGCGCCGGCCGTCAGCTCCTCGCCGGCGCCGGCCGGGCGCCGCTCCAGCACCAGGACCGGCACGCCCGCGAGGGTCAGTTCCCCGGCCAGCATCAGGCCGACCGGCCCGGCGCCGGCAATCACTACCGGATGTTCCATCAGCCCAGCTCCTTGTTCGTGGCACCCCTGTCGTGACCGGCTTATGCGGGAACAGCGTGCGCAGTTTTTCGTTACGGTAGCTCACTGAGTACACTGTTCGCAATTAGCGATCCCGGGAGCGATGCCATGACCACCCCAGACGCCCGGCCCGCGGCGGATCTGGTCATCTGGGCGCGGCCCGAGGGTGGCGGCCGCGGCCCGCGGCCCGCGCACAGCCGCCAGGACATCGCGGCGGCCGGCATCACGATCGCGGATGCGGAGGGGATTGACGCGGTGTCGATGCGCCGGGTCGCCGCCGAGATCGGCGCGGGCACCACCTCGCTGTACCGGTACGTGCGCAACAAGGACGAGCTGCTCGACCTGATGGCGGACGCCGCCTTTGGCCAGGAAGAGCTGCCCGCCGCGGGCGCGGACTGGCAGGCGGGGCTGCGGGAGATCGCCCGCCGGAACCGGGCCGTGCTGCTGCGCCACCCGTGGCTGGCCGCGCTGTCGCCGGGCCGCCCGGCACTCGGGCCGAACGGCCTGCGCTGGCTGGAGGCCATGTTCCAGATCGCGGCCCGGCCGGGCCTGACCGCCGACGACACGCTGGCCGTCGTCGGCACCCTGCTGACCTTCGTGCGCGGCCATGTGAGCACCGAGCTGGCCGAGCGGCAGGCGGGGGAGCGGTCCGGGGTGAGCCCGGCCCAGTGGATGGCGGCGCAGGGCCGCTACGGCGAGGAGATCATCGGCGGCGGCCGCTACCCCGCGCTCAGCAAGATCATGGTGGAGGCAACGAGCCCGCACGATCCAGACCGGTTCGCGACCAGCTTCACCGCGGGGCTTGGCTATGTGCTGGCCGGCCTGGCCGCCGCCTTCGGAACCGGCTGAGCAGGGCGCGGGCGGCCTTGCTGGTCAATGGCGGGTCAGAACAGGCGCAGGGTGCCGTCGTCGGTGCCGCGCATCGCCTCGTAGTCCAGGACGACGCAGCGGATGCCGCGGTCCTCGGCCAGCGTGCGGGCCTGCGGCCGGATCTCCTGGGCGGCGAAGATGCCCTGGACCGGGGCCAGCAGCGGATCGCGGTTCAGCAGCTCCAGATATCTGGTGAGCTGCTCAACTCCGTCAATCTCGCCGCGGCGCTTGATCTCGACGGCCACGCTCGCTCCGGCGTTATCGCGGCACATCAGGTCGACCGGGCCGATCGCGGTCGGGTACTCGCGGCGGACCAGCCGCCAGCCCTCGCCCAGGACATGCACCTGCGCCGCGAGCAGTTCCTGCAGGTGCGCCTCGACGCCGTCCTTGACCAGGCCGGGGTCCACGCCCAGGTCGTAGGAGGAGTCGCTGATGATCTCCTCGATGGTGATGGTGAGCGTCTCGCCGGACTTGCCGGTCACCACCCAGCGGCCTTCTTCCTCGGCCAGCCGGCACGGCGGCGACATCCAGTTCAGCGGCTTGTAGCTGCCGCCGTCGGAGTGCACGAGCACGGAGGAGTCGGCCTTGACGATGAGCAGCCGGGTGGCCATCGCGAGGTGGGCCGACAGCCGTCCCGCGTAGTCCACGCTGCACCGGGCAATGACGATGCGCACGGCAGATCACTGTAGCGGTGGCGCCGGGGGACGGGGCTCACATGCCGAGGACGCCGGCGACCGCTGGCCGGCGGAGCTGGTCGACGCACCAGCTGAAGTGCCCGTCGCTGCCGTCCGCGGTGAAGGCGTTCGCGGTCGCCACGGCGTAGGCGGCCTGGTAGAGCAGCAGTGTCTCGGCCGGGTAGCCGAGGCCGGCCGCGAAGCTGGCGGTGAGCTCGTCGGTGATGGCCGCCGCGTGCGGGCCGTACATGTTCAGGATGGCCGCCGCGATGGCGGCATCCAGCGCCGGGTCGCCGGCCGTCGTCAGGAAGCCGAAGTCCAGCAGCGCGACCGGCCGTGCCTGCTCGTCGACCAGGATGTTCGCGGCCACGAGGTCGCCGTGTATGGCGGCATCGGGCCGGATCGCGATGGTGCAAAGTCGCTCGGTGAGGGCCGCCAGCCGCTGGTCGAAGTCGGGCAGCCGCTCCCGGATCACCGGCCCGAAGCGGTCAGCGCGGCGCCGGACCAGGCTCGTCAGGGCCGTCAGGAAGTCAGCCGCGCCGGCCCACAGCGGCTGCTGCTCATCCAGGAACGCCAGCTGCCGCATCGCGGGCGTGGCCGGGACGGTGGCCAGGGCGCGGAGCACCTCGGTGACGCACCGGGCAGCGGCCGGGTCGGCGCGGTGGTCGGCTTCGCCGAGCCGGTCCTGGAGCTGCCGGCCGGGCAGCTTGCGCTCGTAGGTGACCGACCGGCCGCTGACCTGCTCGATGCTCAGGATCTCCGGGGTCCGGAAGGGCAGGCCCGCGGCAGCGAGGTCGGCATAGAACGCCTGCGTCTCCGCCAGCGAGGTCATCTCGCGATCCCGCCAGACCTTGGCGACCAGGTCGTTTCCCAGGTCGTAGATGGCGCCCTCGACGCCGGCCGCCAGCGGCTGCGGGTCGTGCCCCCGGGCTGGTGAAGTAGCCGAGCCACTCCGGCGTGTGGGCCAGCACCCAGTCAGTCATGGCCGTGCCTGCCCGCAGAAAGTCTGCTCGCGGCAGGGGCACCAGCGCAGCAGGGACGATAACGGCAGAATTGCTCGGCACGTCAATCAGGTCTACCGCAGCTGCGCGCGCCGCTGCAGCCCATTATCTGCCTGCCTCCCGGGACCTGGGCCTGGTGCTGGGCGCTGACTGCCTCGCCCAGGCTGGCGTCGCGCTGGCGGGCGGGGTCATCGCCGACTGGTTCCGCCAGCCCTGCGGACGTCGCTGCCGTGTCACCTGTGCCCGGGCTGAGCGGCGGCTAGCTGCCCGGGTCGCGGGCGGCGAGGTAGCTGCGCAGCTCGGCAACCAGCTCGGTGATCTCGGTGTCGCCGCCGCGCCGGGCCTGCGGCCACTCATCCACGCGCGTCCACCAGTACTCGCGGGGAGTGCCCGCGAACCGCGGCAGCAGGTGGATGTGCAGATGCGGGACTCCGTCACCG
>DASUBV010000209.1:0-30013 GCA_035763085.1 Streptosporangiaceae bacterium | reverse complement strand
TGGCACCAGCAGCGTGGTCAATCAGCTCGGCGGCGACCCGGGCGCTGTCGCTGGCCACCTGGGAGGGCGGCTGGGCCGCATACGCCGCGTAGGTCTCCGGGCGTGCGTGGTCGACCTCGGCGAACTGCGGAACTTCGGCGCCGGCGCGGATCGCCTGCAAGCGCTGTACCTGCTGCTGCCTGAACTCCGTGTTGTGCGCGATCAGCGGCAGCGCCGCCCAGTGCTGCGGGCTGCCCGTCTCGCCAGTGTCGCTGCCGGTCAGCAGCATCCGCTCCTCGGCCTGGGCGAACGTCAGCAGGCCGATGATCACCTGGCGTAGCTCCGCGGCCCCGGTCATGACGTCACTCCGTCCTGGCCGGCGCAGCCCGCGCTGGTGCCCGCCTTGTGCGCGACAAACTTCAGGACGTCATCGACGATCACGGTGATCCTGGCGAAGCCGATCGTCTGCAGGCGGCTCAGCACCGAGCCGGGATCGACCGGGTTGTAGGTGTCGCCGGCATGGAAGTGGTGCAGGTCGTTACTCGCGAGGCTGTCGGAGGCGATCAGCACTCCGCCGGGCCGCAGCACCCGGAACGCCTCGGCCAGGATCATGTTCTGCAGGGCCAGGGTCGGAACGTGATGCAGCATGGTGAAGGTCCCGGCCGAGTCAAACGACTCATCGGGGTAACCCAGCCGCGCGGCGTCCGCCGTGACCACCTCGACGTTGGATCCGGCATACCTGTCCGACAGCCTGGCTGCTGCCGCCTCGTCCACCTCGACCGCAGTGAGCCGCCGGACGCGGTGCCGCAGCCACTCAGTCGCCGCGCCGGGCCCGGGACCGATTTCCAGCATGTCCGCCCCGAGATCGGCATGCCGCAGAAGCGACGGCAGGATCTCGTCCTGGATGTGCGCCGCCCACTCGGGGCTCGGGCACAGCCGGGCATGATTCTCATTCATAGCAGCGAGGCTAGGGACGGGCCCGGCAGCGACCAAGAGCGTAGGCTGCCAACTTGTGTCTCCGGACGGACAATGCCCGGCGGAAGAGCACGACCCGGCGTCCGCGGTGGTCGTGGTCACATTCCCGATGCCCGCCGGCCGCACGTTTGACTGGCATACCCATGAAGATCACCAGCTGGCGTGGGCGCCGAGCGGCGTGCTCAGCGTGCGGACCGCCAGCACGGCGTGGGTCCTGCCGCCCAGCCGGGCGCTGTGGATACCCGCCGGACTTCGGCACGAGACTCTGTCACTCGGTGCCGCCACCATGCGGACGGCCTACGTCCGGCCCGGCCTGTGCTCACTCAGCTGGCCGGATTGCACGCCGGTAGCCGCCAGCACGCTGCTGGGCGAGCTCATCAGCTACCTGGAGCACCCGGACCTGGATCTGCGGCGCCGCGAGCACGCTGAGTCCTTGCTGGTCGACCTGCTGGAGCCAGTGAGCATGACGACCATCGAGGTGCGCATGCCAGCCGCGGGGCCGGCCCGCCAGGTAGCGGAGCGACTGCTCCAGTCACCGGCTGATGACCGGACGCTGGCCGGCTGGGGCCGCGAGTTCGGCGCCAGCGAGCGGACCCTGGCCCGCGCGTTCGTCGCCGCCACGGGCCTGCCGTTCGGCCGGTGGCGGGCCCTGTTCCGGCTGCAGGCCGCGCTGCCGGAACTGGCCTCCGGCGAGCCGGTCGGGAACGTAGCCCGGATGGTGGGGTACGAGTCGGTCAGCGCGTTCGTTGCCGCCTTCCGCCGCGAGACCGGGCTCACCCCGGCGGCCTACTTCGCGCTCCAAAGCCAGCCAGGTCCTGCACACTGACCCGCTGCTCGCTGTTTTCTGCGGATGCGCAGATACCGGGTCCCAGGCGTACGATCCGGGATAACTCGCGCACGGGGGTACCGGCAGGCGGCCATTCTCCGGGCGGCATGGCGGCCGGGAACCGGCCGCGGCGAGTCTGCCGGCCCCGGCCAGAGCCAGGCCGCGGATCCGGCGGTCACAGGTGGCGCAGCGCCAGCCGGGCCACCTCCGCGCTGATCTCCAGGCGGTTGCGCAGCCGGCCCAGCCGGGCGTCCATCGACGGGCCGCTGGCCCCGCCGGTCAGCGCGGCCTCGCAGTGGATCGCGCCGGCGAACGCCGCGCCGAACCGGACCGCCTCGGGCAGCAGCTCGCGCTCGGCGCCGGTCAGCTCCCGGACCTCGCGGTAGCCGCTGGCCACGGCCGCGATCCGGTGCGCGTCGGGCCGGACCAGCCAGGCCTCGGGCCGGTCGGGCGGCAGGCCGGAGTCCAGATGGCACTCGGCCAGGCAGTTCCCGAGGTCCAGCACGGGCAGCCCCAGCCCGGCGGTCTCCCAGTCGAGGAGCATGACCTGCCCGCCGCCAGCCTGCCGCGAGCCGGGCAGGCCAGGCCGCGGCTGCACTGCGTTGCCGGGCCAGGCATCACCGTGCACCAGCGCCTCGGGCAGGTCCGGCGCGTTCTGCCGGACCGCCTCGGCGGTGGCCAGGAACGCCGCATGCATGTCACGCCAGTCCGCCGGGAGCATCGGGGCCACGGCGCGGAGCCGGCGCAGCGTGCCGGCCACGGCGGCCGCGGGGTGCCAGGCCGCCAGGCCGGGCACGGCCGCCGCGCCGGCCTGGCCGGCACCAGCCCCGGCAGTGGCCGGCGTGGCGGGCCCTCCCGTCTCCCCCGGCGCGCTTGCTGCGCGGGCCTGAGGCGGCCCGGCTGACGAGGGTGCCGGAGCCTGGCGCAAGCCCGTTATGTCGACTGGCGCGGCGTGCAAGGTGCCCAGGGCGCGGCCCAGGAGCCGCAGCTGCTCCAGGGACGGCGCCAGGGCCGTCCCTTCCGCGTAGCTGGTCGCCCACGTCAGCCACGGCCCGGCCACCCCGACCAGGTCGCCGGTGCGGGACGGCACCGGACGCGGGGCCGGGTAGCCCGTCTCGGCCAGGCAGGCCAGCGTGCCGGCCCGGCCGGTGACCCAGTGCGTCATGGTCTCGGCGGCGCTGCCGCTGAACTGCACCGGAACGGGGGCCTCAGCGCGGAAGGCGCGGATGACCAGCGGCGGCCCGCCGTGGCTGACCTGGTAGCTGATCCGGGTGCCGCGCACGGACCCGCCCAGGCGGCGGATTCCCTCCGGGTCCAGGCCCCGGAGGTGATACTCGCGCAGGATGCGCCCGACGACCGCCGCGTCGGCCATGTGTGCCTCAGCTGCCGGCGGCACTGCCCGCCGTTCGCCCGAGGACCCGGGCCAGGGCCTGCTCAACCTCGGCGGCCAGGTCCTGCATGGCGGCCGGCTCGCCAGGGCCGGAGCCGGCTGATCCCGCTGACTCCGCGGCGGCGGGCGAGCCGCCCGGCCCGCTCCCGGTCCCGGCACCACCGCCGGCGATCACGCGGCCGGGCTTGGCTAGCACCGCCAGGTGACCGGGCAGCGCCGAGGCCACCGGGGGCCGCACGGCGCCGCAGTCCCGGCACTCGGCCTCGCCGAGCCGCCGGACCAGCCGCACGCTGGAGCACGCCGGGCAGCGATCCAGGTCGGCTACCCAGTCATGCGCTGTCTGGCAGGCCGGGCAGATAAGGACCTGCCGGTCCCCCCGGACTCCGCGCTTCCAGGGACTCTCGCCCCGGTCGGGGTCAACCTGCCGGGTACCGCAGCGATAGCAGGGCATCTAGGCTGTTCCGGTTCCTGCCGAGCCCAGAAAACAGTCACGACCGCGCTCAGAGCGCGGCCAGTGCTTTCTGGTAGTCGGCAATGTCACGCGCCTGCGGGATCGGGTTGATGACCTTCCACCGCACGACGCCATTCTTGTCAATGATGAAGGTGCCGCGAATGGCAGCGCCTAGCTTCTCATCGAAGACACCATATGACCTCGCAACCGCGCCGTGCGGCCAGAAGTCCGACAACAGCTCGAAACCGAAGTTCTGCTGATCGGCCCAGGTCCGCAGCGCGAAAACGGCATCGGCGGAGATGGCCAGCACCGCCACGTCCTCGCGGTTCACCTCGGGGAAGCTGTCGCGCAGCGCGCACATCTCGCCCGAGCACACGCCGCTGAAGGCGAACGGGTAGAAGACGATGACGACGTTCTTGGCGCCGCGGAAGCCAGACAGGCGCACCGGGGTGCCGTGCTGGTCCTTCAGCTCGAAGTCCGGGGCCTCGTCGCCGACCTCGACGGAGCCGACCTCACTGCCGGTCTCAGCAGTCATTTTCTGTCCTCCCGACGTGACCGTATTGGCGTGCCGCCGACCGCGGCGATAAAGGAGACGAACGGCGCGGCCCGCCGCGTCCGCTGTCAGCCCCGCGGGCCGGGCGGGCGGCGCCGTCATCTGCTGGAAGCTTGTCCGGTTAATGGCTCATGTTCCCGGGGGCTGGCAACGGCGCGCCCCTGGCTGGTATTCCCGGGCTCGCGCCACGTACCCGCCGGCGCCGGGCTGGCCCTGGCCGGCGGCACACGCCGGCCACCTCCGCCTACCGCCGCGCCTTGGGCGCCACCAGGCGGGTACCCGACCAGTTACGGCCGGCGCTGACGGTCGAGGTCTGCGACAGGCCCGCGGTGGGCGCCGCCTCCCCGATCTCGCTGGGCTCGACATAGCCGCTGCGCCCGGTCTTGGGCGTGAGCAGCAGGATGTAACCCCCATCGGCAAGCGGGGTCAGCGCGTCGACTAGGGCGTCGACCAGATCACCGTCCCCGTCCCGCCACCAGAGCAGGACACCGTCCACGACGTCGTCGTAGTCCTCGTCAACCAGCTCGACGCCCTGCAGCCCCTCCACAGACTCGCGAAGCTGCTCGTCGCAGTCGTCGTCGTAGCCGATCTCCTGCACCACGTGGCCCGGCTTCACGCCGAGCCGCTCGGCCAGGTCACGCTGGTCTTGCGCCTGGCCCGCGGTCGCGCTCACTGAGTTTCCTCCGCATCCTTTCTGGTTCCCGCCCGCCTGGCTGGCGGCGGTGGCAGCGCGCCCCTGGCGCCACCTGCGCCGCTCTCGCGGCCGTTCCTCTTGATCGGACAGTTCACACTGGGTCGGCGCGGTGCGCAAGTCACAATTGGCACACAGAACGAAAACCGCTGGCCAGGCCGGGCTCGCCAGCTGACGTTCTCCGGTGCCAGCGTTCCGACCTGCTAACCTTTGACCGGTCTTGTCCCGTAATCGCCCTGGCTCGTCCCGCCGTGCTCGTCCACCGCACTCCGCGCATCCCTTCCTGGTCTACCCAGCTGTGCCGAGTCATGCGCCCGGCCCGGCCGCCCGGCTGCGAACTGCCCGCCCTGCCCCGCCCGCGCCAGTCCCCGGCCGCGGGCTGGCCTGCCGCGGGCGCCCGGGCTGTCCTGGGCTGTCCTGCGGCCGGTTACTCTCAGGTAGAGATGCATCCCGGCCCGGCAGGTACCAGGATTGGCAGGGACAGCACGAGCAGGGGACATCTCGAGCAGCGAGAACCCGAGCAGAAATGACACTCGCGCGGCAGCCTGGCTGCCGCGCGGATCACGACGACGTGGCCGCGCAGGACTCCTGCGGGTCGCGGAAGGCGAGGAACACCCCGTGGCCTCCGGACGCCAGCGCTTCTCCATCATCAGCGACGGCCTGCCCAGCCAGCTGCCGGACATCGACCCCGACGAGACCCGCGAGTGGATCGAGTCGTTCGACAACGTCGTCCGGACCCGCGGCCGCGGGCGAGCCCGGTACGTCATGCTGCGGTTGCTCGAGCGAGCCCGGGCGCAGCAGGTGGGCGTGCCCGGGCTGCGCAGCACCGACTACATCAACACCATCCCGCCCGAGCGCGAGCCCTGGTTCCCCGGCGACGAGTACGTGGAGCGGCGGATCCGGGCCTATATCCGGTGGAACGCGGCGGTCATGGTGTCGCGGGCCAACCGGCCCGGCCTTGGCGTGGGCGGGCATATCGCCACCTATGCCTCGGCGGCCAGCCTGTATGAGGTCGGCTTCAACCACTTCTTCCGCGGCAAGGACCATGGCGAGTCCGGCGACCAGGTATACATCCAGGGCCACGCGGCGCCTGGCATCTACGCCCGCGCCTTCCTGGAGGGCCGCCTGACCGAGCAGCAGCTCAACGGGTTCCGGCAGGAGCTGTCGCACCCCGGCGGCGGCCTGCCGTCCTACCCGCACCCGCGGCTGATGCCCGACTTCTGGGAGTTCCCCACGGTCTCGATGGGGCTGGGCGCCATCAGCGCGGTCTACCAGGCCCGGTTCAACCGGTACCTGCTGGCCCGCGAGCTGAAGGACACCAGCCGCTCGCACGTGTGGGCGTTCCTGGGTGACGGCGAGATGGACGAGCCCGAGGCGCGCGGCGCGATCAGCCTGGCCGCCCGCGAGGAACTCGACAACCTCACCTTCGTGATCAACTGCAACCTGCAGCGCCTGGACGGGCCGGTGCGCGGCAACGGCAAGATCATCCAGGAGCTGGAGGCCACCTTCCGCGGCGCCGGCTGGAACGTGATCAAGGTGGTCTGGGGCCGGGACTGGGACCCGCTGCTGGCCAAGGACACCGACGGCGTCCTGGTCAACAAGATGAACTCCACCCCGGACGGGCAGTTCCAGACCTACGCGGTGGAGTCGGGCGCCTATACCCGGGAGAACTTCTTCGGCGGCGACCCGCGGCTGCGCGCCATGGTCGAGCACCTGTCCGACGACGAGATCCGGAACCTGTCCCGCGGCGGCCACGACTACCGCAAGGTCTACGCCGCGTTCAAGGCGGCCACCGAGCACGTCGGCCAGCCGACCGTGATCCTCGCGCACACCATCAAGGGCTGGACGCTGGGCACCGACTTCGAGGCCCGCAACGCCACCCACCAGATGAAGAAGCTCACCGTCGCCGAGCTCAAGGAGTTCCGCGACCGGCTGTACCTGGAGATCCCGGACTCGGCGCTGGAGGCCGAGCTGCCACCGTACTACCACCCCGGCCCGCAGTCCGACGAGATCCAGTACATGCAGGAGCGCCGCGCCGCCCTGGGTGGGTACCTGCCCCGCCGGGTGGTCCGGGCCAAGCCGGTCCAGTTGCCCGAGGACAAGGCCTACGAGGAGCTGCGCAAAGGCTCGGGCAAGCAGGCGGTGGCCACCACGATGGCGTTCGTGCGGCTGCTCAAGGACCTGATGCGGTCACCGGGCATCGGCGAGCGGTTCGCGCCGGTCATCCCCGACGAGGCGCGCACCTTCGGCCTGGACTCGCTGTTCCCGACGGCCAAGATCTACGACCCGCACGGCCAGACCTACGACGCAGTCGACCGCGCCCTGCTGCTGTCCTACAAGGAGGCGGCCAAGGGCCAGATCCTGCACGAGGGCATCAGCGAGGCCGGCGCGATGGGCTCGGTGATTGCCGCGGGCTCCTCGTACGCGACGCACGGCCTGCACATGATCCCGGTCTACATCTTCTACTCGATGTTCGGGTTCCAGCGGACCGGCGATCAGATGTGGGCGCTGGGCGACCAGCTCGGCCGCGGCTTCCTGCTCGGCGCGACGGCCGGGCGCACCACGCTGACCGGCGAGGGGCTGCAGCACAATGACGGCCACTCGGTCCTGCTGGCCTCGGTCAGCCCGGCCTGCGTGGCCTACGACGCGGCCTGGGCTTTCGAGCTCAGCTACATCGTCAAGGACGCGCTGCGCCGGATGTACGGGTCGTCGCCCGAGCATCCCGATGGCGAGAGCATCTTCTACTACCTGACCGTCTACAACGAGCCGTACGTGCAGCCGGCCGAACCCGCCGACTTCCCCGGCGGCCGCGAGGCACTGGAGCAGGGCATCCTGCGCGGGCTGTACCGGTACGCCGACGCGCCGGCGGTCGAGGCGAGTTCCGGCAGTAACGGGCTGGCGAGCGGTGACTCCGGGCCCGCCGGCGAGCGGCCGCAGGCGCAGATCCTCGCCTCCGGCGTCGGCATGCGCTGGGCGCTGGAGGCGCAGCGGCTGCTCAGCGAGGACTGGGGCGTGGCCGCCGGGGTCTGGTCGGCCACCTCCTGGACCGAGCTGCGGCGCGACGCGATGGCCTGCGAGGAGTGGAACATGCTCCAGCCCGACGCCGAGCCGCGGGTGCCCTACGTGACCCGGACCCTGGAGAGCCACCCCGGACCGGTCGTGGCGGTCAGCGACTGGATCCGCGCGGTGCCCGACCAGATCGCCCGCTGGGTGCCGGGCCCGTACAGCTCGCTGGGCACCGACGGCTGGGGCTTTTCCGACACCCGGCCGGCGGCGCGGCGGTTCTTCCACGTCGACGCCGAGTCGATCGCGGTCGCGGTGCTGGGCCAGCTGGCCAGGCTGGGCGAGGTCAAGCCGGAGATCGTGGGCCAGGCCATCGCCAAGTACCGGCTGGACGTGCCGGTCAGCGACGCCCTGGCGGCCCACTAGCGCTCCCGGAACCCGTGACTGTCGCCGGGCGGCCCCGCTGCGGGCCGCCCGGCGACGGCACCGGACGGCGGCGCGCCGGGGCGGAGCGGCTTCACGGCGGGCAGGCCGGCTTCACGGCGGGGCGTCTTCACCGGGATGGCGCACGTGCCGGGGTAGCGGGACTGTCGGTGGTTCCGGCTAGCTTGCCGCCAGGTCCGGTGAGCTTGTCCGGATCTGGCAAGCGGTGTGACGCGGGAGGCTGACGGGGCGCTGTGGGTTCGCCAGGCAAGTGCAGACGATCAAGACGAGCACCTATTCCATCGGCTAGTGAGATTACGCATGACCAGCAGTGATCAGGTCAGCTCCCGCCCGGCCGGCACCAACGCGGCCGGGCGGGAGCCTGCCCTGGGGGCGAGCCGGGCCGCCCGGCTGCTGGGTGCCCTGAGCCCGCTGCGGCACCGCGGCTACGCGCTGCTGTGGGCCGCCGGGATGGTGTCCAACGTCGGCTCGTGGATGCAGGCCGTCGCCGTCGGCGCCCTGCTGATCTCCAACACCGGCAAGGCCACCTGGGCGGTGCTCGTCGCCGCCGCCGCGTTCCTGCCCATCGGGCTGCTGTCGCCGGTCGGCGGGGCGCTGGCCGACCGGGTCGCCCGGCGGCCGGTCCTGATCGGCGGCAACCTCGCCGCCGCCGCGGTCGCCGTGGTGCTGGCCGTCCTGATCGGCGCCGGGCACGAGGACCCCGCAGTGCTGGTCGCCCTGGTCGGCGTGCAGGGTGCCGCCTCGGCCCTGATCGGCCCGTTCCAGCAGGCCATCCTGCCCGACCTGGTGCCCAAGTCCGAGTTCCTGCCCGCCATCGCGCTCAACTCCGCGCAGTGGAACCTGGGCCGCATCGTCGGCCCTGCTGTCGCCGGCGCCACCGTCGCCGCCTTCGGCTACCCCGTCGCCTTCGACGCCAACGCCGTCTCCTTCCTCGCCGTTGTCGTCGCCCTGGCCTTCATCAAGCTGGCGCCGCCCGCCGGGCGCGGCGGCCGGCTGCTGGCCTCGGTCCGCGAGGGCTTCGCCGTCGCCCGCCGCGAGCCGTCCTGCTGGGCCGCCGTCTGCACCATCGGCCTCGTCGCCCTGATCGCCTCGCCCTTCATCGCGCTGGTCCCGGCGATGGCCGAGCGGCTGTCCGGCGGCGGCTCGCGCGCCGTCGCCGCCGCCACCGGGACGCTGACCACCGCCCAGGGCATCGGCGCCGTTATCGGCGCGCTGTGCATGACCGCCCTGGCCGCCCGCTTCGGCCGCGGCCGACTCCTCGGCGCCAGCCTGGCCGCGCTGCCCGTCGTGCTGATCCTGTACGCCAGCGCGCAGACCCTGTGGGAGGGCACCCTCGGCCTGTTCGCCGTGGGCCTGGTCTACCTGTGGGTGCTGTCCGGCCTGTCCACCGTCGTGCAGCTGCACGCCCCGCAGGCCTACCGCGGCCGGGTGCTCAGCTTCTACCTGGTCGCCCTGGGCGTGGCCTACCCGATCGGCTCGCTCATCCAGGGCCCGGTGGTGGACCGCATCGGCATCGGCTGGACCACGGCCGCCACCGCCCTGCTGGTCACCCTGGTGCTGGGCATCGCCGCCGCGGCGGCACCGAACGCCCGCCGCGCCCTGTTCCGCCCGGCCGCGGCCGACACCCGGAACAGCACTCGCACCCCTGCTGAGCCCGGCGCAGAAGCCACGGCCGAAGCAGCCCCGCCCGAGCCGGATGCCCGGCCCGGCGCAGGTACCCGCCCCGGCACAGATGCCCGGGCCGAGGCATCGCCGTCGGCCATCATCCGCGAAGACTGCACCGAGGGCTGCCGCTAGCCCCGCCTGCCCCCAGCGCCGCCAGCCCCCAGCCCCGCCGCAGCTAGCCCCGTCTGCTGCCAGACTCACCGCTGCCAGGCTCGCCACGGCAAGGTCGGCATGACCGCCAGCCTCAGGCCCAGCTCCGGCAGCGATCCGGCCCGACGTCCGGCCCGATGCCCCTTGCTGTTATCAGAGCGGTGGTGAGTCGCCCGGACCCGCGGCCGATCCGGCCTCTTGCTGTTATCACCAGTGGCGCGGTTGGGGGACAGCGGGAGCCCCAGCGGGAGGCTGAACCCAGCCGGATCCGGGAGCTCACCCACGTGCCCGGGCCCAGTAGGCCGGCACCAGCTGTCGTGGGACGCTGATCGCATGACCCACGAACCAGGCGAGGACGAGATCATCGTGATCACTGGCGCGGCGGGCCGGATTGGCGGCATGCTGCGCCCCCGGCTGGCCGCGCCCGGCCGGCTGCTGAGGCTGGTCGACGTCGCCTCGCTGACCGCGGGCCCGGCCGAGGAAGCCGTGCAGGCCTCGGTCACTGACATGGATGCGATGACCAAGGCCTTCGCCGGGGCCACGGCGGTCATCCACCTGGCGGGGGTGCCGGGCGAGGGACCCTGGGAGCAGGTGTCGCAGGTCAACATTCACGGCACCTACGTGGCCTTCGAGGCGGCCCGCCGGACCGGCGTCGGCCGGGTCATCTACGCCTCGTCGAACCACGCGGTGGGCTTCACGCCGCGCGAGGCGTTCCCGGTGCCCGACTACGCGTTCACCGCGCCGGACACCTACTACGGCGTCTCCAAGGTGGCAGGCGAGGCGCTGGCCGCGCTCTACCACTACCGGTACGGCCTCGACACGATCTGCCTGCGCATCCTGACCTGCGCCGAGCGGCCGACCTACGGCCGGGCGCTGTCCACCTGGCTGTCCCCCGGTGACTGCGGCCGGCTGTTCGAGGCCTGCCTCACGGCGCCGAGCCCCGGTTACCGGGTCGTCTTCGGGGTATCGGCCAATACCCGCGGCGGATGGGTCAGCCTGGCCGAGGCCCGCGCGCTGGGCTACGAGCCGCGCGACGACGCCGAGGTCTACGCCGCGGAGGTGATCGCCGCCGCCGGCGAGCCTGATCCGGCCGACCCGGTCATGGCCCACCTCGGCGGAGAATTCTGCCTGCCCGCCCTCGACGCGGACAACCTCGCATGACCGCCGGCGGCAGCGCTCCGCGCAACACGGGGTCAGGCGGCACGGGGCCCGGTCGCGGCGGCCCGGCGGGCACCGGTCCCGGCCGTCGCGGCGGCCGGGGTACCTCTCCTGGCCCGGACGTCCAGCCCGGAGACCTTCCGCCCGGCATGGCCCAGGCGGGCGAGCCCGGCCAGAGTGCCGGCGAGGCAGGCGAGGCAGCCGGGCCTGGCCGGATCGAGTCGGTGTCCAGCCGGCTGTTCCGGCTGGAGATGCCCCGGCCGTGGGGTCACGACGTGACCAGCCAGCATCTGATCGTGACCGAGCTGCGCACCAGCACCGGCGCTGCCGGCACCGGGTTCAGCTGGGCGGTCCGGGCCGGCGGCCAGGCCATCAAGGCCATGATCGACGCGGACTGCGCCCCGGCCGTCACCGGGCTGCCCGCCACCCCTGAATCTGTCTGGGATCACCTGCACACCTTCCTGCGCGAATCCGGCGGCGGCGTCACCACGCTGGCCATGGCCGGCATCGACATCGCGCTGTGGGACCTGCGCGGCCGGGCCGCCGGGCTGGGCCTGCCCGACCTGATCGGCCGCCAGCGCGATCAGGTGCCCGCCTACGCCAGCGGCGTCAACCGGCACCTCACCGTGGCCGAACTGTCGGAGCGGGCCAGCCAGCAGGTCGAGGCGGGGCACACCCGGTTCAAGATGAAGGTGGGTTTCCCTGACCTGGAGACCGACCTGGAACGGGTGGCCGCGGTGCGCGCGGTCATCGGCCCGGACGCGCTGCTGATGCTGGACGCCAACCAGCTCTGGGACCTGCCCGCCGCCCGCCGGGCCGCCCGCGCCCTGGCCGAGTTCGACATCTACTGGCTCGAGGAGCCGCTGCCCGCTGAGGACTACCGCGGCTACGCCGACCTGCGCCGCTCCATCTCGATCCCGGTCGCGGCCGGCGAGAGCCTGTACACCGAGGCTCAGTTCCGCGAGCTGCTGCTGGCGGGCGCGATCGACTTCATTCAGCCCAACATCTGCCGGGTCGGCGGCATCACCCCGTTCCTGCGCATCGCCCGGCTGGCTCAGCAGTTCAGCATCCCGGTCATGCCGCACCTGCTGCCTGACTTCTCCGGGCAGCTGGCCATGACGCTGCCGCTGCCGCCGTTCGTCGAGGACATCGATGAGGCGTCGTTCGCCGCGCTCGGCGCGCTGGCCGGGCCGAGCGGCGTGGAGATCACCGGCGGCACTCTGCGGGCCGCCCCGCCCGCGGGCCACGGCTTCACGTTCGCCACGTCCACCATGGAGGAAGTCCCCGGCTAACCCTGCGCCGGCCCGTCCCGGCCGCACACGGCCGGACTTCCGGCCTCGGCAGACCCGGCAGTCACACGAGCACTCCGGCACCAGCCGCGCCCGAGCTCGTGCCCGTGCAGGAAACCGGAGCGGGCGGGCAGGCGCCCGCTGCGGCGCCAGCCCGCCCGGCGGCCCGCGTCCAGCTGCCCGCTCCCGGCGCCTGGCCTGCTGCCAGGCATCCCGGCCGGGTCAGGGGACGCGGGGTCAGCGGCGCGCCGACAGCCCGCCCGGCGCCTGCCGGGCCCACGAACCCGCAGCTACGGCCGGTGACACAGCCACCGCCGCCGACGCCGCCACGGCAGCCGAGCCCGCAGCGGCCGGCGCAGGCTGACGTGACGCGTCACGGTCGCCAGTAGCAGCACCGGCTCGGCCAGCGGCACCGGCCGCGCGCCGCCGCGAGTCCAGCACCACGCGGGTGCCCATGTAGGCCACGAACGCCAGGCCGGCGAGCAGGTAGCTGTTCGCGGCCATCGTCAGCAGCCCGTGCCAGCCGTACTCGTGCGGCCCGCCGGAGTGCGGTGTCCACCACGGCAGCCCGAGCGCGAACAGCGCGTAGCCGCAGCCGGCCGCGATCCGCCCGCCGGATCCGTGCCGGGCCAGCACGAACAGCGCGGGCAGGATCCACACCCAGTGGTGAGTCCAGGAGACCGGCGAGACCAGCAGCCCGGTCACGCCGGTCACCGCGGCGCCGCCCAGCCAGTCCCCGCGCCGAGCCAGCACCGCCGCCACGGCCAGCCCGGCCGCGCCGATCACCAGCGGGATGATCACGTACCAGCCGCCTACCTGGCTGACCCCGCCCAGCACCCGCGATAGCGTCCCGTACGGCGACTGATTGCTGAGGTACGACCCGGACACCCGGCCGGTGTCGTCGAACAGCCTGGTCCAGTACAGCCGGGAGGCGGCCGGCGCGACCAGGTACCCGAGCAGCCCGCAGCAACCGAACGTGCCCGCCGCGGTCAGCGCCGCGCGCGGCCGCCGGGCCAGCAGGAACCAGACGATGAAGATGGCCGGCGTGAGCTTGATGGCCGCCGCCACGCCGACCCCGATTCCGGCCAGCCGCGCACCGCGCTCCCCGGCCAGTCCCGCGCGCAGGCGCCCGGCCAGCTTCCCGACAACATCGCGGCGCTCGGCGACGGCAACGGACACAAGCAGGCGTACACCTCGCTCCCCGGTCCCGCCCGCGCCGAGCCTGGCGTCTGCGCCGCGCCCCCCGCCCGCGCCACGCCCGGCGCCCACGTTGCGGCGCCCCGCGCCCCAGCCGCCCGACACCAGCCACACGTCGGTCAGGATCAGGGCCAGCAGCAGCACGTTGACCTGACCCAGGAACAGCGTGTGGTACACCGGCTCCAGCGTCAGCGCGCCCGCCAGCACCCCGGCCAGCACCAGCCGCGACGGCCGCCTGCGGCCGGCCAGCCTCAGCGTGAGCAGGCACGACCAGGCCAGCGCCGCGACCGTGGCCAGCTCCCACCCCACCCGGGCCAGCACCTGCGGCAGCGACGCCAGCGGCATCATCAGCATCGCGGCGAACGGCGGGTAGGTGAACCAGTGGCGGCTCACCTGATCCAGGTACAGCCGCGCGTCCCCGGTGATGGCGTGCCCGCCCCACAGGTAGACGTTGAGGTCGAACGGGTTGTACACGATGGCAAAGCACACGACCACCGCAATCTCGGCGGCCAGGGCCGCTGTCAGGGCATGCTTGCGCCCAGGCGTCACGACGGGCTCCCTCGTGTCAGGCGTGTCAGCCGGAACCCAGCCGCCGCCCGCCCGGCCGGGCCCGGCGGCGGCTGGCTCAATGCGCGACATATCGCGTTCGCGCTTCTCCGGTTACGCTAGGAGCCAGCTGGCCGGCGGCAACAGACGGCTGGACCGCCTCCTGAGGTGCACCTAGGTACACCCCCGAACCGGGGGTCCAGTGTCACTGCGGCCCGGCCCGGCCATCCGCCAGACTGAGCGAGAGGCTCCGCAAGCCGGCGCCACCGACCGAAGGCGGCGGCGCGGGAGCAGCGGCGCAGGTCCTGCCGAGCCAGGCAGGCAGGCGAGTCGGTCAGGGAGGCGTCACCATGAGCCAGGCACCAGCCGCCGCGCCCGGCAAGCCATGACCAGCGTCGACGGCGGTCTGCACCAGCCCGCCCCGCAGCCGCTCACGACTGCGGCCAGCCAGCAGCCGCTGGGACCGCCGCTCTTGCCGCAGCCGCTGCGAGCCATCGTGCACCAGCACCGCCCGGCCGCGGTCGCGGTCTGGCCGACCCCGCACGGCCAGCTCCTCGTCAGCTTCCCGGACGGGTCCACCGTGCCCGCCGCCGGCGCCGCGCTGCAGCGTCTCGCCACTCCGGCCGTCAGCCCCGCCTGGGCCGACCCGGCCACCGCTCCGGGGCCGGCCAGCCGGGCCGTGCTCTCGGCCTCCGCCGGCCGCGCCGCGGCCGTCGCGTCGGCCGGCCCGGCCACTGCCACCGCGGCGGCCGCGCATGTCCCGCCGGCCATGCCGGCGGCGCCACGGCGCCGGGCCTGGCTCGGCGGCGGCCTCGCCGCGGCCATGCACGGCCTGGCCTTCTGCGGCCTCGCGGCCGCCGACGTGGCGGCCCTGGCCGGGCTCGTGCTCTCCCTCGACCTGCTGCTGCGCGGCGGCGACCTCCTCAACCATCCGCAGGGCAATGTCCGGGTGATCGTCGGGCTGGCCCTGATCCCGGCGAGCCTGCTGGCCATCCGCGGGCTGGCGCGGCTGACCCGGAAGTGGTGCGGCCAGTGGTGCGGCGTTCGGATTCCCGCCCCGTACCGGCAGCTGCCCGCGGCCCCTGATGGCAGCCCGCCGCGGACCTGGCCGCGGGTCCGCCTGGCGATGACCGACCCGGCCACCTGGCGTGACCTGCTGTGGGCGATCGTCAACCCGGCCGGCGCCTTCGTGCTGGCCGCCATCCCGCCGGCCCTGGTGGCCGGGAGCCTGTTCGATGTCGTGCTGCCCGCGCTCGGGGTCCAGGTCAGCCCGCCGCTGCCCTACGTCATGGGCTCCTATCAGCTGCATCCCGGTCCTAAGGCCTGGCAGGCGGTCCTGCTCGGCCTGCTCATGATCACCCTGGGCCTGTGGGCCGCGCGGCCGCTGCTGGCCGCCTACGGGATGCTGGCCCGCTCGCTGCTGGGCCCGACCCGCAAGGCCGAGCTGGCCCTGCGCGTGCACCACCTGGCCCAGACCCGGTCTGAGACCATTGATGCCAGCGCCGCCGAGCTGCGCCGGATCGAGCGCGACCTGCACGACGGGGCGCAGGCCCGGCTGGTCGCCCTGGGCATGACCCTGGATACCGCCGAGCAGCTGATGGACTCCAGCCCCGAGACCTCCCGCGCCCTGCTCGCCGACGCCCGCGCCGCCTCGGTGCAGGCCCTGGTCGAGCTGCGCAGCCTGGTCCGCGGCATCCACCCGCCCGTGCTGGCCGACCGCGGCCTGGCCGACGCGGTCCGGGCCATGGCCCTGGACTGCCCGGTGCGCGTGCGGGTTGAGGGAGAGCTGCCCGGCCGGCCGCCGCTGCCGGTCGAGTCGGCCGCCTACTTCGCCGTCAGCGAGCTGCTGGCCAACGTGGCCAAGCACGCCGACGCCACGGAGGTGTGGATTGACCTGCGGCACAGCATCGGCATGCTGCGGATCAGCGTCCGCGATGACGGCCACGGCGGCGCCGATCCCGCCCGCGGCACCGGCCTGCGCGGCATCGAGCGCCGGCTGAGCTCGTTCGACGGGGTGCTGGCCGTGACCAGCCCGGCGGGCGGCCCCACCACGGCCAGCATGGAGATTCCCTGTGCTCTGGCCAGGGCGCAGGACCAGTAACGAAACGGCCCGGCGGGCCGCTCCGCATATGGCCCCTCCCCCGCGGGCCGGAGCAGGCACCGGGCCCGCGGGCTGGCCAGGCGTGCGGGGCCGGGCACGCGGCCCCGCACGTCACCTGCGCCTAGCTCACGCTGAAGGTGCCGTGCAGTCCGCCGGCCGAGCTGTCGCCGACCCAGACGTCAAACCCGCCCGGCTCCACCGTGAACTGGCCCTGGTTGTTGTAGAACCCGAGGTTGTCCGGGCCCAGCGTGAAGGTGACCGTCTTGCTCTGCCCCGGTTCCAGGCTGACCCGGGAGAACCCGTCCAGCCGCCGGACCGGCTGCAGGATGCTGGCCACCTTGTCGCGGATGTAGAGCTGCACCACGTCGGCCCCGGCCCGGCTGCCGGTGTTGGTGACGGTGGCGGTCACCGTCAGCTTGCCGGAGGCGCCGATGCTCGGCGCTGACAGGTGCAGGCCCGACAGCGCGAACGTGGTGTAGGACAGGCCGTAGCCGAACCGGTACTGCGGCGAGTTGGCCACGTCCAGGTACCGCGAGGTGTACTTGTTGGCCGGGTCGTAGGGCCGTCCGGTCGGCAGCTCGTTGTAGGAGATCGGGATCTGTCCCACGTTGCGCGGGAAGCTCATGGTCAGCTTCCCGGACGGGTTGGCCTTGCCCAGCAGCAGGTCGGCCACCGCGTCGCCGCCCTCGGTGCCGGGGTACCAGGCCTCCAGCAGGGCCGGCGCGTTGCGGGCCAGCCAGCCGATGGTCAGCGGCCGCCCGTTCATCAGCACCACCACGTACGGCTTGCCGGTCGCGGCGATGGCCTGGACCAGCGCCAGCTGCCTGCCCGGCAGGCCGATGCTGCTGCGCGAGGACGCCTCGCCGGAGTCGGCGGCGGGCTCGCCCACCACCACGACCGTCACGTCCGACGACTTCGCCGCGCTCACCGCGTCAGCGAAGCCGGCGGTCGAGGTGCAGCTGGTGTCACAGCCCTGCGCGTAGCTGACCGTGGCATTCGGCAGCGCGTTCTTGATGCCCTGCAGCACCGGGACGACCTTGCCCGCATCCAGCGAGTAGCCGATCGGCACGTCCGGGCCGAGCTGGTCGGACGGGTCGTTGGCCAGCGGGCCGACCACCGCCACCGACGAGAGCGAGCTGCTCAGCGGCAGCGCGTTATTCGAGTTCCGGAGCAGGACCATCGACTCGTCGGCCATCGACCGCGCCGCGGCCAGGTTCGCCGGGGTGAGCTCTGAGTTCTGCACCCGGGTCGGGTCGGTGAGCGGGTGGTCGAACATGCCGGCCAGGTACTTGAGGGTCAGCACGTGCGCCACGTCGGCGTTGATGGTCGACATCTTGACCTTGCCGGAGCGGACCAGCTGCGGCCCGAACGCCGGGTAGGTGGCGTACTGGCTGGGCACCTGGACGCCCATCTCGATGTCCACGCCCGCGGTCAGCGCGAGCCGCGCGGCGTCGGCGCCGTTGGCCGCGAAGCCGAAATCGATCAGCTCCTGGATGGCCTGGTAGTCGCTGATCACCGTGCCCTTGAAGCCCCACTCCTTGCGCAGGATCTGGGTGAGCAGCTGCGGGTTCGCGCTGGCCGGCACGCCGTTGACCGAGTCGAACGCGCTCATCACCGTCGCCGCGCCCGCCTGGACGGCGGCCTTGTACGGCGGCAGGTAGTCGTTGTACAGCTGCTGTATCGACATGTCGACGGTGTTGTACTCACGGCCGGCGACCGGGGCGCCGTAGGCGGCGAAGTGCTTGACCGTGGCGGCCATCTTGTCCGGGGCGCTGTAGTCGGTGCCCTGGTAGCCGCGGACCTTCGCCGCGGCGACCGCGGAGCCGAGGTAGGGATCCTCGCCGGCGCCCTCGACCACCCGGCCCCAGCGCGGGTCCCGGCTGATGTCGACCATCGGGTTGAAGGTCCACTTGATGCCGTCGGCGGTGGCCTCGTCGGCCGACACCGACTCGTCATCCTGGATCGCGGCCATGTCCCAGCTGCTGGCCTCGGCGAGCGGCACCGGGAAGATCGTCTTGTAGCCGTGGATCACGTCCAGGCCGAAGATGACCGGGATGTGCAGGCGGGAGGCCAGCGCGGCGCGCTGGACCTGGTTGATGTTCGTCACCCCGGTCAGGTCCAGGACCGAGCCGACCTGGCCGCTGCGCACCTCGTCGAGCAGGGTCTGGCCGGGCGTCCCGTTAGGGCCGGTCGGGCCGGACTGCTCCAGCTGGCCGAACTTCTCGGCTAGCGTCATGCGCTTGATCAGCGCATTGACCTTGCCCTGGATCGAGGCGAGCCGCTGCTGCTGCGCGGTCAGGTGCCGCGGCGCGCTCGCCGACGTCGAGCTGGCCCCGGCGGCCGGGACGGAGACGATGAGCGCCGCGGCGGCCAGCGGGGCCGCTGCCGCCACCACCCATCGCCTGCGTGCCCATCCCGCCCGCGCTGGCCGCGGCGGTGCCGGTTGTGGTGCTGCCGGTCGATGTGCTGGCTGTCTCATCCCTGCTCGTCCTCTCCGCTGAGTCCAGCCGGCTGCGCCCCGATCGCATCCGGATTCGCGCATGGCGGCGCGAAGTTAAGACACATCCGTCCTGGGATGTCCGATTCAGCGCACCCGAAACATCCTGGGATCGGCCGTTCAGGGAATGGCCAGGTGACAGACGTGAAATGACCGGCAGCGAACTTAGTGAATGGACAGGGTCTCAGCGCCGAGATAGGTCCTCGCCGCCCACGAGGCCGGGTCGCGGGCGAAGTCGCGCTGCAGCGCGCCGTGGTTCACCGCGTTGTCGATGGCCGCCATGATCATGGACTGGTCCAGCACCAGCCGCCGGTGCCCGATCGCGCCGGTGGCCGGGTTCACCGCGTCGTAGAAGCCGCCGTCGCCGGAGTACACGCCCGGGTAGAGCCGGCGCAGCGCGGCAATGTTGGCGTAGGCCTGCTGCGGCAGCACGCTGAGCGCCAGGAACGAGGCGTGCGGCGTGACCACGTCCTCGGTCGTGCCGGGCGTGACCGACTGCGACAGCTGCTGGCCGGCCGGGAACTGCAGCCCCTCGGCGCCGTAGCCGCTGTAGCCGCCGCTGTCATCGGCGGTGCTCGACGGCGACATGCCCCACACCGGCTCGTGCAGGACCTGCCTGGCGTAGCGGATCTGCACCTGGGCGTTGCGCAGGTCGTTGAGCCCGAAGCTGCGCGGTCCCCAGGTCGTCTCGGGCACGACCTCGTTGGCCATCAGCGCCTCGAACATGCCGCCCGCCCAGGTCGGCACGTAGGTCAGCGACGTGCCGGGATAGGTGTAGTGGCCCTCCCAGACCCGGAACGCCCGGCCGGACTGCGGGTCGGTATAGGTCCGCCAGTACCCGGCCACCGGCCACTGGCCCTCCCAGGAGAAGTCCGGGTCGGTGCTGCACTGCTGCGGCGGCAGCGTCCGCCAGCTGCGCCACCACACGTCGCCGGGCATCTGGTGCAGGCCCATGCCCAGGTACATGGCGATGCGCGGGTCGCTGTACAGCGCGCCGTTGTGGTACCCGGCCGGGCCCTGGTCCACGTAGTAGCCGCCGTACATCTGGCCGGTCGGCTGGTTGCCGGGGATGGCCGGGTTGGTGTTGCAGTCGGTCTGCGCCCGGCCGTCGTAGAAGATGCCGAAGTCCATCGCCGTTAGCAGCCGGCTGGCCAGCGGGGCCAGCTGCGGCACCGCCTGCCGGACGACGACCAGGCCGGAGGCGTACCAGCCGTTGTCCACCGCCGACAGGAAGAAGCAGTTGTCCTGGACCGGGGCGGTCTCGCTGGCGCAGCTGATGTCGCCGGGGTTGCGGATGGTCTGGCCGGTGCTCGTGTCGTACCACTGGTACAGGAACCCGTGCGAGCTGCTCAGCTGCGCGACCGAGGTCAGCGTCGCCGACAGCAGCGCGCGGGCCCGCTGGTCGCTGATCAGGTGCAGGTCGCGCGCGGCGACCACGGCCCAGAGGTAGACGCCGATGTTGGCGGCCGAGGTGTAGGTGCCGCGGGTACTGCCGGGACCAAGGTTGTCCAGCGGCAGGTGGGTACGCGGGTCGACGTCGGCGGCGTAGAACTTCCAGGTGTCGCGCGCGATGCCGGTCAGCACGGCGCGCTGCGCGGCGGTCAGCCCGCTGCCCGCGGTGCCCGGCAGGGTGCTGCCCGCGGTGCCGGACACGGCGCCGGCCGGGCGGGATGCCGCCAGGGCGGCCGTGGATGCCGGGCCGGCCGGGCGGGATGCGGCCCGGGATGACGGGGTCAGCCGGCCGGCCGCCGCCTGCGGCCCGGCCGTGCTGGCCCGCGCGGCGGCTCCGCTGCCTGGCAGGGCCAGGGCCGCCGTCGCGGCCAGGATCGCTGCGCCGGCCACCAGGCCGCGTGCTGCTGCGCGTGCGCTCATCGTCATCCCTCCGCCTGAGCCGGCCACGCCAGCGGGCCGGCGAGCGCCCCGGCCCCTACCCCGGAATGGCCGCTGTAATGGTGCGCTTCTGTCCTCAATAGGGCGCATTCCCGCCCGGAGGGCGGCCGGGGGCGCGGGACCTGGGCAGGTACCGGCGCCTCTTGCTGTTATCACATCCGGCCATTCCCCGTCCGTTATTCCGGGGCGTCACCTTTTCTCCCCGCCCGCTGCCCTCTGGTCTTGCAGTTGTCACGGGCTGGTCTTGCTGCTGTCACGGGCGATGGCTGCTGGCAGGCCGGCTGCGTCCCGGGCCCGGCCGGGAAGCCCCGGTGGCGCCCTGCGATCCGGCGGGCCAGCCGGCCGGGTCGCCGGCCCAGTTCACGCCGGTGATCCAGGCCGCTGGCGCGGTCTCCTGGCCCGGACGTGGCAGGCTAAGCCAGGTGACCACTGCCGATCGTGCGGCCAAGCCGGGCCGCGGACGGGTCCGCGATGAGACCATCGCCCGCCTGGAGCACTCCATGAGTGCACTCGGCGCGGCCGCGATGGCCTCGATGGACAAGCGGTTGCCGTGGTTCCGGTCCATGTCGGCGGAGAACCGGTCCTGGCTGGGCCTGGTCGCCCAGGCCGGGGTGGCCGCCTTCGTGGACTGGGTCAAGCACCCCGAGCGCAGCCGCCCCGCAGTGGCGGGCGAGGTCTTCGGGACCGCGCCGCGCGAGCTGGCGCGGGCGGTCAGCCTGCAGCAGGCGGTGGAGATGGTGCGCGTCATCATCGACGTCGTCGAGACCCAGGTTGACGAGCTGGCCGCGCCCGGCGGCGAGGCCGAGTTGCGCGAGGCCGTGCTCCGCTACACCCGGGAGATCGCGTTCGGCGCGGCCCAGGTCTACGCCCGCACCGCCGAGGCCCGCGGCGCGTGGGATGCCCGGCTGGAAGCGCTGGTGGTGGACTCGCTGGTGCGCGGCGAGGTCGACGAGGGACTGCAGTCCTGGGCCTCGGCACTGAACTGGTCATCGGCACCGGTCACGGTGATCGCCGGGGCCGCCGAGGACGACGAGCCCGAGGGCCTCATCGACGAGTTGCGCATCGTCGCCCGGCGGGCGCGCCTGGACCTGCTGGCCGGGGTGCACGGGCACCGCCTGGTGGTGGTGCTGGGCGGCAGCGACGACCCGCTGGCCGCGGCGCGGCAGTTCGCCGGCCGGTTCGGGCCCGGCCCGGTGGTCGTCGGCCCGGCCGTGCCCGACCTGCAGTCCGCGGCCGGCTCAGCGGCGGCGGCCCTGGCCGGGCTGCGGGCCGCGCACGCCTGGCCGGATGCCCCGCGCCCGGTGCTGGCCGCCGACCTGCTCCCGGAGCGGGCCCTGGACGGGGACGAGCAGGCCCGCGCCGAGCTGATCGAGACCGTCTACCAGCCCCTGCTGCGCAGCGGCAGCGCGCTGCTGGATACGGTCATGACCTACCTGGAGCTCGGGAACTCGCTGGAGGCCACCGCGCGGCTGCTGTTCGTGCACCCCAACACCGTGCGGTACCGGCTGCGCCGGGTCAGTGAGCTGACCGGGGTCGTCCCTGGTGACGGACGCGGCGGCTTTTCGCTGTGGGTGGCCGTGGTGTTCGGCCGCCTGGCGCACAAGGGAACATAGTTTGTAGACTTCCACCAACATCTTCCGAAGAAACTTCGTGCTGTTCGTCATGGATATGGCGGACTCCTACAGTGCAGGCTGGGACAATGCTCGTGATCGCGGCGCCAGGCCAGGGCGCCCAGACCCCTGGTTTCCTGTCTTCCTGGCTGGAGCTGCCCGGATTCGCCGACCGGCTGGGCGCCTGGTCGGAGCTGGCAGGCTGTGACCTGATCCGGTACGGCACCACGGGCGACGCCGATGAGATCCGTGACACCGCCGTGGCCCAGCCGCTGCTGGTGGCCGCGGCCGTGGCGGCCGCCGAGGCACTGACCGGCGACCCGGTCCCGGTCAAGGGCGTGACAGCCGCCGTCGCCGGGCACAGCGTGGGCGAGCTGGCCGCCGGGGCCATCGCCGGGACCATCAGCGCCGAGGACGCGATGCGCCTGGTCCGGGTCCGGGCCAGCGGCATGGCGGCCGCCGCGGCGGCCGAGCAGACCGGCATGACCGCCGTGCTGGGCGGCAGCGAGTCCGAGGTCCTCGCCGCGATCGACAAGCACGGGCTGACCGCGGCCAACGTCAACGGCGCTGGCCAGATCGTGGCCGCCGGCACCCTGGCGGAGCTGGCCGCGCTGGCTGCCGACCCGCCCGCCGGGGCCCGGCTGCGGCCGCTGTCGGTGGCCGGCGCCTTCCACACCCGGCACATGGGCTCGGCCGTGCAGGCCCTGGCCGCCGCCGCGGCGCAGGTCCCGGCCGCCGACCCGGTGCTGCCGCTGCTGTCCAACGCCGACGGCGCGGTCGTCGAGTCCGGCGCGGACTGGCTGCAGCGGATCGTCGCCCAGGTCAGCGCGCCGGTCCGGTGGGATTCGTGCATGCAGCGGATGGCCGGGCTCGGGGTCACCGCGCTGCTCGAGCTGCCGCCCGCGGGCACGCTGACCGGGCTGGCCCGCCGGGCGCTGCCCGGCGTCCAGCTGCTCGCCCTGAAGACCCCCGGCCAGCTTGACGACGCCCGCGCGCTGCTGGCCGAGCACGCCGGCCATGGCAGCGGCAGCGAGCCGCTGGCGGAGGCGCAGTCCGATGGCCGCGGCTAGCCGGGCCGGGCCGGGCGGTTTAGCCCGCCGCCGGCCAGGTACCTACGGCACGCGGCAGCCCCCCCCCGGTACCCGCCCGGCCGCAGCGCGGCGGCCGGCCACAACTCCAGTTACCAGCCCGCCGCCCCCGCCGGGACCGCCCCGGCGGGCAGTACCGCCACACCGACCACCGCCGCCAAGACCACCGCAGGCAGCACGACCACAGCAGGCAGCACGACCACAGCCGAGATCAGCACGGAAGCCGGTAGCCAGCCCGGCCCGCCCGCCGGACGAAAGGCAGAACCAGCGCGATGCGACTCACCGAAGGCCCAGCCAGTACCGGGGGAATCCGGGCGGCGCGGATCCTGGCGTTCGGCGGCTACCAGCCCGCCCGGGTGGTCACCAACGACGAGCTGGCCCAGACCGTCGACACCAATGACGAGTGGATCCGCAGCCGGGTCGGCATCGCCAGCCGCCGGATCGCCGCCCCTGAGGAAACCGTGGCCGACATGGCCGTGGCCGCCGGCGGCAAGGCGCTGGCCGGCAGCGGCCTGTCCCCTGGTGACATCGACCTGGTGATCGTGGCCACCTGCACCTCCGAGGCGCAGATCCCCAACACCGCGGCCACCGTGGCCCGGCGGCTGGGCATCGTCGCGCCGGGCGCCTATGACCTGAACGCCGCCTGCGCCGGGTTCTGCTACGCCATCGCCGCCGCCTCCGACGCCGTGCGGGTCGGCACCGCGACTCACGTCCTGGTCGTCGGCGCCGAGAAGCTGTCCCAGTGGATCGACTGGACCGACCGGTCCACCTGCATCATCTTCGCCGACGGCGCGGGCGCGGCCGTGGTCGGCCCGGCCGGCGACGACGAGGAGCCCGGCATCGGCCCGGTGGCCTGGGGCAGCGCCGGCGACATGGCCGACAAGATCTACATCAAGGACCGCGACTCGTTCATCTTCCAGGAGGGCCAGGCGGTGTTCCGCTGGGCCACCACCGCGCTGCACCCGGTCGCGAAGGAGGCCTGCGCCAAGGCAGGCGTGGACCCCACCGAGCTGGCCGCGTTCATCCCGCACCAGGCCAACCTGCGGATCATCGAGGCCATCGCCCGCAAGCTCGGCGCCCCGCAGGCCATCGTCGCCACGGACATCGTGACGGCGGGCAACACCTCGTCGGCGTCGATCCCGCTGGCGCTGTCCCGGATGATCGAGCGCGGTGAGCTCGCCTCCGGATCCCTGGCGCTGCTGATCGGCTTCGGCGCGGGCATCTGCTATGCCGCGCAGGTAATCCGGGTACCCTGACCGCCGGCCCCGGCAGGGCCGGCCGGAAGCACAACTGAACACCCCGCAGTAACCCACCGAAACAAAGGAGCACCACTCTCATGGCCATGACGGAGCAGGAGATCCTGACCGGTCTCGGCGAGATCATCGACGAGGTGGCAGGCGTGCCGGCCGACCAGGTCACGCCGGAGAAGACCTTCGTTGACGACCTGGACATCGACTCGCTGTCGATGGTCGAGATCGCCGTCGCCGCACAGGATAAGTTCGGCGTCGAGATCCCCGACGACCAGCTCAAGGACCTGAAGACCGTGCAGGACGTCATCGACTACGTCAAGCGTTCTGCCGTATCTGCCTGACCGGGAGACGAGTGGACGCGGCGCGCGGGGCCCCGGCCCGGCGCCGCGTTATCCCCGACTAGAGGAGCACAGCAACAGTGGGCACAGACCGGACGCGCGTCGTCGTCACGGGACTGGGGGCGATCACCCCGGTGGGCGCCGACGTCCCCACCACCTGGCAGTCGCTGCTGGCCGGGCGCAGCGGGGTCACCACCCTGACCGATGACTGGGCAGCCGACCTGCCCGCGCGGATCGCCGCGTGGTCGGCGGCCGACCCGGCTTCCCTGATGGACCGGGTCCAGGCCAGGCGGCTGGACCGCTGCGAGCAGTTCGCGCTGGTCGCGGCCCGCGAGGCGTGGGCCGACGCGGGCAAGCCGGAGGTGAGCCCGCAGCGGCTCGGTGTCGTGGTCTCCAGCGGCATCGGCGGCGTGGCCTCGACGCTGAACGCCTACGACACCCTGAAGGAGAAGGGCTGGCAGCGGCTGTCGCCGTTCACGGTGCCGATGCTGATGCCCAACGGCTCCGCCGGGTGGATCAGCATCGAGCTCGGCGCCCAGGCCGGCACGCACACCACGGTGAGCGCGTGCGCCTCCGGGGCCGAGGCCATCGCCTACGCCGCGGACATGATCCGGTCCGGCCGGGCCGACGTCGTGGTGGCCGGCGGCACCGAGGCCGCCATCATCCAGCTGAACATCGCCGCGTTCGCGGCCATGCGGGCGCTGACCACGACGCACAACGACGACCCGCAGCGCGCCTCGCGCCCGTTCGACAAGGGCCGGGACGGCTTCGTGCTCGGCGAGGGCGCCGGCATCGTGGTGCTGGAGTCGGCTGAGCACGCCGCGCGCCGCAACGCGAACGTGTACGCGGTAGCGGCCGGGGCCGGCTACTCCAGCGACGCGCATCACATCGCCCAGCCCGAGCCGGACGGCACCGGGATCAAGCTCGCGGTCGGCCGGGCGCTGGCCGACGCCGGCGTGGACGCCGGCCAGATCGCGCACATCAACGCGCACGCGACCTCCACCCCGGCCGGCGACGTCGTCGAGGCCCAGGCCGTCGCCGCGGCCCTCGGCGCGGCCGCCCGCGGCGTGGTCGTGTCCTCCACCAAATCCATGACCGGGCACCTGCTCGGCGGGGCCGGCGCGATCGAGTCGGTGGCCGCCATCCTCGCCCTGCGGGACAAGGTGGCGCCGCCCACGATCAACCTCGAGGACCCCGACGACGACGCCGGGCTGACCATCTCCGCCGAGCCGCAGGAGATCAAGCCCCGCGGCGCGGCCCCGATGGCCGTGCTGAACAACTCGTTCGGGTTCGGCGGGGCCAACGTCGCGCTGGCGTTCACCGCGCCCTGATCCCCCGGCCTCGCACGCGCCCGGGCCCGCGATCGCGCCGGCCCGGGCGCGCTGCTGCTCGGGCTAGCCGGGCGGCAGGGGGTAAGCCGCCTTGCCGGCCATGGCCTGGATGTGGCCGGGCACCGGCTGGCCCGGCGGCAGCGCCGGGTCGGGCACGGGCTGGCCCCAGCGCGACTCCAGCGGCACCTCCCCCGCCCACAGCCCCAGCTCGGCGTCCGGGCTGTCAGCGTCGTCCGGCGGGCCGGTCCGGATCTTGACCGACGCCTCGTCCAGGGACAAGGCCAGCAGCCGCGTGGCGGCCAGTTCCTTGCGGCTCGGCTGGCGGACGTAGTCCCACTGGCCGGGCGCCACGTGCTCGGACACGCAGCGCAGCCCGGCGAGCTTCTCCTGCGGGTCGGTGACAATCCGCGGCACCGCGTAGATCACGGCACTGCGGTAGTTCACCGCGTGCTCGAACACCGAGCGGGCCAGCACCAGGCCGTCCACCAGGGTGATGGTCACGCACACCGGTGCCGAGGCGGCCAGGCTCTGGCTCGCCACCGAGCCGTGCAGGTACAGGTGCGTGCCGTCGGTCCCGTACACCGTCGGGACGATCATCACCCCGTCAGCGGCGGGCAGCCCGAGGTGGGCGATGAACCCGGCGGCCAGGACGGCGTCCAGCTCGCCGCGGCGGGTGCGGCCCTGCTCATGCAGCCGCCGGTGCCGGGTCCGGGCGGTCGCCGACAGCGGCGGCCGGCCGTCGCCGACGGCTGCAGCCGCCAGACCGTCCTGCCCGGGACTTTCGATATCTGTCACGTCTCACATCTCCAGCCACGAAATGAGTCGTGATTATCGTACGCGGCAACTGATTCAGTGCGCTGCCGACTTTTCCCCCGTTTCCGGGCTGATGGCGGCGGCCGGCTGCCTGCCTGCTCCCGGGGTGGTGAAGGCAGTCAGCCGGCCGCGCCGGCCGGACGCGCCGGGCCGGGCGCCGGGCGCCAGGGCATGCGCCCGGGTGGGGCCTGGAGGGGCCCCGGGTGCCCGCGGGGAAGAAAATCAGGGCACCCGGGACCCCGGGCGTTCTGGAGGGGCAGAACGCCCGCGGCTGCCTGCCAGCCGGAGCGGAGCGGACGGCCGGGGCGGGCAGCACCCGGCCCGTGGCTGGCCAGGCAGCACGGGGGCCGCTGACTGGCCAGGCTGGTCCGCTCTGGCGGCGCGCCGCAGCAGCGCATGGCGGGCGCGGCTAGGCCGCCAGCCCGCCGGGCTGGCCGTCTTGAGCCAGCTCGTGCCCGGTCGCATGCTCCATATCCGGCCCGTCTGCCTGAGCCGGCACGGCATCGTGCTCGGGCCGGGCGTTCGCCGGGGCGTAGGCGGCCAGCCGCTTGCGCAGCTTGCTGCGGCCGCGGTGCAGCCGGGACATGACCGTCCCGATGGGGATCTCCAGCATCTCGGCGACGTCGCGGTAGGGATAGCCCTCGACGTCGGCGAGGTAGATGGCGGCACGGAAACCCTCGGGGAGCTCCATGAGCGCCTGCATGACCTCGGAGTCCGCCACCTTGTCCAGCGCCTCCGACTCCGCTGACCGGGCCGGCTGGGCGACGCTGTCACGCGTGTCGAGCAGCTGCTCGAACTCCGCCCGGAGAGTCTGGGCGGGCTCGCGGCCGCGCTTGCGGCAGCTGTTGATGAAGGTGTTGGTCAGGATCCGGTACAGCCAGGCCCGCACATTCGTGCCCGGCGTGAAGTTGCGCAGCCCGGCATAAGCGCGAGTCATCGTCTCCTGGACGAGGTCCTCGGCGTCACTGGGGTTGCGGGTCATCCGCAGCGCGGCCGGGTACAGCCGGCCGCCCCAGGTGGCCACCTCGTTCTCGAAATACTCGCGATGGTCAATCTGTCCGATATGCTCGGTATGATGTGTATGGTCGGTCTGGTCGACGACACCCTGTGCCACAGTCATAAACCTGACTTCCCTCCGCACTGTGGTGGCCCGACGGGCCACTGTGGTGGTGGTCGCATCCGGTTGCGGTTGCTTCGCAAACGTTTGCAGCGGCGCAACGCGCGCACGTCTAGCCGGACCCGGCCTGGGTCCGCGCATGCGGGATCAGGGCTAGCGCACTTCTTGTCCTGCGGCCCCTCGCCAACGGGCCGCCTGGTGCCGGTGAAAGCGCGATGACTGCCGGTCAGTTCCGCCGACCGGATCGCGCACGTAAGTTACGCAGGACAGGCTGGATTATTCAGTGGCCTGAGCCGTCAGCCACGGGCCACCGCGACAGTAAGCCGCACAGGCAATCCATACGAGTCTCCTCGACTGGCGATGGTGGGTGCCTGCGGGGCTTCCAGCACCCCGCCGGCCTGCGCGCGAGGCCATCGCGGCCCCGCCGACTCGAAGTATTTAAACAATGACTCAACGTCATGTCAAGCACATCTATCAGGACAAACTACTCTCCGTGTCCGGCGTGGAGGGCCCGGGCACCCCCCGCGCGGCACCCCGTGAGACCCGTCCCGCGGAGTCGCCCTGGCCGCCCGCCGGCGCCGGGAACGCCGGCGGGCACAGGGGTTCCGCGCGCCCGCCGCGCCGCCGGCCCGGCCGCGATCCGGCCCGCCCGGCGGCCCGCTGGCCGGGCCGTCAGAAGGTCGGAAAAAAGTACCTCACCAAGCGTAAGCCTCCGGGGCGGCGCCTCCAGGACCAGGAAAAATGGTGTCAAGCCGGGCCAGGGCTGCACTGTCCAGATGCACGTGCAATGCGCCAAGAGCACCATCCAGCTGGCCCAGCGTGCGCGGTCCGACGATCGGCGCGGTCACCGCCGGCTGGTGCAGCAGCCACGCCAGCGCCACCAGGGCCGGCTCCTCGCCGAGGTCGGCGCACAGCTGCTCGTAGGCCTCCACCTGCTCGCGCAGCCGCGGCAGCGCCTCGGCCGCCCGGCCCTCGGCGCGGCGGCCATGCTCGGCCTGCCTGCGCAGGATGCCGCCCAGCAGGCCGCCGTGCAGCGGGCTCCACGGCAGCACGCCCAGGCCGTAGCCCTGGCAGGCCGGCAGCACCTCCAGCTCCACCGTCCGGGCCGCCAGGTTGTACAGCGACTGCTCGCTGACCAGGCCGAGCATGCCCGCGGCCCGGGCTGTCTCCTGGGCCCGGGCCAGGTGCCAGCCGGCGAAGTTGGACGAGCCGAAGTAGATGACCTTGCCCTGGGCGCGCAGGACGCTCATCGCCTCCCAGATCTCCTCCCACGGCGTCTCCCGGTCCACGTGGTGCATCTGGTACAGGTCGATGTGGTCGGTGCCGAGCCGGCGCAGCGAGGCCTCGCAGGCCTGCCGGATGTGCACGGCCGACAGCCGCGTGTCGTTCGGCCACTCCCCCTTGCCGCCGTACAGCTTGGTGGCCAGCACCACCTTGTCCCGACGGCCCGGCCCGGCGCGGAACCACTCCCCGATGACCTGCTCGGTCACGCCCTCGGCCCGCGGCCGCCCGTAGGTATTGGAGGTGTCCCAGAAGTTAATCCCGGTCTCCAGTGCCCGGTCCATGATCACGTGCGCGTCCCCGGGCGCGGTGATCGCGCCGAAGTTCATCGTCCCGAGGCAGATCCTGCTGACTTGCACGCCGCTGCGGCCAAGGTGGGT
>DASUBV010000208.1:0-9930 GCA_035763085.1 Streptosporangiaceae bacterium | reverse complement strand
GGCACGGGTGACGGCGAACAGGTCACCGCTGGTCATGGCCTCGAAGACGGCATCGTGCAGCTCTGGCGCCGCGGCGAAGTCCTGGTCCCGGTGCAGCAGGAAGACCTTCATGAGCCGATCCGCACGACGAGGCGCTCATAGGTGAGGCCGTACTTGTCGGCCACCGCGGCGGCATAGGCCAGGCCATTCGCCGGCTGGCGGATGACCTTGAACGTTCGCTGCGCCGGATCATCCGGCACGATCTGGCTGACCATGCTCACGGTCGCCTCGGCCAGCGCGGCGATCTCGTCGACAAAAGTCACGTACACGCCGGTCAGGCCGATGTCCAGGATCTGCCGCATGACCGCGGTCCCGACGTAGAGCGCGTCGCTGAGCGTGGTCGAGTTGAAGCTCTCGTTCATCACCAGCAGGCTCTCGCCGGTTGCCTGGCCGAGAATCTCGTGCACCCGGACCAGTTCATCCTCGAACTTGCCCCGGAGCGTCCCGATGTCCTCCTCGCGCTCAAAGTGGGTGTACACGCGGTCAGGCAGGAAGAGCCGGGCCTGCGTGCCGGGGACAGGCAGGCCCAGGCTGGCGAGATAGTGCAGCTGGCCGAACATCCGGGCGAAGGTCGTCTTGCCGCCGTTGTTCGGCCCGGTGACGACGAAGATCCGCTCCGGCCCGTCCATGCGAAAGTCATTGCCGACCACCGTGCTGCCGGCCGGGACGAGCCGGGCGGCGAGCGCGAGATCGAATGCCTGCGCGGCGCTGATCCCCCCGGATCGCGCGGCGACCTGCGGGTAGCAGAACTCCAGGCCGCCCGGCCGGACCCGCTCGGTCAGCTCGATGTAGGCCAGGTAGAACTGCACCTCGCGGTCAAACCGGGCCATCGTCTTGTCGAGGTGATCGCGGTAGCGATCGCAGTACTCGGCCAGCTCCCCGAACACCTCAGGGTTCAGCCGGGCGACCCCGTCGAGAATGTGCGCCTCCACATGGTCCATCTCGACGAAGTCAGGAATCCTGGCCAGGTAACTGCGCACCGCCCCCTGCTCGAACTTCGCGAACGTCTCCTGGACCTCGGCCCCGTAGTCGGGCTCGCCGTCGTAGTTGGTGACGGTGACCCGCGGGCCCTGGATCCGGATGGCGTACCGCACGCCGGCCAGCGCCTGCTTCAGCGCCCGCGTCTGCGCCGCCAGCGAGGTGAAGAACGCGGACGAGGCGTACGCGCCGACGTAGCTGCGAAGTTCCTGCAGTCCGCGCGAGTGCAGGTCCAGCCCGCCCAGGTCCTCCGCAAGCGAGCCGATCGCCTGGCAGTAGATCTCGGCGGCATCGAGGAACCAGGCCTGCTGCTGAAGCTGGTAGCGGAGCTTGCCCGCCTGGGCCAGGTGCTCACGCCTGTGCTGCATCGCCCGGGCGAAGCCCGTGACCGACGCGAGCGGGCCGGGCAGCTTCAGGTCTTCGATGACCTCATGCCGGTAGCGGACGCCGGCGACGTCGCTCAGCGGGGCGTAGAAGAACGGGGCCAGCCGGTACTGCTCGCGGCCGGCCGTCGCTGCCGCCACGACCTGATCGAGGTTCAGGTCGGCGAAGCAGCCGGGCTGCGGCAGCCCGTCCACGTCTGCCTCGCTCACCGGCCGGTCGAACAGGATGCTCGTGAAGGACGCCGCATCCGGCCCCGCGGGCGGCGCGCCCGCGGCCGCCGGCCGGGATGCCGGGGACGGCAGGGCGGGATCAGCCGGGCCCGGAAACGGCATCAGCTTCCTCCTTCCGCTCGTGACCGGGCGGCGCGCTCGCGCCGCCAGCGCCGCAGGAACGGGGACCGCCCGCCCTGGCCGCGCAGCGGCACGCCGTGCCGGGCCAGCATCTGGCGGACCGTCTCCGCGGGCGCGCCGGTGAGCAGCTCGATCTGGCGCAGGCCCAGGCCGCAGCCGACGTAGAGCTCGGTGACCAGGTCGCCAGTCACGGGCACCCGGGCCGGGAACCGCTCCCAGATGGCCCCGCCCGGCGGCACCGCAGCGACTCCGTGCCGGGCCAGCGCATCGCACACTAGCCGGTCGCCGTACAGGGCGTCGACGAGCCGGATGTCGGCGGGGCCGTGCCGCCCGGGCGGTCCGCCGATGCGCACGGGAAGCCCCAGGTCGTGGGCGGCGCGCAGCACGACGCGCAGCGAGACTCCGAGCAGCTGCCCGGTCTCGCTCGCCGACAGCCCGCCGCGCACGTACAGCTCGATCAGCGACGGCAGCGGCACGGACAGCCGGTCTTCCCGGCGCATCCGGCCGCGGGTGCGCACCGGCACGCCGCGGGCATGCAGCCACTGGGTGACCGTGCGCGCGGGCACCCCGGTGAGCCGGGCGATCTGCGTCGAGCTCAGCCGGCATCGCTGGTACAGGTCGGCGACGAGCTCTCCCCGGACATCGGGCGGCCGCGTGCGGCCCGCGCCGCGGGCCTTGACCGGCACGCCGGCCGCATGCAGCATGCGGGTCACCCGCTGCCGGTCGATCCCGAGCAGCTGGGCCACCCGGTAGGTCGACAGCTGCTGGCACTGGTACAGGTGACAGGCCTGCTCCGCCAGCGAGGCACGGGCCGGGGGCCCGGTATGCGGGCATACGCCAACGGACGGGCTGGTGGACAAGCGCCAACCTCCTGCCTCTGGCAGGGACCGTTGGCGGCTCATCCGCAGTTGACGGCGGGCCCCTCCGCCGGTGATCCCATGCTAACCCGGCGCGCCCCGGGGCACCCGCGAGCAAGGCACTGGCCCCATCGTGCCTATCTGCCCATGCTCCGATACATGGGCAGTAGCGATGGAGGTCGCCTCAGACCGCCGCGCCGGAAAGGTTCGTCGCGCCCGCGGTCAGCACCGCCCGCCTGCTCTTGACGGCCGGCCGGCGCGCTGGTTAGCTCGTGCCCCGGCGATGGGGCTCGCCGTGATCGCGCTGCGCAGGCTGCTGACAGTCCCTACCTCTGGAACGCGACCGTCCGGGAGCAGCGGTGGCTCAGGTAACCGAGGAAGACGTCCTGCTGATGTGGCGCGCGCTGCGCGCATTCCGGTCCGGGGCCCGGCCGGCCTGCCAGCCGCGGGGCCGGCCGCGGCACAGCCCGTGCCCGTTTCACGGCAGCTGCCCGCGCTGGCGCGGGCGAGTCGATGACCGGGCCGCCATCATGGAGGAGACCCTCGAGCAGACCGACGCCCGGCGGTCAGCGTGGCCGTGCAGCAGGATCCTGGACCTGCTGACCCCGGAGGTGCGACGGATCAGCCCCGGCTGACGGCGGCGGCAGCAGCCCGCCGGCCGCCTCCGGCGGCCGGCGGTGGCCGGCATCTCACCGGGCGGGCAGGTGCCGGGCCTCGCGGCGGACGATCAGGATCGCCGGGATCGCGGCGAGCTGGACGGCGACGGCGAAGGTGACCACGGCCGCCAGCGACACGCTGAACAGCAGCCCGATCGCCACGCTGCCCAGCACCCACGCGGTCCCGTAGGCGCCGGTGAACAGCCCGTACGCCGACGCCCGGCGGCCGGGCGCGACCATCGGCGCCACCGCCGCCGGGATGACCGACTCGTGCACGCCCATGCCCAGGCCCCACAGCGCCATCCCCGCCAGTGCCGGCCACAGCCCGCCCAGGAACACCAGCGGCGCGTAGCCGGCCGCGAGCAGCGTGAGCGGGACCAGGATCGCGATCCCCGCCCGGTCGAACAGCCGCCCGCACACCAGCGATCCCGTGCCGCTGACCGCCATGGCCACCGCGTAGAAGACCGGGGCGAGGCCGGCCGGGACCGTATGCGCCTGCTGAAAGTGGAAGGCGATCACCGGGAAGTCCGCGAAGCCGGCCGCGACCAGCGCGGCGCTGGCCAGGTAGATCCAGAACACGCGCGGCAGCCCGGCGGCCGCCACCTGCGCGGGCCCGGCGGCCAGGTCCTGCGGCCGGGGATTGACCAGCCTGGCCACGATCACCAGGCCGACCGTGATCAGCCCGGGAATGGCCAGGGCGGCGAACGCCACCTGGTAGCGGTGCTCGTCCAGCACCAGGATCAGCGCGACCGCCAGCGGGCCGACCATGGCGCCGAACTGATCCAGGGCCTCGTGCACCCCGAATCCCCAGCCATAGCCCATCTGCCGGGCGGCGTGCGAGAGCATCGCGTCGCGCGGCGGGTTCCGCGTCGCCTTCCCGACTCGCTCGGCAATGATCAGGACGGCCGCCGCCGGCCAGCTCCGGGCCACCGCGAGCAGCGGCACCACCGACATCTGCAGGACGTAGCCGCTGATCGTGATCAGCCAGTACCGGCCCGTCCGGTCGGCACTCCGCCCGGAGACCAGCCGCAGCCCGTAGCCCAGGAACTCACCCAGCCCGGAGATGACGGCCACCGCCAGCGCCCCGGCCCCGAGCGCGCCCAGGTACGGCCCGACGATGCTGCGCGAGCCCTCGTAGGTGAAGTCGGCGAAGAAGCTCACCGCGCCGATCATCAGGACGAACTTCACCGCGGGCGAGGCATGGCGGAGCTGCGCCAGCCGCCGGCGCTGGCTAAGCCGCGGTCGCACCGATGGCCCCGTCCAGGAAGGCGGCCGCGCGCCGCCAGGCGCTCCGCCCGGCGCCCCGGGCCTGCCGGGCCCGCGCGCCGGAGTCCTCCGCCAGTTCCGCCGCCAGCACCGCCGCGCGCCCGGCCGCGACCGCCGCGGCCTGCTCGCCGGCACCGGAGTCGAAGGTCCGCAGTTCCAGCACGTGCCGGACGCACAGCGGCGGCCAGGGCGCCCCGGCTGCCGCGCGACGGCCCAGCTCCCGGCGCCCGGCGGCCGCGCGCTCGCGGCAGACGGCGCAGCCGCGTGCTGCTGCCGCGCTCCGGCGCCGGACGGAACGCCGGCGATCCTGCGCCAGCGCCAGCAGGCCAGCCTGATGCGCGCCCTGCACCGCGAGCATCGCGCCGGCCAGCGGGCCCGCGGCCGCGAGCGAGTCATCGAGATGCCCGGCGCACTGCGCGGCGTCGGCGCCGCCTGGCCGCGCGGCCTGGCCGAGCCGGGCCTGCTCGCCGCGCAGGGCAGCATGACACGCCGGGCAGCCGCCAGCCGGACAGTCCTGGCTGAGCGCGGCCCCGCGCCGGGCCCGGCCGCCGGTGCCCGGGTCCAGCTCGCCCGTCAGGAGCGCGGCCGGCCACGCCTGCCCCTGCAGCCGGTCCAGCGCCACCCCGGCCAGCCAGCTGGCCGGGCCCCGGCGGCACTGCCGCAGGACGGCATGCAGATGCGGCAGGCAGAGCCCGCCCGCAGCCGCGTACCCGCTGCGGAAGCCCGGGTCGGCCAGGCCGTCGGCCACCATGTCCAGGACGCGCCCGGTCGCCGACGCCGCCTGCTCGCAGGCCGGGCAGGGATCCGGCCGCCAGCGGCGGGCCGCCAGCTGGCCCGGCACGGCCTGCAGGACGTACCGGTAGACCACGGTCAGGCGGGGCGCGGCACCCGGCTGGCTCATCAGAACGCGCGTGTGCGGCGCGCACATCCCCAGTGACGCGGACAGCCGGGTGACCATCCCGGCGTCCCCGTGCGCCTCCAGCGCGAACCAGGCAAGGTACCGGTCGGCTGCCTCGGCCACGTAGCGGCACGCCGGGCAGCCCGGCCGGGTGACCAGCTCGCCGGGCTGGCCCAGCACCAGCACCGACGGGCCGCGCGGCACGGGCGAGGCACTGGGCATGATCCGGTCACCACCCTGCTGGACGTGCGTGCAGCAGAGGCCATTAGCCATGGTGGCGGTTCAGGGCCGCGGCCCTGCCGGAGCCTCATCCGGTCACCCCAGGGTACTGCCGCCCGGCCGCGGCGGCTCGTCCGGCCTGACTCAGGCGGGCGCCGCTGAGCTAGGCTTATTTACGGTGGTTCTGGCGGAGGGGCCCGCCAGCCGAATCGCGGCACTGCCCGCCAACGGTCCCTGCCCATCCGGGTAGGAGGCTGCCGATGCCCGTGACCGGCCAGCGAGACGTCGTCAGGGCCCTGCTGCTGCTCGAGTCGCTGAGTGACGGCCAGGACCGCCGTGCCCTGACCGAGCTGCGCGCCCGGCTGAAGTCCCGGCGGCTGCGGGTCCTGGTCACCGGCGAGGCCAAGCGGGGCAAGAGCACGCTCATCAATGCGCTGCTGGGCCGCGCGGTCCTTCCGGCGGGCGTGACACCGGTCACGGCGGCCGCCATCACGATCACGCAGGACCGCGACGACAGCATGGAGGTCAGGTTCGCCAGCGGTGACGCCCGGCGGATGACGCTGGACGCGCTGCCGGAGTACGGAACCGAGCAGGGCAATCCGGGTAACCGGCGCCGGGTCGAGGCGATCACCGTCCGGACGGACGCCGCGGTCCTGCGCCGCGGCGTCGAGATCGTGGACACGCCGGGGACCGGGTCAGTTTTCGCGCACAACACCGATGCCGCTGACCTCGCCCTGCCGACCATGGACGCGGCGATCTTCGTGCTGACCGCCGATCCGCCCGTCTCGGCCGCCGAGCGCGATCTGCTGGAGCGGGTGGCCGGGCTGTCGATGACGACGTTCATCGTCCTCAACAAGATCGACTACCTCAGCCCCGGCGAGCGAGCGCACGCTCTGGATTTCACCCGGCGGGTCAGCGAGCAGGCGATCGGCCCGGCCGCGGCTGTCTACCCGCTGTCGGCGCGCGACGCCCTCCGGCACGGGGACGATGCCGGCTTCGCGGCGTTCCGGGCCGACTTCCTGGCCTACCTGGACACCAGCCGGGAGTCCGCCCTGGAGGCGTCGGCCCGCCGCCAGGCGCACCACCTGGCCGGGCTCCTGCTCGACGACGTGACGCTGGCCCGGCGGGTGGCCAGCATGCCGGGCGAGGAGGCGGCCGGCCGGGTGGCGGCCTTCAGCGCCAAGCTGGCCGAGGTCCGGCACCGTGGCGCCGGCGCCGCCGACCGCGCCGGTGCAGCATCGCGGCGCCTCCTGACGTCGGTGAACACGGCCGCGGGCGACGCCGGCTCCCGGATCACCGGGGATGTCAGCAGGCAGCTGGCCGCCGTGCTGCGCGCCGAGCTGGCCGGCGCCCGGACCGCCGAGATCGAGCGACTCGGCCGCGCCCGCCTGGCCGGGCTGATCCGGGAGTCCGTGGACTGCTGGCGCCAGCAGCAGGCCCGGCATCTCCAGTCAGGCCTGGACTCCCTGGCCCGCCGGCTGAGTGCTGAGCTGGTGACCGAGCTAGCCGCCGTGCGCGACGCCGCCGCTGGCCTGCTCGGCGTCGAGCTGCTGATTCCGCAGGGCAGCCTGCAGCTTAGCCCCGGCCCCGGCTTCTTCTACGACTTCGGCGAGTACGTCGATCAGGCCGAGCTGCTGGCCGGCGCGATCCGCCGTCACCTGCCCGGGCCGGCCGGCCAGCGCCGGATGCGCCAGCACCTGACGGGACAGGTTCCGGGCCTGGTCGACCGCCAGCTGGGCCGGGCCCGCGCGGACCTGCAGGACCGGCTGGCCGAGGCCACTAGGCGGCTGATCGCCGAGATCCGCCGCAGCCATGGCGCGAGTGCTGAGCGGCTGACTGAGGCGCTGGATCAGGCCGGGCGGATCCGCGGCGAGTCAGCGGACCAGGCAGCCCGCCAGCTGGCCAGCCTGGCCGAGCGAGGTCAGCGCCTGCGCCAGGCCCTGGACCTGCTCGGGCCGGCGGACTGCGGGGGCGGCGCTGTCCTGGCCGGGCACCCCCTATGATGTCCACGCCGGATGAGGCACCCGGCAGGGCTGTGCCCTGAACCGCCGCCACGGCTGATGGCCTCTGCTCCCGCGACAGCTGACGAGCAAAGGCGGTTCTCATGCCGGACATCCTGCATCGCATCACCGAGATCACCGCGCTGGAGATCCTCGATTCGCGGGGCCGCCCGACGCTGCAGGTATCCGTGCAGCTGGCCAGCGGCGCCCGCGGCCGCGCCGCCGTCCCGTCGGGGGCCTCGACCGGCAGCAGGGAGGCTGCCGAGCTGCGCGACGGTGACCAGCACCGCTTCGCCGGGCTGGGCGTTCAGAACGCCGTGGCCAGCGTCCGGGGCGAGATCAGCAGTCAGCTGACCGGCGCCTGGTGGCCGAGCCTGGCCCAGATCGACGCGGCCATGATCGAGCTGGACGGCACGCCCGGCAAGAGCAGGCTGGGCGCCAACGCGATCCTCGGTGTTTCCATGGCCTGCGCGCGTGCCCTCGCCGAGGCAGCCGGGATGCAGCTGTGGCAGTGGCTGACCCCTCGCGGCGTGCTGCCGCGGCTGCCCGTCCCGCACTTCAACGTCGTGAACGGCGGCGTGCATGCCCCCAACGACCTGGATTTCCAGGAGTTCATGATTGCCCCGCTGGGCGCCGGCTCCCTGCCGGCGGCCATCCAGGCCGGCGCTGAGGTCTACGGAGTACTGCGCAGCCTGCTCGCCGGGAAGGGCTATGCCACCGGGCTCGGCGACGAGGGCGGCTTCGCACCGCAGATCAGCGAGCCGGAGGAGGTGCTGGAGCTGCTCGTGACCGCTATCTCCGACGCCGGCTATGAGCCCGGCCGCGACGGCATCGCCATCGCGCTCGACCCGGCGGCCAGCGAGTTCCGGCGACGCCCTGGCTGGTATGAGGTAGGCAGCACGATGCTGTCCAGTGCCCAGATGATCGAGCGGTACGCGGAGATCGTCGAGCGGTTCCCGGTCTGGCTGATCGAGGACGGCCTCGCCGAGGACGACTGGGAGGGCTGGGCCGAGCTGACCGCGCGCCTCGGGGACCGGGTCCAGCTCGTCGGCGACGATATCTTCGTGACCAGCCCGGCCATCATTGCCGAGGCCATCGGCAAGGGCATCGGGAACGCCGCCTTGATCAAGCTGAACCAGGTCGGCACCGTCACCGAGACGCTCCAGGCCATCGCCACGTGCCGGCACGGAAAATATGCCCAGCTCATTTCGCACCGGTCCGGCGAGACGACCGATACCTTCATCGCTGACCTGGCGGTCAGCTCCGGATGCGGTGAGCTGAAGGCCGGCGCCCCGGCGCGCGGCGAGCGAGTCGCGAAGTACAACCGGCTGCTGGAGATAGCCGCCGCCCAGCCGGACATGCCCTTCGGGACGCCGCCGGCCTGATGCCCGCCGGAGTCGGGCGAATCCCTTGTCGCCTGGTCCGCCAGCGCCCACAATGGCCCTGGCGATGAGGCTCGCCGCAACCGCGGGTGACAATCCGCTGATGGCCTCTACCCCTGACTGCCGCAGAGGTTTAGGAGGCGCCTCGGCATGCAGTTTCACCCAGACGGCCGGACAGGCGAGCGGCGATGACCGCCGGCCTGTTCCGCCAGATCCTCGTCGGCTGGGACGGCTCAGCAGACGCGGCCGAGGCGCTGCGGACCGCCGTGGCGATCGCCAGCCCGGGCGGCCATGTCGTGGCCCTGTCGGTCGTCCAGCAGCACGTCCGCATGGAACCGCATGATGAGCCCGAGCCTGGCCTGGACCGGCTCCAGCTCCGGGCCGAGGCCATCTTCGGGCAGCTGCGCCGGCACGACGCCGACGCTGATCACGTCCATACCAGCACCCAGACGATCACAGGCGACGCCGGGCGGGCGGGTCAGGCGCTCTGCTCCTACGCTGCCGAGCACCGGTTTGACTTAATCGTCATGGGCCGGCGCGGCGAGAGCATCCGGCCGGCTCATCTTGGCCGGTCCGCCAAGGCCGACGCGCAGGCCAGCGCTGTCCCCGTGCTCTTGCTCAGCGTCCCGTAACCGGCAGCAGCGCCCGGGCCGCCCAGCCGGGCGGGCGGCGGGGTCAGTGCCGGGCGCGGGGGCGGGCACGCCCGCGCCGGGGATCCGGTCCGGCATGGTCAGGCGTCCTGCCGGGCGGGCGGACGAGAGTCAGCCGGGGCAGCAGCACATGAGTGAGCGGGCCGATCGCCAGCGCGTAGGCGACGGTGCCGATGCCGATCGCGCCGCCGAGGGCCCAGCCCGCGGCGAGCACCGACAGCTCGATCGCCGTCCGGACGACGCGCAGCGAG
>DASUBV010000207.1:0-61537 GCA_035763085.1 Streptosporangiaceae bacterium | reverse complement strand
GGCTGACCGGATCTCGGCGGTCTTCGTCCCCGTGGTCATCGGCCTGGCCGCTGTCACGCTGGCCGGATGGCTCGCCGCAGGGCAGGGCCCGGGATCGGCGTTCACTGCGGCGGTCGCGGTGCTGATCATCGCCTGCCCGTGCGCGATGGGGCTGGCCACCCCGACCGCGATCCTGGTCGGCACCGGGCGCGGCGCCCAGCTCGGCATCCTGATCAAGGGACCGGAGGTGCTGGAATCCACCCGCGCTATCGATACCGTGCTGCTGGATAAGACCGGCACCGTCACCACCGGGCGGATGAGCGTGACGGGCGTGCTCGCCGCGCCCGGCCAGGACGCGGGAGACCTGCTGCGCCTGGCGGGCGCGGTCGAGCATCCCTCCGAGCATCCGATCGGGGCAGCGATCGCCGCGGCAGCGCGGGCGCGGGCCGGCGGGGAGCTGCCCCGCGCGGAGCACTTCACCAGTCACCAGGGGCTCGGGGTCTCCGGTGTCGTGGAGGGGCACGCAGTAGCGGCCGGCCGGCGGACATGGCTGGAGGCTGAGGGGCCGCAGCAGCCGGTACCGGCGGAGCTTGCCGCGCGCGCCGGCGAAGCGGAGTCGCTCGGCCAGACGGTGGTGTATGTCGGCTGGGACGGGCACGTCCGCGGCGCGCTGGCGGTCGGCGACACGATCAAGCCCACCTCGTGCCCGGCCATTGCCGAGCTGCGTGCCATGGGGCTGCAGCCGGTACTGCTGACTGGGGACAGTCCCCGCGCCGCGGCGGCGGTCGCGGAGCGGGCCGGCATCGGCGAGGTAATCGCCGGGATGCTGCCCGACGGCAAGGTGGCCGCGATCCGGCGACTGCAGCAGGACGGCCGGGTGGTGGCGATGGTAGGGGATGGCGTGAACGACGCCGCCGCGCTTGCCCAGGCCGACCTGGGCCTGGCCATGGGCACCGGCACCGACGCCGCGATGGAGGCGGCCGACCTGACTCTGGTCCGCGGTGACCTGCGCGCCGTTCCGGACGCCATCCTTCTGTCCAGGCGCACGCTGCAGATCATCAAGGGCAACCTGTTCTGGGCATTCGGCTATAACGCAGCTGCGATCCCGCTGGCCGCCCTCGGTTTCCTCAGCCCCCTGATCGCCGGGGCGGCGATGGCGCTCAGCTCGGTTTTCGTCGTCACCAACAGCCTGCGGCTGAGCCGGTTCCGGCCCGCGGGCCCGCGCACCTCCTGGGCTGTAGGTGGCGAAGCTGACGGCAGCCGCGCTTGAGGTGACCGCCATCCGGCGGGCGCCGTCGTCCGCTAGCCGAGCCGGCGAGCGCGGCAGGCAAGCTCGAGCAGCAGCCAGTCGTCGGGATTCTCGCGGTCGACCTCGAGCTGGGAGAAGATCCGGTCGATGCGGTAGGCGACCGCGTTCCGGTGCAAGTGCAGCACCCCGGCGGCGCGGGACAGGGACCCGCGGGCGTCGAGGAAGACATGCAGGGTCTTGATCGCCTCCTCGGCCTTCTTGGCGCCCAGCCGGTCAAGCGGCTCGAGCACCCTGGCGACTGCTTCCCGCGCGTTCTGCGATCCGTACCAGTCGATCAGCGTGCGCCGCAGGCCGAGACTGTCGAAGGCGGTCGCGGCGCCGGGCCGGTTACGCGCCCGCGACGCGGACACGGCAGCCCGGGCCTCCGCGGCCGAGTTGATCAGTCCCGTGGCGCCGGCGTGGGTGGTTCCCACGCCGCAGTACAGCACCGCCCGGGGCAGCTGCTGAGACGTGGCGCGCAGCGCCCGGTCGGCGGCCTTTGCTGCCTCGGGCACCGCATGCGGTCCCGGATCCTTGCGGTCCATGCGCACCAGGATGACCGCATCGGAAGCCCATGCCGCGTGCCATAGCCCGCCACCGCTCTGCACGGCGTCCAGCAGCAGGCGGGTCAGGCGTTCCCGCCCCTCGTAGGCGCTGACCTCGTCGTCCCACAGTTCCTCGGAATTGGCGTGCTCGATCCGGACGGCGAGATGCCAGCCGTCGACGGGCAGGCCCATCGCCCGGGCTCGCCGCAGCAGCGCCGAGCGCACGCTCGAGGTACTGTCCAGCAACTCCGAGAGCACCTCGGCGCGGGAGCGGATCGGCAGTTCCTCAGCCCGCCGGGCAGCGGCGGCCACCACAGCGACCCGGTCGGCGAGCGCCTTGCCGACCAGGACCAGCTCGGGACGTGCCTGAGCGGCCGCGCCTCGCACGATGATCCAGGCGCCCGGCTCGGCCTCAAGCTCCACGGGGAAGGACAACTCGGCGGCCGGCTGGCTGGCCAGCATGATGTCGGCAGCCGCCGCGGCTGCCACGTCTGACACCAGGGCGTCCACGTCTGCATGTGCCGTGCTCATCGCCTGGAACGCCAGGACGGCCCGCCGCAGCCCTAGCTCCGCCGAGCCGCGGATCCTGGCCTCCAGCGCCACGACCAGGCCCGCGAGATTCATCGGCTCGGTCTGCCGGAGCAGCGCGACCCCCACGCGGCGCGCTGTGTGCAGGGAGGTCGAGGTGGCCTGGCCGACCGGGGCACGGGTCAGGATGATCGCGGCCACGTCGCGGCTCGCCGCCATCCGCAGGGCCATGTCGAAGTGGTAGCGCTCGGCGCCAGCGCAGGCATCTGCGCCGAGCACGACGACCGACCGGCCGGGTGCCTCCATCAGGTCGAACAGGCGCTCGGCCAGGAATACCGACTCGACGCTGGCGCCGTCGGCATCGCCGACGATGCGCTCAAGGGACAACCCGGGCGTCTGCAGCAGATCGGAAACGATCATGAGCTCTCCCGCGCGGCGGCCGGCGCACGTATGTGTGCATTATGCACAAACTAGCGGCCCGGATTCGTGCCGGCTGTCAAAGATTTCGCCTGATCTGCGGGATAGCGTCGCCATTTAAGCAGGTCAACTGCCAACGGCGAGCATACGCAGCCTTGGAGGTGGCGCCCCATGAGGCCAGATGCCACGATCACTGCAACTGATGAGCGCACCGAGGCCGACCTCGGTATCGGCCGCGACGACCACGCGGTCAGCCGGATGCCTGAGGGCGAGCGCAAGCACTGGTTCGTGGTCTTCCTGCAGCGGTACGGGCAGATGTCCGCGCTCTCGCAGTTCCTGCTCGGCGCCACGCTGGGCTTCGGGATGACCTTCTGGCGGGCATTCCTCGCGCTGACGCTGGGCGCGGTCATCCTGGAGGTGGTGGCCGTCTTCACCGGCATCGCGGGCCAGCGGGAAGGGCTGAGCACCTCCCTGCTGACCCGGTGGACCGGCTTCGGCCGGTACGGGTCCAGCATGCTCGGGCTGGTGATCACCATCAGCCTGATGGGCTGGTTCGGCGTGCAGAATGCGGTATTCGCCCAGGGTCTGCAGTCGCTGCTGCCCCATGCCATGCCGCTGTGGTCCTGGGAGGTGCTCACCGGCCTGGCGGTGACCGGGATCGTCATCTGGGGCTTCCTGTCCATGACATGGACGGCCTACATCGCCGTGCCCGCGTTCGTCGTGCTGTGCTTCTACTCGATCGGCAAGGCCCTGGGCAAGGAGTCCCTGGGCGCCCTGGTCGCGTCGCCGCATCCCGGGCCGGCGCTGGGCATCGGGGCCGGAGCCACGCTGGTCGCCGGGGGGTTCATCGTCGGCGCGGTAATCAACCCGGACATGTGCCGCTTCAACCGCAACGCCCGCGACGTGGTCGTCAACACAATCCTCGGCATCACGCTGGGTGAGTACACGATCGGCCTGATCGGCGTGCTGCTGGCGCACTACGCCAAGACCGAGAACGTGATCGGCATCGTGACCACCACCTCGGGCGCGGTAGGCGTCCTGGTCCTGATCGCGGCCACCACCAAGATCAATGACTGGAACCTGTACAGCGGTTCCCTGGGGCTGGCCAACTTCCTTGACACTGCCTTCGGCAAGCGGATTCACCGGGCCATGCTCACGCTGATCGTGGGAGTCATCGGGACGGTGCTGTCCGCGCTGGGCATCCTGGCGCACTTCGTGGGATTCCTGACCATCCTCGGCGTGGCCTTCCCGCCGGTCGCCGCGATCATCGTCGTCGATTACTTCGTTCTCCGGACGCACCGCCGGGCGCTGGAGGCGTCCCGCAGTTCTGCCCGGCTGCCAGCGTGGTGCCCGAACTGGAATGCCGCGGGGTGGGCGGCCTGGATCGCCGCGGCTCTGGTGGGCTACTACGTGCACTGGGGCATCCAGAGCGTCAACTCGCTGATCGTCGCGGCGATCTTGTACTACGGGCTCGCCCGGGTGATGCCCGCCAGGGCCCCGGCCGCCGCGGCCGCGGAGGCGTGATGCGGATCGGCATCGATGTCGGGGGAACCAATACCGACGCCGTTCTGATGGCCGGGCGGGAGGTCCTGGCCGAGTTCAAGACGCTGACCACGCCGGAGGTCACGGCCGGGATCGTGGCCGCGCTGGCCGGCCTGCAGCAGGCGCGGGCGTTCCCGCCGGAGCAGGTCAGCACGGTGATGATCGGCACCACGCACTTCACCAACGCCGTGGTGGAGGCACAGCGCCTCGCCCCGACCGCCGCGCTGCGGCTCGGGCTGCCCGCCACCGCGGCGCTGCCGCCGATGACCGACTGGCCGGGCCGGCTGCGCGACGTGCTCGGCGAGCACGGCTACCTGTGCCACGGCGGCTATGAGTTCGACGGGCGCATCATCTCCGAGTTCGACGAGAAGGAGATCCGGGAGGCGGCGGCCGCCATCGCCGCGCAGGGCATCAGGACGGTCGCGGTCTCCTCGGTCTTCTCCCCGGTGAATGCCGACATGGAGGTGCGGGCGGCTGAGGTGCTGCGGGACGTCATCCCGGGGGTGTCGGTCAGCCTGTCGCACGAAATCGGGCGAGTGGGGCTGCTGGAGCGGGAGAACGCCACCATACTCAACGCCTGCCTGCACGAGCTGGCCGAGACGATCACGGCAGCCCTGGAGAGCGCGGTGCGCGCGGCGGGCATCACGGCGCCGGTCTACATCAGCCAGAACGACGGCACGCTGATGAGCGTCGGCTACTGCCGCCAGTACCCGGTGGCCACGTTCGCGTCCGGGCCGACCAACTCCATGCGCGGGGCGGCGTTCCTGTCCGGGCGCACCGACTGCGTGGTCATTGACGTCGGCGGTACCACCAGCGACGTCGGTGTCCTGGTGCGCGGATTCCCGCGGGAGGCAGCGGTCGCCGTGGACATCGGCGGCGTGCGCACCAATTTCCGGATGCCCGACGTGCTCCCCGTCGGGCTGGGCGGCGGGAGCATCGTGGCCGCGGGCGACAGCGGCGTGACGGTCGGCCCGCGCAGCGTGGGCTACGCCATTCAGCAGCGCACGCTGGTGTTCGGCGGGGACACCGTCACCGCGACCGACCTCGCGGTTGCGGGAGGCCTGTGCGAGGTGGGGGACCCCGGCCGGGTCGCTCATCTCGACCGGGACCTGGTGCGCCGCGGCGTCCAGGCCATCCAGGACCGGCTCGCGGAGCTCGTCGACCGGGTCAAGACGAGCCCGGACCCGCTGCCGGTCGTCATCGTAGGCGGCGGCAGCATCCTGCTCGAGGATCACCTCGAGGGCGCGTCGGAGATCCTCAAGCCCGACCACTTTGCCGTCGCCAACGCGATCGGGGCGGCGATCGCCCAGGTCGGCGGGGAAGTCGACAAAGTGATCTCGCTGGCGGGCCGGACGCGGGAGGAAGCCCTGGAGTCGGCGCGGCAGGAAGCGACGGGCAAGGCCGTGGCCGCCGGGGCGGTCGAGTCTAGCGTGCAGATCGTGGACGTGGAGGAGGTCCCGCTGGCCTACCTGCCGAGCAACGCGGTCCGGATCCGGGTCAAGGCCGTCGGCGACCTGCCCCTGGGGGGTGACGATGCGCCTGGTCACTGAGGAGGACCTGGAGGACCTGGCCCGCGGCGCGGCGGTCCTCGGGACCGGCGGCGGCGGCAACCCGTACATCGGCAAGCTGCTGGCCCGCCAGGCCATCCGCGACTACGGGCCGGTGCGGCTGGTGGACGCGGCTGAGATCCCGGACGACGCGCTCGTCGTCCAGTCCGCGATGATGGGCGCGCCCACCGTCATGGTGGAAAAGCTTCCGCGCGGCGACGAGGTGGTCAGCGCCCTGCTGGCCCTGCAGGACTTCCTCGGCCGGCCGGTGACCCACGTGGTGTGCGGCGAGGCGGGCGGGATCAACTCCACGATCCCGTTCGTGGCGGCCGCGCGGACCGGGCTGCCGCTGGTGGACGCCGACGGCATGGGCCGGGCCTTTCCTGAGCTGCAGATGCTGGTGCCGGGCATGTACGGCGCGTCGGCAACCCCGATGGTGGTCGCCGACGAGAAGGGCAACACCGTCCTGCTGCGCACCATCGGGAACCGCTGGACCGAGCGGCTGGCCCGGTCGGCCACCATCGAGATGGGCTGCTCGTCGCTCATCGCCCTGTACGCGATGGACGGCAAGGCGGTCCGGGAGACCATGGTGCTGGGCACGCTCAGCCTGTGCCAGGAGCTGGGGCAGCTCATCGCCCGGGCCCGGGCCGGGCACACTGACCCGCTCCAGGCCGTCACCGGCCGGCTGAACGGCCACCTGGTGTTCCGCGGCCGGGTCGCGGACGTCGAGCGGCGCACCGAGACCGGGTTCGCCCGGGGCCGCGCGGTGCTGGCCGGGCTCGGCCCGGACGACGGGTCCCGGCTCGAGCTCAACTTCCAGAACGAGCACCTGGTGGCGATCCGCGACGGCCGGGTGGTCGCCTCGGTGCCGGACCTGATCATCGTGCTGGACAGCGACTCGGCCGAGCCCATCACGACCGAGGAGATCCGCTACGGCTTCCGGGTCTCGGTGCTGGTGGCGCCCTGTGACCCCCGGTGGCGGACGCCGGCGGGCCTGGAACTGGTCGGTCCGCGCTACTTCGGCTACGACTTCGATTACATCCCGGTCGAGGAGCGGCTGAGCGCGGCGGGAAGCCCGGCATGAGCTGGACGATCACCCGCCAGGATCTGGTCGACCTGGCCTACGGCGCCGCGCTGCTCGGGTCCGGGGGCGGCGGCGACCCCTACATCGGCCGCCTGATGGCGCAGCGGTCGCTCGACCGCGGCCGCACGGTGACGGTGTGGGACCTGGACGAGGTACCCGACGACGGGCTGGTCATCTCCACCGCCATGATGGGTGCCCCGACCGTCATGGTCGAGAAGCTGCCGGCCGGCACCGAGGGGGTAGCGGCGCTGCGCGCGCTGGAAGAGCACCTGGGCCGCCGGGCCACGGCCACGATCCCCATGGAGTGCGGCGGGCTGAATTCCACGCTGCCGCTGGTCGTGGCCGCCGAGGCCGGCATCCCGGTGCTGGACGCCGACGGCATGGGCCGGGCCTTCCCCGAACTCCAGATGGAGACTTTCCACGTCTTCGGCGTGCCGGGCAGCCCGATGGCCATCGCCAACGAGCACGGGGACGTCACCATGGTCATGGCCCGGGACAACTGGGCGATGGAGTGGCTGGCCCGCGGCATCTGCATCCGGATGGGCGGCGCCGCCATGATCGCCGAGTACTCGATGCCGGGGGCGGTCGCGAAGCGGGTCTCCATCCCGGGAACCATCCGGCTCGGCATTTCCCTGGGCGCCGCGGTGCGGGAGGCGCGGCGGCGGCACCGCGATCCGCTGGAGGACCTGGCCGGGGCGCTGGCGGCGGCTTCCTACCACGGTCCGCGGCTGCTGTTCGAGGGCAAGGTGGAGGACGTCTTCCGGCAGACAACCGAGGGCTTCGTGAAGGGCCACGCGCGGATTCGCGGCTATCGGGCGGCGGAGACGATGCGGATAGCGTTCCAGAACGAGCACCTCATCGCCGAGATCGACGGGGAGGCGGTCGCCGTGGTGCCGGACCTCATCTGCATCCTGGCCACCGAGACCGCCGAGCCGATCACCACCGAGGCCCTGCGCTACGGGCAGCGGGTCAAGGTGGTCTCGATCTCCCCGCCGGAAATCATGCGCACCCCCGAGGCCCTGGATGTGTTCGGCCCGGCGGCATTCGGCCTCGACGTGACCTACGCACCGTCGTGCCCGAGGTGACGCCGGTGTCCTACGACTGCATCATCCGCGGCGGGACCCTCGCCACGGCCGAGCGGACCTTCGACGCTGACATCGCTATCAGCGATGGCCGCATTGCCGCCATCGGGCCGTCGCTGGGCGGGGATGCCCGCAGCGTGATCGACGCGCGCGGCCTAGTGGTAGCGCCGGGCGCGGTCGACGTCCATACCCACTTCGACACCCGGGTCGGCGACGATGCGACGGCCGACGACTACGAGTCCGGATCCCGGGCCGCGGCAGCGGGCGGGATCACGACTTACGTCAACTTCGCTTTCCAGGACCCCGGCGGCGGGCTGGCCGCCGCGATCGACCGGGAGAAGGCGAAAGCCGACGGCCGCTCCCTGATCGACTATGGGTTCCACATTGCCGTGATCGATCCGGACGCGCCGGGTGCGCTGGACGAGTTTCCCGCGCTCGCCGGGCAGGGGTTCACCAGCGTCAAGATCTTCACGGCCAATACCGGCATGGCGCTCAGCGACCACAGCGTCCTGCGGGTCCTGCAGGCGGCAGCGGACGCCGGCCTCATGGTCAGCGTGCACGCCGAGGACCAGGCCCTGGTCGACCACCTCACCAGCGCACTGCAGCAGCAGGGTCGGCACGGTGTCGAGAACCTCGTCCGAGCCCGGCCCGTCCAGGCCGAGGCGGCCGCCACGGCCAGGGTCGCGGCGTACGCGGACGCGCTCGGCGTGCCCGTCTACATCGTCCACCTCTCCTGCCGCGCTGCCCTCGAGGCGGTCCGCGCCGCGCGCCGGGCCGGCGCCCGCGTCTACGTCGAGACCAGGCCCGCCTACCTGTACCTGGACGCCAGCCGGTACCGCCTGCCGGACCGCCACGGCAACAAGTACGTCTGCTGGCCGCCGCTGCGGGAGTCCGGCGACCAGGCGGCCCTGTGGGAGGGCCTGGAAAGCGGGGAGATCCAGACCTACGCCACCGACCACACCACCTGGATGGCCGGGAAGAAGATGGACCCGGCCCTGTCCTTTGAGGAGATTCCCGGCGGCGTGTCGAACGTCCAGACCAGCATCGGCATGCTCTACGCCGAGGGCGTGCGGGCCGGCCGGATACCGATGACCACGTTCGTCGCCGTCACCGCCACCAACCCGGCCAAGCTGTTCGGCCTCTGGCCCCGCAAGGGCTGCCTGGCGGTGGGATCCGATGCCGATCTGGTGGCCATCGACCCGGAACGGCCGTTCCGGGTGACAGCGGCGGCCATGCAGTCGCGGTCGGACTTCGACCCGTACGAGGGCTACGAGGCGCGCGGCTGGCCGGCCCTGACCATCTCCCGCGGCGAGGTCATCATGCGGGACGGGGAGCTGCTGGCCGGGCCCGGCCGGGGCCTGCTGCTGAGCCGCGGCCGCTACCAGGACCTGGAGGACCATTGAGCCAGCAGCAGGGACAGCCAGGCGGGCCAGGCGAGCCGCGCAGTGGGCCGGAGCACAGCGCCGCCGTCCCGCGGGACCGCGCCTATGAGCTCCTGGCCCACCTGGTCGCCAGCGCGGAGATCTGCGTGACCGAGCCGCACTATTACGGCAGCTTCCGGCTGCTCGACGCCGCCGCCAAGCTCGCCGCCATGATGCTCGGGTGCGGCCTGGACGACCCGTGGCTGGCGAGCCTGCAGGAAGATCTCGACCGGAACAAGGTCACGATGATGAGCGACCGCCCGGCCTTCTACGCCTACCTGCCGCAGGCCGCCCGGCAGGTGGCGCTGCGCCTGGTGGAGACCGCGGGCGACCACGGCCCGGACGTGGCGCCATGACCACCGCGGACACCGGGCGGGACGTGGATCCGGCGAGCCTCCTGGCGCTGCTGAGCACCCGGCGGGTGGTGCGTGACTTCGGGCCCGAGCCTGTCGAGGACGCTCAGCTGTGGATGATCCTGGAGGCCGGCCGCTGGGCCACCTGCGCCAGCAATAACCGCGTCCACCGGCTCCTGGTCGTTCAGGACCGTCAGCAGGTCAGGCTCGTGGCCGACATGTCACCGGGGATCTTCTCGCATCCGGCCGTCATGGTGGTCATCTGCACCGACCTGCAGGCGGTGGCGGCGGCCGGGCTGCGGGCCGACGCCGAGCCGACGGTGTTCATCGACGTGGGGACGCTGATGATGAACATGATGACCGAGGCGCACGCGCTCGGCCTGGGCACATGCCCGGCGACGTCGTTCAGCCGGGCCGGCGTCGAGGCCGTGCTGGGCCTGCCGGCGCACGCCCGGCCTGAGGCGATCCTGCAGATCGGCCACCCCGCCGCGGCCCGGCCGCCGGTACGCCCGTGGCGCTCCCGGCCCTCGCGCCTGGTGACGGAGCTGGTCCACTGGGAGCGGTACGGGCAGGCGCCGCCCCTGCCGCCGGGCTGAGCCAGGGCGCACGGAGCTTTGCCCCAAGAACCCGGCCGTCCTTGTCAGATCTCACAAAGACACGGGCACAAACTGACCATAGCCTCACGTACATGCAGCTGACCGTGGCGAACCTGCCCGTGTACGCGCTCGGCTGCGCGATCGCCAGCTCCGGGGGCGGCGGCTCGACCAAGACCCCGCTGGCCATGGCCGTCCAGGCGGTCGACCAGCTCGGTCCCGTCGACATCGCTGACGTCGGCAGCCTGCCGCCGGACGGCATCGTCATGCCTGTCGGCCTGATCGGCGCGCCCATGGTGGCCACCGAGCGCATCTGGAGCGGCGAGGAGGCATTCATCCTCCGCGACCAGGTGGAAAGCCTGTGCAAGGCGCCGGTCGCCGCCCTGATGTGCTACGAGATCGGCGGCTCGAACGGCCTGCTGCCCGTCACGTGGGCCGCCCGCCTCGGCATGCCGCTGCTGGACGCCGACGGCATGGGGCGCGCCTTTCCCGAGATGCAGCAGCAGGCGATGCACCTGGCCGGCGTGCCGGCCAGCCCGCTGGTGCTGACCGACGGCTGCGGTGACGTCGCCGTGCTGTGGGCTGCTGACAATTACCGGGCCGAGCGCCTGGCGAGGCGGGCGATGAGCCTGTTCGGCGGCGCCTGCGCGGCCACCGCGTACCTGATGACCGCGCAGCGCGCAGCCACGGCCGTCATCACCGGCTCGGTCAGCCGCGCGCTCAAGGTCGGCGGGTCACTGCGGCTGCGGGCCAGGGAGCGGGTCGCCGCCATCACCGGCAGCGTGGGCGGGACGGTCCTGCTGGACGGCAAGCTCATCGAGCTCACCCGGGAGTCAGATGGCGGCTTCGCCAGCGGGTCGGCCATCGTGGCCGGCCTCGGCCCGGACGCCGGCCGGCTTATCCGGCTGGAGATGCAGAATGAGGTCCTGCTCGCGCTGGAAGACGGCGAGCAGCTGGCCATGGTCCCGGACATTATCTCGGTCATCGGCTCGGACACCTGCGAGCCGCTTCCTACCGAGGGGATGCGCCTGGGACAGCGCGTCACCATCGTGGCCCACCCCGGCCCCTCGGTGTGGACGACGCCGGAGGGCCTGGACGTGGCCGGCCCGCGGGCGTTCGGGCTGCCGCTGGAGTACACCCCGATCTCGGGGATGACGGCCCGTGCCCGGTGAGCTGCACCTCGGCGTCGACGTGGGCGGCACGAATACCGACGCCGTGATCATCGACCGGCAGGGCACGCTGATGGCGAAGGCAAAGGTCGCCACCGTGCCGGATGTCGGGCCGGCCATCGAGCAGGCTATCCGGCTGGCGCTGTCCAGGCTCGGCGGCGGGCCGGACCAGATCCGCCGGGTCATGCTCGGGACGACGCAGGCGACCAACGCGATCCTGGAGCGCCGTGCGCTGCAGAAGGTCGGCGTGATCCGGCTGGGCTACCCGCTGACGACGGCGCTGCCGCCGCTGGCCAGCTGGCCGGCTGACCTGCGGGCGGCCGTCTCGGCCGGCGAGACGGTCGTCGCCGGCGGGTCCGACTACGACGGCGCTGAGCTGGGCAGGCTCGACCGGGACGCGGTCGCCCGCTTTGCGTGCTCGGTCGGCGCGGCCGCCGAGGTCATCGCGATTACCGGGGTCTTCTCGCCCGTCGCCGCCGACCATGAGCTGGAGGCGGCCGAGATCGTGCGGCACGAGCTAGGCGGCGTGCACATCTGCCTCAGCCATGAGATCGGCACCCTCGGGCTGGTGGAGCGGGAGAACGCCACTGTCCTGAACGCGGCGCTGACCGGCGTGGTCACGACGATCACCGGGGCACTGCGGCACAGCCTGGCCCGGCACGGCCTGCACGCCGACTCCTACCTGGCGCAGAACGACGGCACCCTGGTCGCGCTCGAGGCGGCCCTGCGCTTCCCGGTCCTGACCATCGCGAGCGGGCCCGCCAACAGCATGCGGGGGGCGGCGTTCCTGAGCGGCGAGGAGGAAGCGGTCGTCATCGACGTCGGCGGCACGACCGCGGACATCGGCGTGCTGGTCCGGGGCTTCCCGAGCGACTCGCTGTCGCCGGTGACGGTCGGCGGCGTGGAGACCAACTTCCGGATGCCGGACATCCTGAGCCTGCGGGTCGGCGGCGGGACCCGGATCGAAAGACGCGGGCCGGCGATGCACTTCGGCACCAGCATCGGCAGCCGGCTCACCTCCGACGCGCTCGTCTTCGGCGGCCCGGTCCCGACGCTCACCGACGCCGCGGTGGCAGCCGGCCGGATGTCCCTCGGCGGCCGGGCCGTTCCGGCGGGCTGGCACGCCACGCTCACGGCGGCTCTGGCCAGGGCCGACACCCTGATTGCCGAGGGCATCGACCGGATGCGGCTCACCTCCGCGCTGTGGCCGCTGGTCGTGGTGGGCGGCGCGGGCGCTCTGGTCCCGCCCGACGTCGGCGGCGTCAGCCGGTTCCTGCGGCCCGGCCATTACGACGTCGCCAACGCGATCGGCGCTGCCATCGCGCCGGTCAGCGGTTACGCGGAACGGGTGTGCCCGAGCAGGCCGGACCGGAAGCGGGCGGCGATCCAGGAGGCGCGCGACGACGCGTTCGCCCGAGCGGTGCAGGCGGGGGCCGACCCCCGGCATGTGCAGATCGCCGACGTGGACGAGGTGCCGCTGTCCTACCTCCTCGATCCGGCCGTCAGGGTCCGGGTGCGCGCGATCGGCCCGCTTCTTGACCTTCCCGCGACCGCCCTGCCTGCCGTGCCGGCCGGACAGGAGCCTGACGATTAACCCGGAGCCGTCCAGCGGGAGGAGCGAATGATGCCATCACTTGGCGTGGTGACGATCGGGCAGTCGCCGCGGGCCGACCTCACCGGCGAGCTCGCCGCATACCTGCCGGCCGGGACGCGCCTGCTCGAGCGCGGGGCCCTTGACGGTCTCGGCCCGCCGGCCATCGCCGCCCTCGCCCCGGGCGCCGACGAGGACACGCTGACCAGCCGCCTGCGGGACGGCCGGCCCGTCGTGCTTGACCGGCGGCGCCTCGTGCCCCGGCTGGAAGCGGCCATCGCCGCGCTCGAGCAGCAAGGGGCCGGGGTCAGCCTGCTGGTATGCACCGGCACCTTCCCGCCGCTGCGCCACCGGCGGCCGCTGCTCGACGCGGAGCGCCTGCTGGTGAGCGGGGCCGGCGCGGTCGTCCGGCAGGGCGGACCGCTCGGCGTCATCGTCCCGCTGCCCGCCCAGCAGGAGGTCATGTCCCTGCGCTGGCAGCGGGCACTGGGCGCGCCGGTGCTGGTCGCCAGCGCCGACCCGTATGCCGGCGGGGCCGCGGACGCGATCCCCGCGGCGGCCGGCCGGCTGGCCCGCCGCGGGGCGCGGATCGCGCTGCTGGACTGCATGGGATACACCGAGGCACACCGCGCAGCCGCGGCCGCGCGTTCGGGCCTGCCGGTGCTGCTGGCCAGGTCGATCGTCGGCCGCCTGGCCGGGGAACTGCTCTGCGCGACGGCAGGAAGGTGAGGTGGGCGGAAGGTGACCTGGCGCCAGGTGCTCGACCTGTTCGACGTTCTGGACCGGCCCGCTGCCGACGGCGCAGCGGCGGCCGCCGCCCTGCGCGCGGCCGGCGTCCCGGAGGTCGCGGTTACCCGGGCCACGGCTGAGGCGGGGCACACCGACTTTGTCCGGGCCACGATTCCCGGCTACGACGGCCGCCGTACCGGCGGCCGGTCCCCGACGCTGGGAGTGATCGGCCGGCATGGCGGGGTGGGGGCGCGGCCTGCGCGGATCGGGTTTGTCTCCGATGGCGACGGCGCCCTGGCCGCGCTGGCTGCCGCCGCGAAACTCGGCAGCATGGGCCAGGCCGGGGACCGGCTGCCGGGCGACGTCATCATCGCCACGCACATCTGCCCGGCGGCGCCAGTCCTGCCCCATGATCCGGTGCCGTTCATGGGCTCGCCGGTCGACATGGCCACGATGAACAGCCATGAGGTGGACGAGTCGATGGAGGCGATCCTGTCCGTCGACACCACGCGGGGAAACCGGGTGTGCAATCAGCCGGGTTTCGCCATCAGCCCGACCGTGCGGCAGGGCTGGGTGCTGCGGGTCAGCGAGCACCTGCTCGACCTGCAGCAGCAGGTGACCGGCCGGCCGGCGGTGGTGCTGCCGGTCACCATGCAGGACATCACCCCGTACGAGAACGGCGTGTATCACCTCAACTCGATCCTGCAGCCAGCCACGGCGACCGCAGTGCCCGTCGCCGGCGTGGCACTCACGTCAGCGGTCACCGTGGCCGGGTCCGGTACGGGCGCCTCGCAGCTGGCCAGCATGGCGGAAGCGGCCCGCTTCTGCATCGAGGTGGCCAAGAGCTATGGCGCCGGCGTGCTCCGCTTCTGCGACGAGGAGGAGTTCGGCCGGCTCGTCACGCTCTACGGATCCATGCGCCGGCTGCAGACCCCGGGCGGCCCGGACGCGGAGTAATGCAATCCACCCTCAGGTGCGGGAGGCCGGCGGCCGGACGGCAACGGGTGAATTGCCCGCATACCCGGCGCGGATCGCCAGGCCGGCAGCCTGGCGGCGGGGGTCGCCGCTCACCTGCACCGGGTGAGGCATCCGCCGCCGCTGCCGCCTAGGTTGCTGCCACGCTACAGGGCAATGACTGGGAGCTAGGGATGGCTGACTCCGCTGAGTCCGATGCTGAGCGCGCCGCCTCCCTCCGGCACCGCTACCTCGTCCGGCTCGACGAGGACACCCTCAGGCAGCGGCCGTTGTGGATCCGGCTCATCATCGAGTTCACCGGCACCTTCGTCCTCGTCACGGTGGCGGCCGGAGCCGGGGTGATCAACCACTACGCGGGCGGCGGCCCGATCAGCCGGGCCGCGGCGGTGATCGCGCCGGGCGCCGTCGTCATGGCCATGATCTACGCGTGGGGCCCGCTGTCGGGGCTGCACATCAACCCGGCGGTGACAGCTGCCTTCGCCGGCCGGGGGGTGTTCCCGGCGGGCTGGGTAGTGCCGTACTGGGTGGTCCAGCTGGGCGGGGCGATCTGCGCCGCCCTGTTCCTGCAGGGCATGTTCGGGAATGTGGCTGCTGGCGGGAACTACCCGATCGCCAGGCCCGGCGGCGACTGGCGCTCCCTGGTGATGGAAGCCGTCCTGACGGCGATCCTGGTGTCGATCATCCTGAACACCGCGACCGGCAGCCGCAGTATCGGCCACAATGCCGCCATCGCGGTCGGGTCGACCGTCGCGCTGCTCGGCCTGTTCGCCAGCCCGGTCAGCGGTGCCTCGATGAACCCGGCCCGCTCTCTGGGGCCCGACATCGTCGGCAGCGACTACGCGGGCTGGTGGGTGTACGTGGCCGGGCCGGCGATCGGCGCGGCCATCGCCGTCATGATCATCGGGACGGTCCGGGGACTGCCGGACAAGGCAGAACGAGATGCTGCCCAGGGCGGCGCTCTGCCGATCCTCGGCAGCCCGTCCGGCAAGGGCCGGTGAGCAGCGGCCCGCAAGCTGACCGGGCTGAGCACTGGTGGCCGGTCGCGCTGGCAATCGTTGTCGTCGCGGGCATGCACGTAGCGCTGCCTGTCCGGTACCGGGTGCAGCCCGGATGGGTGGTCCCGGCGGTGCTGCTGGTCCTGCTGGCGGTGCTGATCGCCGGTGACCCGGGGCGCATCGACCGGCAGCGAACCTGGCTGCGGGTGGTCACCGGCATCGTGATCGCGTTCATTACCCTGGCGAACCTGTCTGCCGCGGTCCGGCTCGTCATCGACATCCTGTCGGGCAGCAAGCTGTTCGCCAACAACGCGGGCGGGCTCCTGGCGGCGGGCGGCGTGATCTGGGTGACGAACGTGATCGCATTCGGCCTGTGGTACTGGGACCTCGACCGGGGCGGCGCCGCCGCCCGCGCCCACCAGCCCGGCCGGGATCCCGCGTTTGTCTTCCCCGAGATGCAGCACGCCGGCTACGTGCCCCGCACCTGGGTGCCGCGGTTCATTGACTACCTGTCGCTGGCCTTCTGGACGGCGACCGCGGTCAGCCCGACCGACATCTCGGCGATCAGGCCGTGGGCCAAGCTCCTGATGATGCTCGAGGCGGCCGGATCGATCGCCCTGGCGGCGCTCGTGATCGCCCGCGCGGTCAACATCCTCAGGTAGCCGGCCCCTGGCCGGGCCTGCGGGGAGGAGGGCAAGCGCTGGAGCGCGCCGGACTGCCGGAGCGATTTCACCCGCGCAAGGCGATGTCAGATCCCCGCGTCATCCCTATGTTCCGTAGGCGGGTGCGCCCGCGCGGAGCTGGACATTTCATCAGGAAGTTAGCAATCGATAGCCGGCCGGCTGTCGTGCCTGCTCGGCGCGGGCCGGCCTGGCGTGAGACCCAGCAGTAGCGACTCGGTACTGGCCGGCTAACTGGAGGACCCCGATGACAACGACGGCATGGCGGTTCGGCGGGACGGAGCAAGCGGACGTCGCTGTCCTGCGGCTTAAGGAACTGGACGCCCAGGATCTCATCGATGTACAGGACATCACTGTGCTGCGCTGGCCGCACTACGCGGCGGCGCCGCTGGCGCATGAGCACGTGACCGACGAGGGCAGCAAGGTCGCCTCGCTGGTACATAAGCTCCGGCACCCGGTCATTGACAGCTCGATGATCGAGGCGGTCAAAGGGGACATGACACCGGGCACATCAGCCCTGGTGCTGCTGAGCGCCGAGGCGATGATCGACCAGGTCGTGACGGCGTTCCAGGGTTCGGCGATGGAGCTGATGCGGTCCGATCTGTCGGTGCCGCAGCAGGACCGGCTGCGGGCGGCCTTCAGTGCTGCCTCCGAAGGGCGCGGCGGCCAGCCGCCCAGTGGCGCTCCTGGCTGAGGTCGTTTCCCTGTGCTGGGGTCGTTTCCCTGTCACCGGGCTGTGCTCGGCGGCACGTGAATCGCTGCCCCCTGGCCGCTTCTCAGGGCGGCCCGGGAAGATCATTGCGGCACGTCGCGCAGGATCGGGGCGCGGCCGCCGGGCTCGCCCCGTGACTCCTGCCTGCCCAGTGCGGTCGAGTCGTGCGCGCAGCCCGTCTGTCACCAGCTCCGCAACCCGGCGCTAGCCGCGACCTGCTCCGCACTATGACCGGTCCGGTGACCGGTCATAGTGACGCCCCTGCCCGCGAACGGGGCGCCGTTGCCGTGCGCGTACGCCTCCGGTAACCGGACCGAGTACCCCTGGCCCGCGGCATCGGCCGGGTTCCCGCCCGGCGGGTGCTGCGCCAGGCCGGCCAGGCTCGCGCGTATCCGGGCGATATCGTGCGGAATGTGTTGCCGACGTGAGCGAGGAGTTCCGCCTCCGTTCCATCGCGGTAGCCGCCTACGCTCCGGCGACCCTGTTCGGCCTCGCCGAAGGGGCCATGCTGCCGGTCATCACCCTCAGCGCTATTGACCGCGGGGCCAGCACCCCGGTCGCCGCCCTGATCGGAGCGCTGCTCGGCATCGGCTCGATCGTGACCAACATTCCCTCCGGGATCCTGACCACCCGGGTCGGCGAGCGGAAGGCGATGCTCGCGGCCGCAGCCGCCACCGCGGCCGGCCTGGTCCTGTGCGTGATCAACCTCGGCCACGGCGCCGCCTCGCTGCTGGTACTCGGCCTGGGAATCCTGCTGATCGGTGCCGCGAGCTCGGTCTACAGCCTGGCCCGGCAGTCCTACCTCACCGAGATGGTGCCGCCGCACCTGCGCGCCCGGGCGCTGTCCACCCTCGGCGGCACGGTGCGCATCGGGGTGTTCCTCGGCCCCTTCCTCGGCGCCGGCGCAGTAGAGCTCTGGGGGCTGCCGGGCGCCTACTACGTCAGCCTCGCCGCGATGGCCGCCGCCGCGGTGATCGTCTACCGGGTGCCTGACCTCGAGCTGAGCGACGAGTACAGGGCCGCGGCCGCGCGGGTGACCTCGTGGGGCATCCTGAAGCGGTACTGGCGCACTTTCGTCACCCTGGGCACTGGTGTCCTGCTGCTGTCGGCCATCCGGCAGACCAGGCAGGTCGTCATCCCGCTGTGGGCCGCGCATATCGGGCTGTCTCCCACGGCGAACTCGGTCATCTACGGTGTCGCCGGAGCGATCGACGCGCTAACCTTCTACCCCGCGGGCAAGGTCATGGATGTCTACGGCCGCCGCTGGGTCGCCGTGCCGTGCGTGATCATCATGGGGATCTCCTTTGTCCTCATGCCGCTCACCCACGGCGCCATCACCCTGGCAGCCACCGCGATGATCATGGGCTTCGGCAACGGCATCGGCTCGGGCATCGTCAATACCCTGGCCGCTGACACGTCCCCGGCGATCGGGCGCCCGACCTTCCTCGGGCTCTGGCGCGAGCTGGCCGATGCCGGGTCCGGCATCGGCCCGGTGTTTCTGTCTGCGGTCACGGCGGTCGCCGGGCTGGGTGCCGGGATCGTCGTCAGCGGCTTTGTCGGATTCGCCGCCGCGGCAGCGCTGTGGGCGTGGATTCCGCGTCCGGGCAGCAGGAGCCGCGCCGGTGCGGAAGACCGGGGCGGCCTCCGGTCGCGGAGCACTGCCTCACCGCGGAAGATCACCATCAGGGGCGCGCCCGGTCGCGCGGCACTGGCGCGACGGCGCAAGCACCATCCCTGACCCCGGGCGGAGCCGGGAACGGCCGGGCGGGGGCGGGCCCGGCCGGCTAGCTGCCTGCCAGCTCGGGCGCGGGCTGGTAGAGGTTCGCCCGCTTGTCGAGCTCGCGGTTGAGGGTGATCGCGGCGTTGATGAGCGACAGGTGGGTGAACGCCTGCGGGAAGTTGCCGAGCTGCTCACCGGTCGAGCCGATTTCCTCGGAGAACAGGCCGAGGTGGTTGCCGTAGGTCTGCATCTTCTCGAAGATCAGCACCGCGTCGTCGAGCCGGCCGGCCCGGGCCAGCGCGTCCACGTACAGGAACGTGCAGAGCGAGAACGTGCCCTCATCGCCGTGCAGCCCGTCGGGCGAGGCGGCCGGGTTGTAGCGGTAGACCAGGCTGTCGGACACCAGCTCACGGTCCATGCCCTCAAGGGTGGACAGCCACATCGGGTCGGTGGGGGAGATGAACCCCTCGATGGGCATGAGCAGCAGCGCCGAGTCCAGCACCTTAGTGTCGTAGTGCTGGGTGAATGCCCTGACGCCCGGGTCCCAGCCGCGGTCGATGATCTGGTTGTAGATCAGGTCGCGCTGCTCGGTCCACCTGGCGGTGTTAGCAGGCCAGCCGTGCCGCAGGGCCATCCGGATGGCCCGGTCGAGGGCGACCCAGCACTGGAATCGTCCGTAGGTGAAGTTCCTGCGGCCGCCGCGTGTCTCCCAGATGCCCTCGTCGGGCTGGTCCCAGTTGCCGGCGACCCAGTCCATGATCTGGGTGAAAGCCCGCCAGCCGGCATGCGCGATCGGCAGGCCGAAGTCGTCGCCGGTCAGGATGGCGTCGGCTGCCTCGCCGTAGATGTCGAGCTGGAGCTGGTCGGCGGCGCCGTTACCGATCCGGACTGGCCGGGAGCCGCGCCAGCCCTCGAAGTGGCTGAGGGTCTCCTCGGTGAGGTCGGAGGATCCGTCGACCCGGTACATGATCTTGAGCGGGCTGGTGCCGTCGGGGGCGGCGTCGGCGATCGCCCGGTCGCGCATCCAGGCGCCGAACCGGCCGGCTTCCTCCAGGTAGCCCAGTTCGGCCAGGGCGTGCATGGACAGCGACCCGTCCCGGATCCAGGTAAACCGGTAGTCCCAGTTCCGCTCCCCGCCGGCCTGCTCGGGCAGCCCCAGCGTCGCCGCCGCGACCGGGGCGCCGGTCGGATGGTAGGTGAGCAGCTTGAGCGTCATCGCCGAGCGGGTCACCATCTCCCGCCACCGGCCGCTGTAGGTGGAGCGGCCCAGCCAGCCCTTCCAGTAACGCTCGGTATCCTTAGCCAGCTGCTCCAGCTCTGCGGGCTCGAGATGCCGGGGAGCGCCGCCCATCGACTCCAGCACCACGCCGCGGCCGCTGTCACCCTCGCGCATCGTGAAGGTCGTGCGCAGGCCGTCCCCGGTCCGCTCGATCTCTGTCCCGCCCTCAGCGGCGGGCCGCCGTCCGGCGGTATGCAAGGTGAGGTGCATGCCGTCTTCACCGCGGAACACCGCCCCGGCCTCGGTGACCTCAACAGTGTGGCCGGACCGGCCGTAGTTGAAGCGGGGCTGCACTTCCACCTCGAACTGCATGGTGCCGCGGGCCACTCGCAGGTGCCGCACCAGCCGGTGCCGGTCAGTCGGCGGACCCTCTATCACCGGCATGAAGTCCAGCACCTCACCGACGCCGTCCGGCGTCAGGAACCTGGTGATCAGCATGGCGGTGTTCGGAAAGTACAGCTGCTTCGACACATAGTTGCCGCCAGCGGGAGTGATCCGGAAGTAGCCGCCTTTTTCCGCATCCAGCAGGGAGGCGAACACGCTCGGCGAGTCGAATCGCGGGCAGCAGAAGAAGTCCACCGCGCCATCGGTCGTCACCAGCGCTGCCGTCTGCAGGTCGCCGATAAGCCCGTGCTCGCTGATGTTCGGATAGCGGTCCATGGTTATCTCCCCTCCCGGTCGCGCTCGCTCTGCCACCGTCGCAACCAGGCAGCGGCCCGCGCATCACCCGGCCAGGATGATGCAGGATCTCGCCGGGCCTGACCGCCGGCGGCGGACCGCACCTCCTCGCGTGCCGGGCAGGCGCCGGCCGGGCTGGGTCAGGCCGGGCCGCCACCGGGTGCTCCGCCGCGGGGGCGATGATGGATGCGGGGCCTGCCCGCACGGCCGCCGCCCGGCCGGGACCGGCCCCCGGGAGGAGAGCTGCGATGAGGCTCGGCAGGCTGGCGGCCTGCGGCGGCGTCGCGGGCCCGCTGCTGTTCACGACAGCGTGGGTGGTCAGCTCGCTGCGCCAGGCCGGCCAGCCGGCGGCCGGGGTTCAGCTGAGCGGCCTGGCCGCGGAGGATGCTGGCGACCCGCAGATCATGGTGGCCGCCTTCGTGGTGCTGGGCGCCTGCTCGGCCGGGTTCGGCGGTGCCCTGCAGAAGGCGGCCGGGCACCGGCCGGCCGGGCCGTGGCTGGTGATGATCGCAGGGGCGGCTGCCATCGCGGCGGGGGTGTTCCGGCGTGACCACATGCTGCTGACCGGCCCGGGCTTTGCCGGCGAGTCGTGGCACAATCAGGTCCACGACGTGGCCAGCGGCGTCGCCTACGGGGCGATGCTGACCGCTCCGCTGGTGCTGGCGCGGCAGTTCCGCGCCGACCCGCCATGGGCCGTGATCGCCCGCCCGGTCCAGGTGCTTGCCGTCGCCAGCGCGGCAGCTATGGCCGTGTTCGCATCGGGGGCGCTGGAGCCCTGGAACGGCGCCGTGCAGCGGGCCGCGGTCACGCTGACTCTGGCTGCTGAGGCCCTTGCCGCCGCGCGGATGCTGACGCTGCCCGAAGCAAGGCTGCTTTCTTAGGCCGCGATAAGGAACTTCCTCGGCCAGCCTGAGGCCCGCCAGGTTCTGTTGGGTGCGATCCGCGAGACCCCAGGAGGACTGGCATGCGCAACCGAACCAGGATGGTGGCCGCCACCGCGGCGGTCACCGCCGCTCTGGCCGCCGGCACTGGCGCCGCGGTGGCATCGGCGACAGGCGGCAAGCCCGGCGCGCCCGCAACGTCGGTGTCGCACGGCAAGAAGCCGGGCGGCCCGGCCGGGCCGGCGGCCCGCGCGGCGATCGTGGCGGTGGCCAGCGAGCTGCACCTCAGCACGGCGCGGGTGAGCGCGGCGCTGCGGCCGCTGTTCGCGGCGGGCCGGGCCGGGTCGTCATCGCCGGCCTTCGCGGCGGCGGCCCGCTCGCTGGGCGTCAGTGCGCCGCAGCTGTCCGCCGCGCTCGCGGACGCCAAGCAGAGCATGGCCGGGGGCACGCACGGCGGGGCCAGCCCGGCCGGCTCCAAGCCCGGCCCGGCCGCGCCGGCGGCCCATGAGCCGATCGAGGCGGCGGTGGCCGCGGAACTGCACGTCAGCACGGCGCGGGTGAGCGCGGCGCTGCGGCCGCTGTTCGCGGCCGGCCCGGCCGGGACGTCGCCGGCGGTCTTCGCGGCGGCGGCCCGCTCGCTGGGCGTCAGTGCGCCGCAGCTGTCCGCCGCGCTCGCGCAGGCCAAGCAGAGCCTGGCCGCAGGCAGCTGACGGCCTCCGAGTGCCAGCTCAGTCCGCAGGGCCGGTGCGGAAACGTGCGCGATACTGGCCGCGTGCGGGTGCTCGTGGTCGACGATGACGAGGCTGTACGCAGCGCGCTGACCCATGCGCTGCGGCGCGACGGCTACGAGGTTTCCACCGCGGCCGACGGCAGCACTGCCCTGGCCATGCTGCTGCACAGCCGGCATGAGGCGGTCGTGCTCGACGTCCTCATGCCGGAGCCGGGCGGGCTGGAGGTGTGCCGCGCGATCCGGGCGCGCGGCGACGATACCCCGATCCTGATGCTCACCGCGCGGGACCTGGTGTCCGACCGGGTCGCCGGGCTGGATGCCGGCGCCGATGACTACCTGGCCAAGCCATTCGCGCTGGAGGAACTGCGGGCGCGGCTGCGCGCCCTGCTGCGGCGCAGCGGCGCGGGCGCCGACCAGCTCCGGTTCGCCGGCATCGAGCTGGACCTGGCGGCGCACCAGGCGAGCTGCCGCGGCGCGCGGCTGTCGCTGACCAAGACCGAGTTCACGCTGCTCGAGCTGTTCGTCCGCAACCCGGGCCGGGTCCTTTCCCGGACGCTGATATTCGAGTCGGTGTGGGGGTATGACTTCGGCCCGGAGTCGAACGGGCTGTGGGTCTACATCAGCTACCTGCGGCGGAAGATGGGCGAGCCCCGGCTGATCCAGACCGTGCGCGGGATCGGCTACGTCCTGCGAGAAGAAGCATGAGCCTGCGCACCAGGCTCGCGATCGCAGTCGGCGCGGTGGTCCTCGGCGCGCTGGCGGTCGTGGCGGTGGTGATCTACCTGGCGGTCGGCGCGGACCTGCGCGGGCAGGACGACGCCTCCCTGGTGCAGGTGGCCCGGCAGGCGCCGGCGATAGCGGCGAAGCTCAAGCAGGCCCGGGCCGCCGGGCAGCTGGTCCCGTTCGGCGACGCGCAGCTGCAGATCGTGCCCGGTGCCGCGGCCGGCCCCGTGACCGGGTTCGTCGGCATCACCGGGCATGACGTCCAGGTCGCGAACGGCAGCGACGGGCCGTATTTCCGCGACGAGGCCTACCGGGGCGTCGTCTACCGCATTTACACCGCACAGTTTCCGGGCAGCCGCGGGGTGCTGGTCCGCTCCGCCCTGCCGGTGTCCGACACGACGGCGACGCAGACGGCCCTGGGCTGGCTGCTCGCCGCGCTGGTGCCGGCCGGCGCGATCGGCGCGGGAGTGACGGCGCGGCTGGCCGCGGGCCGGGTGCTGCGCCCGGTCGGCCGGCTGACCGAGACCGTCGAGCGGATCAGGGCCACCGGCGACCTCAGCGCGCCGGTCGAGACCACGGGTCATGACGAGATCAGCCGGCTCGGGCAGGCATTCGCCGCGATGACGTCCGCGCTGGAGCAGTCGGCGAGCGCGCAGCGTCAGCTGGTCGCCGACGCCTCGCACGAGCTGCGCACCCCGCTCACCAGCCTGATCACCAACCTCGAGCTGCTCGCTGAACGGCCGGCGGACCCCAGCTCGCCCGCGCTGGTCGCGGCCGCGCTGGCCGAGGCCGGCGAGCTGCGCGGGCTCATCAGCGACCTGGTCGAGCTCGCGCGTGACGGACGCGCCTCGTTCCACATCGACGACGTCCGGCTGGACCTGGTCGCGGAGCGGGTCGCCGCGCAGGCCGCCGGCCGGGCCCCGGGACTGCGGTACGAGCTCGACTGCCGGCCGACGCTGGTCCGCGGCGATCCGGACGCGCTGGAACGGGCAGTCGGCAACCTGGTCGACAACGCATTGAAGTGGAGCCCGCCGGATGGCCGCATCCGCATCTGCGCGGCCGGCGGGGCGGTCGAGGTCAGCGACGACGGGCCGGGAATCCCGGCGGCGGACCTGCCGTACATCTTCGACCGCTTCTACCGGTCGGCAGCGGCGCGGGCGCTGCCCGGCTCGGGCCTCGGCCTGGCGATCGTGGCCAGGATCGCCGACATGCACGGCGGAACTGTCGAGGCCATCCCGCAGCAGCAGGGGGTGACGTTCCGCATCAGCGTGCCGGAGATCGTCGTCGCTCCGCCCGCTGCCGGACCGCCCCCGGCCGGCAGCTGACCGTCAGGTCCTGCTCAGGCCCGCGCCAGCCCGCGGCCGCCGCCGCTCGCCGGCAGCGGCTGCTCGTCCCTGGTCGTGAAGGCGCGGCGGTACGCCGTCGGTGTTGTCCTGGTGGCCCGCGCGAAATGCCGCCGCAGGATCGCCGCGCTGCCGAAGCCGCAGGACTGGGCGACGGTCTCGACTGGCGCGTCGGTGGACTCCAGCAGCCGCTGGGCGCGCAGCAGCCGCTGGCTGAGCAGCCAGTGCATGGGCGTTGTCCCGGTCTCGGCCCGGAACCTGCGGGACAGGGTCCGCTTGGACAGCCGGGCCTGCCGGGCCAGCCCGGCCAGGTCGATGGGCTCGTCCAGGTGCTGGATGGCCCAGGACCGGGTGGCGGACAGCCCGGTAGCGGCGCTGTCGGGGAGCATCGGCGTCTCGATGTACTGGGCCTGGCCGCCGGCCCGGTGCGGCGCGATCACCGACTGGCGGGCGATGGCGGCGGCGACTCTGGCGCCGTAGTCCTGCCGGACGACGTGCAGGCACAGGTCCAGGCCGGCGGCCACGCCCGCGCTGGTGAGCACCTCCCCGTCATCGACGTACAGCACGTTCGGGTCGACCCCGACGCCGGGGAAGGTCTGCGCGAGCAGCGGCGCGAGTGCCCAGTGCGTGGTGACGCGGCGCCCGTTGAGCAGCCCGGCATACCCCAGCGCGAACGCCCCGGTGCAGATGGAGATCAGCCGTGCGCCGCCGGCCGCCGCGTCACGCAGCGCCCGCAGGACCCGGTCCTCGGGCGGCGTGGTCAGGTCGGTGTAGCCCGGCACGACAATGGTGTCGGCGCTGGCCAGCGACCGCAGCCCCTGGCCGAGCCCGACCGTGATTCCCTCGGCCGTGCGGACCGGGCCCGGCCGCACCCCGGCCAGTCGCAGCTGGTACCGGTCCTCGCCGTGGTAGCCGAACACGTGCACGGGGATCGCCAGGTCGAGCATGACCGTGGTGGGGAGCGCGAGGACCGCCACGTTGTGCGCTTTCATGTGGCCATAATCGTCCGGGCGGCCTGTTTGCGCCAGTTCACTGCGGGTCACTCTGATGGCGCGATCTGCGCGGCCGCCGGCAACCTCGCCATGGCCGCCGGCCCGGCGCCGGGCCGGCACCGGGCGGGCGCCGCCGGGCTGGCTGCAACTGAGCGATTGTTGGCCCGCTTTGCTCTCGCTGGCCGCCGGGGTCCTGCGGCACCGTGGCTTTACACATGCCCGCCGGGCATGACCAGGCCGAAGGGGTGCAGTTCATGTCGGATCAGCAGCAGTCAGCCCGGGTGAGCCGCCGGCGCGCCCTGGCCGGGACCGGCCTGGTGGCGGGCGGCCTGGCGGCCGCCGCGATTCTCGCTCCGGGCGCTGCCGCGCAGGCAGAGCCGGCGCAGGCCGCTGGCGGCAGCGTTCCGCGGCCGCCCGGGACGCGATTCAGCCGGGCCGTCGACGAGCTGGTCACCGGCGCGTCGCCGCAGTTCCTCGTCGATCACTGCAAACGCAGCTTCGCGCTCGCGATCCTGCTCGCCGCGGCGCAGCACGAACAGGTCGACGAGGAGGTGCTCTTCGCCGGCGTCATGATGCACGATCTCGGGCTCACCGCCCGTTTTCACTCGCCCTCGGTGCGGTTCGAGGTGGCCAGCGCGAATGCCGCGCGCGACTTTGCCCGCAGCCACGGCCTGTCCGCGCGCCGTGCCGACGCGGTGTGGGATGTCGCGGCGCTGCACGCGACCGGCGGCTTCTCCGACTTCAAGAGCACCGAGACCGCCCTGGGGTCGGCGGGCATCGTCGGTGATGTCACCGGCCTGGGACTCGGCCAGCTCGACCAGGCCGCCGTGAAGGCGATCATGGCCACCCGGCCGGGCTTCGCCGGCCCGTTCATCGACGCGATCATCACCGACCTCCAGGACAAGCCGGAGGTCGCGGACGGCACCTGGATGGAGAGCGTCGCGATCGACCACATCCCCGGCTTCCGCCCCGGCTCGGTCGAGGCCGCGGCCTTCGCTGATCCCTTCGAGAATCCGTGACCGGCCGCGGGAGCGGCCGGGCGCGCTCCGGGTCCGGCCGCTCGTGCTGACGGCCGGCTGACCGGACCCTGGATGCAGCCGCCACCCGAGCCTGCCGGATGGTGACGTGCCGACGCTGATGAGGAGCCAACGTGGCCGACCAGGCATGCCGCCCGCTGTGCCCTGAGCCGTTCCGCATCCGGGCTGATGACCAGGTGCTGTCGGACCTGCGGGCTCGCCTGCGTAACACCAGGTGGCCCGACCCGAGTCCGGGCACTGCCTGGTCGCAGGGCACCGATCTCGGCTACCTGCGCAAGCTGGTGGCCTGGTGGGGCAGTGGCTTTGACTGGCGCGCCCGGGAACGAGAACTGAACCAGTTCCATCACTTCCTGGCCGAGATTGGCGGGCTGCGCATCCACTTCCTGCAGGAGAAGGCGCGGCACGGACGGGGGATACCGCTGATCCTGACCCACGGCTGGCCGAGTACGTTCGCTGAATTCTGCCCGCTTATCCCGCTGCTGACCGACCCGGCGGCGCACGGCATTGACGGCCCCGCCTTTGACGTCATCATTCCCTCGCTGCCTGGTCACGGGTTCTCCGGGCGTCCCGGCCGGGCCGGCGTGACCCCGCGCTATACCGCCGGCCTGTGGCACCAGCTGATGCGCGGGCTGGGCTACGAGCGCTATGCGGCAGGCGGCGGCGACATCGGCGAGGCCGTCACCATGTTCATGGCGCTGGACAATCCCGGGCCGCTGATCGGCATTCACCTGCACACGCTGCTCGGCGCGCCCTATACGGGGCCGGGATCGGCGCCGCTGTCGCCGGCGGAGCAGGCCTACCTGGCGCAGTACGAGAACTGGTCGGCGCGGGAATACGGGTACGGCGCGATCCAGTCGACCAAGCCGCAGACCGTGGGCTATGCGCTGAATGACTCCCCGGCCGGGCTGGCCGCCTGGATCCTGGAGAAGTGGCGGGCCTGGGCCGATACCGGCGGCGACCTCGAGACGCGGTTTGACCGGGATTTCCTGCTGACCACGGTCATGCTCTACTGGCTGACCGAGACGATCACCTCCTCGGTCCGGGGCTATTACGACAAGAGATGGCTCGGTGATCAGCCCGGCCCGGGGGATTTCGTCAGCGTGCCCACTGCCGTCGCCTTGTTCGACCATCAGTTCACCGTCACGGGCAGTCCGCCCCGCGAGTGGGCCGAGCGCCTCTACAACGTCCGCCGCTGGACGCCGATGCCCAGCGGCGGCGGATTCGCGCCCGCGGAGGAACCGGAACTGGTCGCCGGGAATATCGCCGGCTTCTTCGCCGGCCTGGACGCATAAGTCCCGGCCGCCACGTCCCGGCCGCGCGCTCGCAATCAGGCGCGGCGCAGCCCCCTGGCACCGGCCGGCAAGCTGTGGTGATATGGCGCCAGGACGCCTGCCGGAAAGGAGCGCCGCATGACCCTGCGCGAGGAGACAGCACCGGAGGCGGGCGGCGGCGCCAGCTCCGGCCTGCTTGCCATGTACGAGCAGATGGCCGTCATCCGGCAGACGGAGAAGGCGGCGTATGACCTGTTCCTGGCCGGGCTGGTGAAAGGGACGACGCACCTGGCGGCCGGGCATGAGGCGGTGGCGGTGGGGGCCAGCGCGGCGTTACGCGCCGATGACTACGTGTTCGCGACCTACCGCGGGCATCATCACGCGATGGCCCGGGGTGCGAGCCCGGAAGAGTGCCTGGCCGAGCTGATGAGCAAGGGCACCGGGGTGTGCGGGGCCAAGGGCGGGTCGATGCACCTGACCAAGGCCGCGGCGGGGATGCTGGGGTCGTATGCGATCGTCGGGGCGCACCTGCCGCTGGCGGCGGGCGCGGCCTGGTCGGCGCGGCTGCGCGGGTCCGGGCAGGTGGCGGTGGCGTTCTTCGGGGACGGCGCGACGAACATCGGGGCGTTTCACGAGGCGCTCAACCTGGCCGCGGTGTGGGCGCTGCCGGCGCTGTTCGTGTGCGAGAACAACCTGTACATGGAGTACACCCCGATCGGGTCGGTGACCTCGGTGCCGCACCCGGCCGCCGATCGCGCCGCGGCCTTCGGGCTGCCAGCGGAGGTGATCGACGGCAACGACGTGCTGGCGGTGGCCGGGGCTGTCGGCCGGGCAGCTGCGCGGGCCCGGGCGGGCGACGGCCCGACCGTGCTGGAGGCACTCACCTACCGGCACTACGGGCACAGCCGCACCGACCCGGCAAGCTACCGCCCCGACGAGGAAGTCCGGGACTGGCTGCAGCGTGATCCGCTGGAGCTGGCCCGCCGGCGGCTGGCCGAGGCCGGGGTGGACGCGGCCGAGATCGCGGCGGCCGCGGACCGGGCCGCTGCGACGGTGGCCAGCGCCGTGGCCAGCGCCCGGGCGGCGCCGCCGCCGGCAGCCAGCGACGCATTCAGGGACATGTGGGCGGACGGAGGCGCGGCGTGGCGGACGTGATCAGCTACCGGGAGGCGGTGGCGGAGGGGATCTGCCGGGAGATGCGCCGGGACCCGCTGGTGGTGTGCCTGGGCGAGGACATCGGCGCGGCGGGCGGGGTGTTCAAGACGATGGCCGGGGTATTCGAGCAGTTCGGCCCGGGCCGGGTGTGGGACACCCCGATCAGCGAGCAGGCGATCGTCGGCGCGGCGATGGGCGCGGCGATGACGGGGCTGCGGCCGGTGGCCGAGATCATGTTCTCCGACTTCCTGGCCTGCTGCTGGGACTACCTGGCCAACGAGATCCCCAAGATGCGGTACATGACCGGCGGGCAGGTGTCCGTGCCGCTGGTGATCCGCACCGCCAACGGCGGCGGGCTGGGGTTCGGCGCCCAGCACTCCCAGGCCGCGGAGAACTGGGCGCTGACCATCCCGGGGCTGAAGATCGCCGCGCCGTCGAACCCGGCGGATGTGACCGGGATGCTGGCGGCGGCCATCCGCAGCGATGACCCGGTGGTGTTCTTCGAGCACAAGGGCTTGTTCGCCAGCAAGGGCCCGGCCGCCCCCGACGGTCACGTCGTCGAGCTCGGCCAGGCCGCGGTGGCCCGGCCGGGCACCGACCTGACCATCGTGGCGCTCGCTGCGACCGTGCCGCTGGCCCTGGCCGCCGCGGACCAGCTGGCGGCTGACGGCGTGTCGGCGGAGGTGATCGACCTGCGCTGCCTGGTCCCGCTGGACATGGCCACCGTCCTGGCCTCCGTCGCGCGGACCTCCCGGCTGGTGGTCGCCGAGGAGAATCCCTACCAGGGCGGCTGGGGCGCGACCGTCGCCTCGATCGTCGCCGACGAGGGGTTCGAGCTCCTGGACGCCCCGATCCGCCGGGTGGCCGCCGCCTGCGTGCCGCTGCCGTTTGCCGACGCGCTGGAGCAGGAAGTCATCCCCACCACGGAGAAGGTGGTCATCGCCGCCCGCGCCCTCGCCGCCTACTAGGGCGGCTGGCTACCGCGTCCCCGAGACGGTGATGTCACCGCCGTGGACCGGGACCAGCTCGATCCAGGTGTGGCCGGCGGGGACCTTGAGTTTCTGGCCATGCCAGGTTTTCAGCGTGATCCGGGAGGCCCGTGCCTTCCCCTTGTGCCAGGTCCCGGCGACCATCCGGCCGTCGTGGAAGAGCAGGGCGCGGCCGGAGCCCCTCAGCAGGGTCTCCGGGACGTGGTGGCCGGCCGGGTCCAGGTAGCCCGCGTCGCCTTCGCGCACGCGCAGGACCAGCACGGTGGTCGCCGGGAACTGGTCGCCTGCGGGCGCGTTGCTGTCGGTGTTGTGGTACCTGCCGTGGCGGAAGACCCACTCCGTGGTGTGCACGGCGGAGAACTGGGCGCTGATCTTCATCGCCCTGCGGCCCCGCGGCATCTTCTTGACCGATCCCCAGTCGAGGTAGGCCGGCGGCGCCGACGGCTTGCGCCTGGCGGCGGCCGCGACGCTCCTGAGGCTGACGAACAGGTTGTACGGCGCTGCCCGGGCCGCGGAGCGGTACATGCCCGGGGCGCCCTGGCCGTAGAAGCGGATGTGCGCGGCGTTGATCCGCCTGATCGTCTGCGGGGCCGCGCCGCTGGTCACCACCGACGCGTGCACGGGCGAGACGACGTCGATGTCGCTGGCGCGCATGGAGCGGATCGGCCCGACGGTGCGCGGGATGCGGGAGTAGTAGAACACCGCGAGCCTGGTGAGGCCGCCCTCGACGAGTTCCTCGACGACCATGTCGGCCTTGCTCAGGCCGACTTGCGGCTGGCTGGACACGGTGTTGTCCATCTTCGCGACCAGGACCGGGTGGCGCAGCCTGTCGGTCTTGCCCGCGGGCACGCTGCGCCCGGTCAGCGGCCAGTACCGCGCGACCGGCTGGCTGGGCTCGGCCTTCGGCGGGGTGGGAGTGGGGGTCGGTCGCTGCGGGCCCGGGCTGGACCCGTCGCACGCGGTCAGCACGAGGCTGGCCGCGGTGAGGGCCGACAGGGTCAGGACTACGCGTCGCACGAGTGCTTCTCCATCGGTTGTGTCCGGCCGCGGAGGCCGCGCGGCGACCTGACCAGGCTCACCCCGGCACTTCGGATGTATCGTACGTGACGGGGCAAATCTTGACCTGCCGTACGGCCGGGCCCGCTGCCGGGGCGACAGCCAGGTCGCCCGGTGCCGGGATCCCGGAGCGTGCTGCCGTCGCCGCTGCGGCGGAAGGCGGCTTACTCCTCGCCGATGTCAGCCAGGCTCTGGCGAAGCTCGGTGATCAGCGGATGGCCATCGGGCAGGGCGCGCTCCAGGCGGTCGACCGTGTCGCGCAGCAGCGCGCGGGCGTCGCCGTAGCGTCCCAGCCGGCTGTACATCTGGGCCAGCCTCGCACGACTGCGCAGCGCATCGGGGTGACGGGGACCGAGCACCCGCTCGAACCCGGCCCAGGCCTGCTCGCAGGCCAGCTCCGCGGCCGCTGTCTTGCCCGCCTTCTGGTAGGCGGCTCCCAGGTCGCTGCGCGCCCGCAGCGTGTCCAGGTGATCGGGCCCGAGGACGCGCTCCCGGTCGGCCACCACCCGCTTGCAGGCCGCGACGGCGTCCTTTGCCCGGCCGCCGGCCAGGTAGGAGCTGGCCAGGCCGTGACGCGTCGTCATCGTCTGCGGGTGCCGGGCGCCCTGGGCGCGCTCCCGGTCGGCCAGCGTGCGCCGGTAGACGGTGATGGCGTCGGGATACTGGCCCGCGGCCAGGTAAGCGGCGGCAAGCTCGTCCAGCGCGCCGAGCGTGTCGGCATGCTCGGGTCCGCAGGCCTGCTCGAACTGGGGAACCGCGCGTTCCAGGACGGAGATCGCAGCCGGGAGCTGGAGCGCCGCCACGCAGGCGTGGCCGAGGCGGAGCCGGGTCTCCAGCACGTCAGGGTGCTCCGGCCCGAACTGCCTGGCCAGGCCGTCGAGCACCCACTCGAACCACGGAACGGCCTCGTCGGCGCGCCCGGCCGCCAGGTAGGCGCCGGCCAGCCGCCGGGCGGCCAGCATCGTGTCCGGGTGCCCGCTGCCCAGCACGCGGCCGCCGGTCGTGGCCAGGTCGAGCCAGTAGTCGACCGCGGGCCCGGTGAGCCGGGCCCGGTCCAGGCTGTCCCCCGCGCGCACCAGCAGGGGATGGCAGCCGCCCTCCCACAGCAGGTCCCCGGTGATCCGCCGGAGGGCCGCCGCGCAGGATCGGAAGCCGGACGCAGGCCAGCCGGGCTGCTCCCGGTCCGGCCACGCCTCGAGCAGCGCGTCCGCGGCTGACCTCGCCGCCTGGTCCGGCATGCCCTCGGGCATGGCGGCCCGCAGCGCCGCCTGCAGTACCGGGCTGATCCGGATCGCCGGCGGGGCCGCCCCTGTCTCAACGGTGATCAGGCCGACCTGGTCCAGCGCCGTGAGGGCCCGCTCGCTGCTGGCCGGGGAGCCGCCGCGGCCCGCGAGGAAACTGCCTGCCGCCGGAGCGGTGAAGACGGCCCTGGGGATGCCGTGCCCGTCCAGCAGCGCGGCCAGGGCCAGCAGCAGCTTGGCCGATCCGCCCGGTGCCAGCCCGTCCGCCCGCTCGAAGGAGAACGTCCACGTCACCGCCGCGGCCGGCGGCCGCTCGCTGGCCGGCCCCGCCAGCTGCTGCCGCCGGCGCAGGAAACCTGCCCGGTACTCGCGGCACGCCAGCGGGGAGCTGGCGATCACCGCGCTCGCCTGGGCCAGCGCGACCGGCTCGAAGTCCAGGTCGTGAGCCAGCTCGGTCGCGCCGTGCCGCTTGTCCGGGTCGGCTGACACGCGCTCGCTCAGGTAGCTGACGGCCTCACGCGGGCTGAACGGCCGCACCGCCACGACCCGCATGCCGCCGGGGACGGCGCCAGCGTCGGCGGCGGTCACCAGCACCCGGCCAGCCGGGCCGGCCGGCCACAGGTCATCCAGGTACGCCGCGCCGGCCAGGTCGTCGAGCACCACGAGCCACGGACGGCTGGTCTCGCCCAGCCAGCTGAGGAACTGGGCGGCGTCTGACTCACAGCTGCTCAGCTGCTCGCGGCCGGTCACGGCGGCCGTCGCCGCGGCGTAGCCGGACAGCACCGAGGCCCGGCTGGTGGCAGCGATCCAGACCAGCAGGTCCAGGTCGCCTGACTGCCACAGCGTCTGGGCCCAGGCGGCGGCGAGCTGGGTCTTCCCCGACGATCTCAGCCAGTCCTGCCCGTTCGCCGTGGCAGCCGGGGCGCCGGCCCGGCCGGGGACGAGGGCAACCGCGGCCCCGGCCGGCAGGGCAGCCGCCAGGCCAGGGGCGGTCTCCAGCCGGACAGTGAAACCGCCGGCCAGCGCCGGCACCAGCCCCGAGCTGACCGGCCAGGAGCGCTGGCCCGGGCCCGCGCCTGCCGGGCCCGTGCGCGCGGCCGCATCGGCATCGGCTGGCTGAGCTGAGAAGGCGTTGTCCATTTTCCCGGTGTCCCCCCAGACGAGTCCGGATTCGTCGGCAGATGCAGCTAGCGGCCGGAAGTCACAGTTCCTCGCTGAAGATGAGGGCGGGAGTGGTCCTGGTGAGGGTTTCCCTGCGGAAGAAGGCCGGGGCGGTGACGCGCATGAAGATGAAGCTGAGCACTCCGGCCAGCGCGCCCAGCGCGGCGATGATGAAAATGCCGCCCACCTGCCAGTGCAGGCCCGGCACCGTCCAGGTGGTGTAGCTGTTGTAGGCGACCCAGTCGCTCTGCAGGCTGTAGAAGCCGGCCGCGTACATGAGCAGCCCGCCCAGCCCGGGCAGGATGCCGCGCATCCACAGGCTCCGGGCGCTGCTGGTCAGCGTGGCCCGGTAGTACCAGACGCAGGAGAATGCGGTGAGCCCGTAGTAGAACGCGATGTACAGGCCGATCGCGGTGACGGCATCCGAGATCGGGTTGCCGCCGGAGATGTAGTTCAGCGGGATGTACAGGGCGATCGAGGCCACGCCCATCACGACCGTCGACACCGTCGGGGTCAGGTACCTGGGATTGATCTTGGCGAACGACTCGGGCAGGGCCCCGTAGGCCGCCATCGACAGGGTCGTGCGTGCCGTCGGCAGGATCGTGGTCTGGGTCGAGGCGGCAGCCGAGCTGAGCACCATGAGAATCAGCAGCCGGGACATGACCGCGCCGAGCCCGGAGGTACCGAAGATCGCGCCCCCGGTGGCCGACAGCACGTCAAACTGGTGTGCCGGGTTCGTCAGGCCGACCCCCCTGCTGCCGGTGCCGGCGAACGCCTGGATGGCGATGATCACGATCACGTAGGTGATGAGCAGCATGATCGTCGAGATGATCGCTGCCCGGCCCGGCGTGTGGGACTTGTCCGCGGTCTCCTCATTCACCGACAACGCGGTGTCCCAGCCCCAGTAGATGAACAGCATCAAGATGAGCCCGGACACAAAGGCCGAGACGGGCAGGTGCGACGGCGACAGCCAGCTGAGGCTCGGGTGCAGCGACCCCGGCGGCGGGTGGCTGCCGAATGCCCGGACCAGAGCCGTGGCCGACATGACCAGCAGCAAGAGGATCTCGATCGACAGCAGCGCCTTCTGGAAGTTGGCCGAGACCTCGATGCCGCGGTAGCAGATCCAGGTCATCGCGGCGATCCACAGGCTGCCGGCCAGCAGCACCCAGCCGCTGGAGGCGCTGAGGCCGATCGCGCTGTCTGGTCCCTGGACCAGGAAGAACATGTACTGCCCGGCCACCTGGGCCAGGCTGGCCATGACCAGGACGTCGGCGGCCACGACGGCCCATCCGCCGGCCCAGCCGGTCTTCGGCCCGAACGCCCGGGTCGCCCAGATGAAGGTGGTCCCGCAGTCGGGATCGGACTTGTTCAGCTCGCTGAAGCCGATCGAGCACAGCAGCATCGGCACGAACGCCAGGACGGCGATCAGCGGGGACTTCAGGCCGACGGCGGCCACGACGTAGAACAGCGTCGCCGCCAGGCTGTAGGCCGGGGCGGTCGAGGCCACGCCCATGACGACGCTGGACACCAGGCCGAGCGCGCCGGTCTTGAGGCCCTTGGCCCGCGGTGCCGCCGCCGGGCGGGGGCCCGGATGAAAGATGGCCAATCGCTTCCCCCTTAGCGACCCAGTCGCGCGGCAGTCCGCCCGCTCGTGCCCCGGGGCACGCTGGCATGGACCTGCCAGCGACGACTTTAACCCCGATAGTCCGATCTGACCGCGCAAAACCCGATTTACTGTTCGGTAGGAGAACCCGCTCCCGGCGGAGCTGACGGGCGCCGCGGCCAGGCAGCGGGACGGGAGGGCATCGCGCGAGGCCGGCCACGGCCCGGCCGGCGGTGTCCGCACCAGCGCGCCCGGCCATGCGGCGGCACTCGAAGGCCCGCCACGGCCAGCACCGCCATGCCGCCGGCGGCCAGCGCGGCCACCGCGAAGCCGCCACGTGCGCCGAAGGTGCCCGCTGCCCAGCCGGCCGCCGCGGCCGCGCCGGCGGAGCCCGCCGCGCTGGCCGAGTTCAGCCAGGCAAAGGCCTGGGTGAGCACCGCCCGGTGGACTGCTGCCTCGGCCAGTACCGAGCACAGGACCAGGACCGGGGGGATCGCCAGCCCGGTCAGCGCGACGCCGGGCCCCAGCTCGACCGGCGAGCCGGCCACCAGCAGCGGCAGGCAGCCGATCGCCAGCCCGGCCGCGGCCGCCGCCAGCTGCACCCGCGGAGCCATGCGCCACTGGCGCAGCCCGTACAGCCAGCCGGCCAGCAGGCTGGCGCAGCTGGACACCGTGAACAGCGCAGCGGCGGTGCTCGCCGCGCCGTGCTCGACCGCGAGCGCGGTCACCGAGATCTGCATAGCGCCGAAGAACCCGCCGATGGCCAGGTTCACGCCGGCCAGGACCGCGAATCCGGGCCGCAGCAGCGAGCTGCCCGCACGATGCCGGCCGGCAGCGCCCGGTGCCCGCGGCGCGGTGCGGCGCTGCGCGGCAAAGCACCATCCGCCGGCCACGACCAGGGCGGCGGCCAGTACCGTGCCGGCCGCCGGGCACCCGCTGGCGCCGAGGATACTGACCAGCGCCGGGCCGGCCAGGTAGGCCAGCTCGTTGGCCAGCGATTCCAGCGCGAACGCGGCGGGCAGCGCCGTGGCTTGCTCGTCGCGCAGCAGTGCCGCCCAGCGGGCCGCGGACAGCGCGCCCAGCTGCGGGATGGTGGCGCCGGCCAGCACCCCGCCGGCTGTCATCAGCCAGCCCGGGGTGCCGCCGGTGACCAGGGCCAGCAGCGCGGCGACCGCGGCGGCGTGGGCCAGCAGCACCGGTGGCAGCACCCGGGTCTGGCCGAAGCGGTCGGCCAGCCGGGCCAGCTGCGGTCCGGCCAGTGCCTCGGCGACGGCGAACCCGCCGGTCACCAGCCCGGCTGTGAGGTAGGAGCCGGCCCGGGCGTGCACCAGCCAGACGATGCCCAGGCTGGTCATAGCGATGCCGACGCGGCCGGCGGCGGCGGTCAGGAAGAAGGCGGCGGCGCCGGGGGCGCGCAGCAGGGTGCGGTAGGTCGCCGGTGACATGAGGTGTCCCGTTCGCTGCCCGGCGGGGCGGGACCACCCGGGGTCGTCGGCGTCCAGATTTACCGACCCGCGGTCATCACCTGGAACCGTCCACTAGCGGCGCAGAGCGGGGACACGCACCCCACGCCGGCTCCATCACCGGGCAGAAGCATTTCGAGGCCATCTCGGCTGGCATCGGCCGGCTGAGACAGGACGAGCGTAGGCGCCCGGGATGAGGCGTGTCCAGGCGGCTGGGCGGCCGGAGCGGGACCCGGATGCGTGATTCCGGCACGGCTCGGGGGAGCGGGCTCAGGTGACCTCCGCGATTCCCGCCATGGCCTGCCCGTGACTCAGCAGACGGAGCGCGCTGCCTGCTGAGTGGCATGCTCAGGAAAGTCATGCGGCAAAGCCGGAAAGGTCGCCCTGCAGCACGCTGCCGTCAATTACCGGGTGGATCGCCGCACGGCGTTTCCCCGACGGAGCTGCGCTGGAACCGCGACTTGCTGCGTCATGTGCTCATCGTGCCGCCAGCTGTCTGCTGAATATCGTTCCAGCATTGTCGTGTGCTACGTGCATCATGACGGTATGGACCTGACGCGCGACCAGCCAATCCCGGTCTATTACCAGCTCAAGACTCTGCTCACGGAGGAGATCCTGAGCGGTGTCTACGGGACGGACGGCCGCCTGCCCACCGAGCATGAGCTGTGCGAGCGGTTCGGCCTGAGCCGGACTCCGGTCACGCATGCGCTGACCGACCTGGCCGCCGAGGGCGTGGTGCTCCGCCGCCGCCGGCATGGCACGTTCGTCAACCCGCTGTGGCTCACCCGCCGGGCCGACTCCGGCGAGGTACGGGTGCTCATGCCGGGGGCTGACCGGTGGGAGTCGCACCTGCGGACGGCGTCGCCGGGGGTACGACTGTCGGTGGCCGAGACCGAACTGAACGACCTGCACGCCGTGTTCGTGCGGTCGGTGGGCGAAGGCCGCGCGCCGGACCTGGCCATCCTCGACTCGGTGTGGATGGCGGAGTTTGCCGCGTCGGGGTTCCTGTGGCCGCTGGAGGAACTCGACTCCTCGTGGGTGGAAACCGAGCTGCACCGCGATTTCCTGGAGCCGTTCGTGGACGCGCACCGCTTCGGCGGCGGCACCGTTGCGGTGCAGGCGGAAATGGACGTGGCCGGGATGTGGTACCAGCGAGCCGCGGTCGGCGCCGACGGCCCGCGCACCTGGGCAGGTCTGCAGGAGACCGGCCGCCGGCTGGTCAGCGAGCATGGCGGGCCGGTGCTGGTCATGCCGGCCGGGCCATCGGCTGACGAGTTCGCCACCTACTGCCTGGTCGCGCTGCTGGCCTCGAACGCTGCCCGGGTACTCGGCCCCGGCGCCGTGGAGCTCGATTCGCCGGCCAGCGTGGAGGCTATGCGGCTGCTGCAGTCACTGGTCGACGACAAGCTGCTGTCCTTCGGGGGAGCGGGCCATGAGCGGGACTGGCCGATTCAGATGCTGGCCAGGGGAGAGGCGCTGATGGCCTTCGGCGGCAGTTACGAGGCGCCCGCGCTGGCGCACTACGCGGGCCTGGACCTGGACGCGGTCACCGATACGTTCGGCTTCATGCCAGTGCCGGCGGGGCCGCGCGGCGAGTCCTCGGTGCTGGTCGGCGGCTTCGTGTACTGCATCCCGCGCCAGGCCAGGCAGCCGGCTGCGGCCATGGAGGTACTGAAGAGCGCAGTCACTCCTGCCGCGATGGCCCGGTTCTTCGCCCGGACCGGCCAGATCGCGCCGCGCCGCTCCGTGGTCGCGGAGATGGTCGGCCGCTCGCCGTTCCACGCGTTCACCGCCGGCCTGCTCGGCGGGGCGGTGACGCGGCCGGTCACGCCGGCGTACGCGCTGGTGTCCGCGCAGCTGAGGGCGATGCTGGAGGCGGTCCTCACTGCCCGGCTGTCACCGGAGCAGGCCGTCAGCAGGGCCGCGGACCTGATCAGCGTGGTGACCGGGCTGCCCGTCGCGCACTGACCGCGGCTCGCCCGCGCGCTGCGGGCGGCTGCGCCGCGCGCCGGCTCTGGCCTGCCTGTTTCCCGCGCCGCGACCGTCGCCGGGCGGGCGGGAAGTTCCGACATAACGACCATTGACACCGTTGTCTGCCGCATTCATCATTTGTTACATACAAATAACAAACGATCTGCCCCGCTGACACGCCGGCGTCTGCCTGGCCGACCGCGGGGCGGGCCAGGAGCCAGGCCGGTCGCCGGAGTGGAGGCAAGGATGCGCACGCGCTCGGTATCCGCCCGGGACGCCAGCTGCCCGGGCAGCACCCGGAATCCCGCCGGGCCGCGCGTGCGGCTGCAGTAGCGGGGAGTCGGGGCCGATGGCGTCATTCCTGGCCAAGCGTCTGGCATTAGCGCTGGTGACGATCTACGCCGTCGTCACGCTGACGTTCTTCATGGTCCGGCTCATGCCCGGCAACGCCATGTCCTACCTGGAAGCCCAGCTCTCTCAGCAAGGCGGCCTTACCACTCAGCAGATCGCCGCGAAGGTCCAGGAAGCGTACGGCGTCCAGCCGACCGGCCCGCTCTGGCACCAGTACCTCAGCTACCTCGGGAACGCCGTCCACGGCAACTTCGGGACGTCCATTCTCGACCCCGGCAAGACCGTCCTCAGCGTCGTCGCGGGCGCTCTGCCCTGGACCCTGCTGGTCGTCGGGCTCGCGCTGCTGATCAGCTTTGCCATCGGAGTGATCATCGGGACGCTGATCGCCGCCTTCCCGCAGAGCATGCTGGCAAAGATCGCGACGGGCGTCGTGTCGTTCCTGGCCGCGGTGCCGAACTACATCATCGCGCTGGTGCTGATCTACCTGGTCGCCGACCAGGAGCACCTCCTGCCGGCGTCGGGGCCGTACTCGCTAACCACCACGCCCGGCTGGAATGTCTCGTTCATCTCCAGCGTGCTGCAGCACGCCTTACTCCCCGTCCTGTCCTACGTGATCGTCGCGTTCGGCAGCTGGGCGCTGACCATGAAGGGCTCGGTGTCGACGATCCTGGGCGCGGACTATGTCCGGGCCGGGGAGGCGCGGGGACTGTCCCGGTACCGGGTGACCCGGTCCTACATCGGCCGCAACGCCATGCTGCCGATGGTGACCAACCTCGGGCTGTCGCTCGGCTACATGTTCGGCGGATCGGTGTTCATCGAGACGTTCTTCGTCTACCCCGGTCTCGGCTACTACCTGGTCCAGTCGGTGAACCAGCGGGACTACCCGGTGATGATGGGCTGCTTCCTCCTGATCACTATCGCGGTGGTGGTGTCGAACCTCATCGTTGATCTCGCCTACCCGCTGGTGGATCCGCGGATCATGAGCCCGGGCCGGGCCCGGCAGACCGGGCTGACGGTCAGCGGCCGGGCCGCGGAGGCCCAGACCGCCGATCCGGCGGGGAGGCCGGCGGCATGAAGTTCCTCCGCGATCTGTGGCGGATCTGCCGCGCCGACAAGCCCGCGCTGATCGGCGCCATCGTGATCCTGATCTACCTCGCCGTGGCGATCATCGGGCCGTTCGCGACGCATGTCGGCTACCAGAAGAACCCGGCCCTGGCCTACCTGCCGCCATCGCTCAAGTACCCGCTGGGCACGGACTTCCTGGGTAACAGCGTGCTGAGCGAGCTGATCATCGGAACGCGGCCGATCATGGAGGTCGGCATCCTGGCGGCCGTGATGGTGGTGACCGTGGGCGTGACCGTCGGCCTGGTCTCCGGCTACCGCGGCGGCGTCATGGACCAGGTGGTGATGCGGATCACCGACGTGTTCCTCACCATCCCGGGCCTGCCCCTGGTCATCGTGATCGCGAGCATCGTGCGGACGACCAGCCCGTTCGCGCTGGCCGCGATCCTGTCGGTGACAGGGTGGGCGGGGCTGGCCAGGGCGGTGCGATCGCAGGCGCTGAGCCTGCGCACCAGCGACTTCATCGACGCGGCCCGGGTCCAGGGACTGCCGCTGCGCAACATGGTCGCCCGCCAGCTGCTGCCGAACGTCGGCCCGTACGTGGCCATCCACTTCCTGCTCGCGGTGACCGACGCCATCTACGCAGAGGTGGGCCTGTACCTGCTCGGCGTGGCGCCGATCTCCGGCACGAACTGGGGGATCATGCTGAACCTCGCGCTCAGCCAGGGCGCGCTCTACACCACCCAGAGCGCCCTCTACCTGTTCTCGCCGATGCTGGCGATCGTGTTCCTCCAGGTGGCGCTGGTGTACTTCTCGCGGGCCATGGACCGGCTGTTCAACCCCCGGCTGCGGGTCCAGTGATGGCCGCCGACCCGGCCCTGCTGGAGGTGCAGGACCTCACGGTGAGCTTCGGCAAGGTCCGCGCGGTCGAGAACGTGAGCCTGTCGGTCGGCCAGGGCAGGGTGTACGGCCTGGTGGGCGAGTCGGGCTGCGGGAAGTCGACGCTCGCCTACGCACTGCTCGGCCTGGTGGCACCGCCGGGCCGCATCGTCTCGGGGGCGGTCCGGTTCCGCGGCCAGGACCTGGCCCGCATGAGCTACCGGGAGCTGCGGCGGCTGCGGGCCCGGCACATCGCGGTCGTCTTCCAGGCCGCCATGAGCGCGTTCAACCCGGTGATCAGCATCGGCGCGCAGGTCGAGCACATCCTGGATGCCCATCCCGGCGTGTACCCGAGCCACCAGGCGGGCCGGGAGTACTTCGAGGAACTGCTCCGGCTGGTCCGGCTGCGGCCGGAGCAGGTCTGGCGGACCTACGAGAGCCGCCTGTCGGGGGGCATGAAGCAGCGGGTGGCCATCGCCTTCGCGCTGCTGCTCAAGCCCGAGGTGCTGGTGCTCGACGAGCCGACCACCGCGCTCGATGTGCTCAGCCAGCGGCTGGTCATTGACATTGTCCGCGACCTGCACCAGAGCCTGGACACCACGGTGGTGTTCGTCACCCACGACCTGGCCGTCGTGGCCGAGCTGGCCGAGCGGGTGGCGGTCATGTACGCCGGGCGCCTGGTCGAGTCGGGCACGGTCGAGGAGATCTTCTTCGACGACCGCCGGCACCCGTACGTGAAGGCGCTCATCTCGGCCATGCCGAGCGTGGCGGCCGATCCCGCGAGGCTGCGGCCGATCCCGGGCCAGGTGCCGGACCTGAGCGCGCTGCCGCCGGGCTGCCGCTTCGAGCCCCGCTGCGCGCTCGCCGTGCCGGTCTGCCCCCTGGTCGAGCCGGAGCTGGTGGTGACCGCCTCGGGCCACGCGGTCTCCTGCCATGTCGTGAACAGCGGGCTGGGAAGGGATGGCGGCCAGTGAGCCTGCTGAGCGTTGAGCACGTGTCGCACCGGTACCAGAGCGCCAGGGATGACCGGCCGGTACTCCAGGACGTGAGCGTCGAGATCGAGTCTGGCCAGGACCTGGCCGTCGTCGGGGAGTCCGGGTGCGGCAAGACCACGCTGGGGCGGCTGATCGCCGGCCTGACCCGGCCAGCGGCGGGCACGGTCAGCTTCGATGGCGCGGACATCTGGCAGCTGCGCGGCGCGCAGTACCGGGAGTACCGGCAGTCGGTCCAGCTCGTCCACCAGGATCCGTACGGGGCACTCAACCCCGGGCTCACGGTGGCGGAGACGCTCGCGGGCGGGCTGCGCCATCAGCACATCGTCCCCCGCCGTGAGGTACGCGACGAGGTCCTGCGGCTGCTCGGCCTGGCCGGCCTCGACACCAGCCGGGCCTTCCTGGAGCGCTACCCCCACCAGCTGTCCGGCGGACAGCGCCAGCGCCTGGTGATCGCCCGGGCGATGGCGCTGCGCCCCAGCCTGCTCGTCGCGGACGAGCCGGTGAGCATGCTCGACGTGTCGATGCGGCTGTCGATCCTGGACCTGCTCAAGTCGCTGGGGCGCAGCCACGGCCTGACCTACTTGTTCATCAGCCATGACTTCGGCGTCGTCCGGTACTTCGCCGCCGGCGGGCGGATCATGGTGATGTTCTTCGGCGTGGTGGTCGAGAGCGGGCCTGTCGAGGAGGTCATCGCGAGGCCACGGCACCCCTACACGTTCCTGCTGCTCGACGCCATTCCCGAGCCGGACCCGCGCCGGGCCCGCCGGCGGCGGTCGGATGCGACGAGGATCGCGGCCGAGCGCATCGAGGCCTACCCGGCCGGCACCGGCTGCGTGTTCGCCAACCGGTGCCCCTTCGTGCGCGACCGGTGCCGTGCCGAGCGGCCGCCGAGCCTGCCGGTCGCCGGCGCGAGCGGGCACTGGAGCGCGTGCTGGTACCCGGAGGACGTTCCCTCGCCGTTGCTGCCGGCCGGCGGCGCGGCGGAGAAAGCGGGGTCGTCCTCGCTATCCGGCTCGCCCGTGCCGCCGGCGGGCGGCGGGCCCGCCGTGCAGGCCGTGGATCTCGCCGCGCGGCCGGCGGCCGGGGAGGTGGGGTGAACCATGCTGCGGCTCACGCTGGCGCTGCTGGTCCGGATGGGCCTCGTGCTGCTGGTCATGGCGGTCCTGGTCCGCCTGCTGCCGATGCCGAGCCGGGCGGACGCGGTGGCGGACGACTTTGCCATCGCGGTCAGCCTGGTGGTCGTGCTGGGGCCGGCCATCTACCTCCGGCTGACCAGGAACACCCGCGGGAGCTAGCCGGGGACGGGGACAACTGACGCCCGTACAACCTCTTCGGCGCTAAGGAGGAAGAAGTGAGAAGAAGAGCCAAGGGCAGCCCTCCGCCAGGAAACCCGGTCCCTGTCCGGTCACGTCCCGGCGTCTTCCGCAGGCCGGCGCGGCTGGCCGCGGCCGGCTTAGTCGTCGCCCTGCTGGCCGCGGCGTGCAGCAGCGGCGGCGGCGGAGGCGGCGGAGGCGGGAGTTCCAGCACGGGCTCCTACCTGAAATGGGACCCATGCTGTAGCTGGGGCACCACGTGGTCGCTCAATCAGTACAACCCGACCGCTCTCCTCATCGGCGAAGGGCTAGTACAGCTGCCCCTGGCGGTCGAGAACGATCCGAGCCTCACGAGTTTCACGCCCCAGCTGGCCAGTAGCTGGTCGGTGAGCGGCAACACCCTGACCATCCACCTGCGTCCGGGGGTGAAATGGCAGAACGGCAAGCCGGTGACCAGCACCGATGTGTATGACACGATCCTGCTGAACGGCCTCGGCGGCACCAGCTCCCAGGGCAACGGCGGCTGGCTGTACATGTCCAACGTGAGCGCCCCGAACCCGCAGGAGGTCGTGCTCACCACCCGGCCGGGCACCAACATGGCCCTGCTCGAGGACGAGCTCTTCCCGCAGACCGTCGTGCCGGCCAGCACCTACGGCCAGTTCGTGACCTCGTCCATGAAGCAGGATGAGCTGGCGTACTGGGCCGAGAACAACAAGAACCCCACGGCCGCCGCGAAGATGCCCCAGTACACGGCGATGAAGGCAGCATTCAAGAAACTGTCGGCCTACAACGTGCCGAAGATGATCGGAGACGGTCCCTTCACGCTCAAGGCCATTAACACCGCCGAGGCGCTGATGGTGAAGTGGCCGGGCTTCTACGACGCCTCCCGCGTCCACATCCCCGGCATCGAATACCTGAACGACCAGAACCAGGCCATCTACCCGAAGCTGTTCTCGGGCGCGGCGGACTTTTCCAACGTCTACATGTCGCCGGCGATCCTGAAGCGGTGGCAGTCGACGCAGGGGTCGAACACCGCGATCCCCCGGGGATTCACCTTCAGCCTCGTATTCAACAGCCATGCTTACCCTTTGAACATGACTGCAGTGCGCCAGGCGATCGCGTACGTGATACCGCGGGCGAACATGGTGGCGTCGGCCTACGGCGGCAGTTCCGTCACCGACCGGGGTGGTGTCCTGAACGAAACCCCTGACGGTCTGCCCACCTACCTGAACCCGCTCTATCTCACCCCGAAACAGATCAGCTCGCTCAACACCTATCCGGTGAATCACGCCAAAGCCGCCTCGCTGCTGCAGTCGGCCGGGTTCCACCAGCGCGGCGGAACCTGGATCATGCCCAACGGCAAGCCGTTCACGCTGACGTTCCTGGTCAACTCCGCGACGAGCGACATCGTCTCATCGTTCGACCAGGCCTCTGCCGCCCTCACCGCCTTCGGGATCCACTCCAGCCTCGACTCGACTCAGGGCACGACCCAGGCCAACGACGTGTTCAAGGGAGACTTCCAGCTGTCCATGGATCTCCAGGGCGGGCCCAATCCCCTTTACAACAACATCGACCAGCTGCTGGGGTCGATTACGAACTTCGAGAATCTCGGCGACTTCTCTGGTGACCGCGGCCTGGGCTTCGGGCCGGTCATGAACGTGCCCGGTCTCGGCAGGGTCAACGTCCCCGCCACCATCGATCAGGAGTCAGAGACGGTGGGGCCAGGCCCGCAGATGAACAAGCTGGTCTGGGACTGGGCGCGCCTGGTCAACCAGCAGCTGCCCTTCCTCACGTACGCGACGAAGGTGTACCAGTTCCCCTACTCGTCACGGAACTTCACCGACTGGCCGCCGGTGAACTCGCAGGGCACCAGCCCGCTGTGGAATGTCCTGGGCCAGGGCAACATGACACAGGAGCTGACGGTGATGCTCGAGGACGGCTACATCCGGCCGAAGAGCTGACCACCGGACAGCAACCCGGGGCGGCGTGCCGCGGCACGCCGCCCCGGGGACTGCTGCCAGCCCGGGGCCAACCCCCCGAACCCCAGCGCCCGGGGCCTGCACACTTAGCGGAGGAGCAGATCTGATGCATGACGACCGCCTGCTGACTGAGCGACGCCTGGACCGGGTGCTGCGGGAGCGGATCCGCCCCGCCGTGCACGGGGCGACGGTGCCGCTGCAGGTAGCCGCCTGGCACGCACCTGGCGAGCCGGTGCCGCCGGCCGAGGGGCTGGCGGCCGAGTACCAGCCGGCCTCGGTGGGGGAACCCTGGGGCAGGCCGTGGGGTACCACCTGGTTCTCCTTTACCGGGGCGGTGCCGCCGCAGTGGGCCGGGCGGGCGGTGGAGGCGGTCATCGACCTCGGCTTCGGCGACGGCCCCGGCTTCACCGCGGAAGGCCTGATCTACCTGCCGGACGGCTCCCCGGTGCGCGGGCTGCACCCGCGGCAGACGTCGGTGCGGCTGAGCCAGCTGGCGCCAACCGGCGGCCAGGTCCGGTTCTTCGTCGAGGCGGCGGCCAACCCGCTGATCGAGGGACCGGTCACCAGGCTCGGCGACACGCTCACCGCCGGGGACCAGCCGCTGTACCGGCTGCGGCGGGCCGAGCTGGCCGTCTTCCACGCTGAGGTCTGGGAACTCGTCCAGGACCTGGAGGTGCTCAGCCAGCTGATGCACGAGCTGCCGGCGGACGAGCCGCGGCGCTGGGAGATCCTGCGGGCGGTGGAGCGGGCGCTGGACGCGCTGAGCCTGGATGACGTGCCGGCCACGGCCGCGGCCGCCCGCGGTGAGCTGGCCCCGGCGCTGGCCGCGCCGGCCCATGCGTCCGCGCACCTGGTCTCGGCGACGGGCCACGCCCACATCGACTCGGCCTGGCTGTGGCCGCTGCGCGAGACCGTCCGGAAGGTAGCCCGGACGGCGGCCAACGTCACGGCGCTGATGGACGAGCACCCGGACTTCATCTTCGTCATGTCTCAGGCCCAGCAGCTGGCCTGGATCAAGGAGCATCACCCGCAGGTGTTCGCCCGGGTCACCGAGAAGGTCGCGGCGGGCCAGTTCGTGCCGGTCGGCGGCATGTGGGTGGAGGCGGACGCCAACATGCCCGGCGGCGAGGCCATGGCCCGTCAGTTCGTCTACGGCAAGCGCTTCTTCCTGGAGGAGTTCGGTGTCGAGACCCAGGAGGTGTGGCTGCCTGACTCCTTCGGCTACTCCGGCGCGCTGCCGCAGCTGATCAGGCTGTCGGGCTCGAAGTGGTTCCTGACCCAGAAGATCAGCTGGAGCACGACGAACCGCTTCCCGCATCACACCTTCGACTGGGAGGGCATCGACGGCACCCGCGTGTTCACGCACTTCCCGCCGGTGGACACCTACAACGCGGACCTCTCCGGCTCCCAGCTCGCCTACCTGGTCCGCAACTTCCGCGAGAAGGGCCGGGCCCGGCGCTCGCTGGCGCCGTTCGGCTACGGCGACGGCGGCGGCGGCCCGACCGAGGAGATGCTGGCCTGGGCCCGGCGGCTCGGCAGCCTGGAGGGCTCAGCCCGCGTGCACATCGAGAAGCCGGCCGACTTCTTCGCCAAGGCGCAGGCCGAGTACCCGGATCCGCCGGTGTGGGTGGGGGAGCTGTACCTGGAGCTGCACCGCGGCACCTACACCTCCCAGGCCAGGACCAAGCAGGGCAACCGGCGCGCCGAGCATCTGCTGCGCGAGGCCGAGCTGTGGGCGGCCACGGCCGCCGTCCGGGCCGGGTGCCGCTACCCGTACCAGCGGCTGGAGCGGCTGTGGCAGACGGTACTGCTGCACCAGTTCCACGACATCCTGCCCGGCTCGTCCATCGCCTGGGTGCACCGCGAGGCGCGTGCCACCTACGCGATCGTGGCCGCGGAGCTGGAGGAGATCATCGCCGGCGCCCAGCGCGCGCTCGCCGGGGACCCGGCCGGCGCCGGACCGGACGACGGGATCATCTTCAACGCCGCGCCGTTCGAGCGTGACGGCATCCCGGCCATGGCCGCCGGGCGCCCCGCGGCGCCCGCGTCCGCCGTCGAGGCACGGCATCTGCCTGGCGGCGGCTACCTGCTGGATAACGGCCTGCTCCGGGTGGTCATCGACGAGCGCGGCCTGGTCACCTCGGTGACCGATCTGGCCGCTGGCCGTGAGGCGCTGGCCAGCGGCGCCAGCGCCAACCTCCTGCAGCTGCACCCCGACCTGCCGGTCGAGTGGGATGCCTGGGACGTGGACCGGTTCTACCGGAACACCGCCACCGACCTGACCGGCATCACGGAGCTGGAGCTGGTCAAGGCCGAGGACCCGGCCACCGACACCGCCGCCACCGTGCGCGCTGCCCGCGCCTTCGGCAGCTCGCGTGTCACCCAACTGGTCACGCTGCGGGCCGGCGCGAAGCGCCTCGACTTCGAGACCGAGGTCGACTGGCACGAGCGCGAGAAGTTCCTCAAGGTCACCTTCCCGGTCGACGTGCGCGCCGACCGCTCGGCCGCGGAAACCCAGTTCGGTCACGTCTTCCGTCCGACGCACTGCAACACCAGCTGGGAGGCGGCCAAGTTCGAGATCTGCGCCCATCGCTTCCTGCATGTCGGTGAGGTCGGCTGGGGAGCGGCGCTGGTCAACGACTCGACCTATGGTCACGACGTCACCAGCGGGGTGCGGGCCGATGGGGGCACCACGACGACGGTGCGGCTGTCCCTGCTGCGCGCGCCGCGCTACCCCGATCCGGAGACCGACCAGGGCGTGCACACGTTCCGCTACGCGTTCGTGCCGGGCGCCGGGATAGGCGACGCGGTCCGCGAGGGCTACCTCATCAACCTGCCCGGGCGCCGCGCCGGCGGCCCCGCAGCCATCCCGGTCCGGCCCCTGCTCGCGGTCGACAACGAGGCCGTGGTGACCGAGGCGGTCAAGCTGGCCGACGACCAGTCGGGCGACGTGGTCGTCCGCCTGTACGAGTCCAGGGGCGGGCGAGCCAGAGCCCGGCTGAGCGCGGACTTCCCCGTGCACTCGGCGACGCCGACAGATTTGCTGGAACGACCGCTGCGCGAGGCCGGGCCACTGCCCGTTACCGACGGCGGCACGGTCGAGCTGACCTTCCGCCCGTTCGAGATCCGCACGATCCGCCTGAGCCGGCTCCCAGCATGACGTAAGAGACGGCCGCGCCAGGCCGGGATGATGTCGCGGGGCGGTGCGAACGGCATGGGGCCGGGAACATGTCGCCTCGACCGTGCAGGCAGGACACATCTGCTCGTCCGCACCGAGGCCGGCTGCGTCGCGTCGCGCGCGTTTCAGACATTGTTCGCCTAGAACTCGGCCGGCCGCGCGACGACCTCCTCAGCGGGATACTGTGCACCGCGAGCCGACCAGCTGAGTCGACGGGCGGGGGAGCGAGATGCCCTACAACGACGTCATCGACAAGATCGGGATGGCGATTGACGGCGCAGGAGTCGCGGTCATCGTCGTCGGGGCGTTACTGGCGTTCGGCGTCGCCCTCGTCGGGCTCGCCCATAGCGAGGCCGGCACCTACCGCCGGTTCCGCCGGAGTCTCGGCCAGACCATCCTGCTGGGGCTGGAACTGCTGGTGGCCGGCGACATCGTCCGTACAGTAGCTGTCCAGCCGACGCTCCGCAGCGTGGGGATACTCGGCCTGATCGTCGTCATCCGCACGTTCCTGAGCTTCTCGCTGGAAGTCGAGATAACTGGCCGCTGGCCATGGCAGAAGCCCCCTGCCGCACCTCCTCGGAATTGACCAGTTTCGCTAGCGCCGGCTAGGTCCGCCGTAGATCCGGGCTGCACGGCTGGGCGCGAGGCCAGGCCGTTACTGGACGGCCGACTACGACTGGCGCGCCGCGAGGCCAAGCTGAACGCGCTGCCGCAGTTCACGACCACGATCGACGGCGTTGACATCCACTTCATCCACGTGCGGTCGCCGCACGAGAACGCGCTGCCGCTGATCGTGACGCACGGCTGGCCCGGCTCGGTGATAGAGCTGCTCGGGATTGTCGGCCCGCTGACCGACCCGGCCGCAGACGGCGGACGCGCCGAGGACGCGTTCGACCTCGTGCTGCCGTCGCTGCCCGGTTACGGCTTCTCCGGCGAGCCGGCCGAGATCGGCTGGGACCCTGGCCGCATCGCCCAGGCCTGGGCGGAACTGATGAGGCGCCTCGGCTACAGCCGGTACGTCGCCCAGGGCGGCGACGTAGGGGCCACGTTACCGACGCGATGGGCCGCCAGGCTCCGGAAGGCTGGCCGGGCATTCACCTGAACTTGCTCTTGACTACTCCCTGCCCTGAGGGGCGGGGATACCGGCCCTCGCGGGTCGGGGTTCCTGTTTCAATGCGGTCTGCACGGGAGGTTGCCCTTCGTGTCTGACGTCCGCTCCGCAGGCATCACCGCCGTTCTTTGCGGCGGCTGCCGCCAGCCCGGCGGCAAGAATGTTCTTCGCGGCGTTGACGTCCCGGTCATGCCGGGCGCCGCAGGCAGGGCACGTCCACTGGCGTGTCCCGAGGTCAAGCTCAGCCAGGACGAACCCGCACGCCGAGCACGTCTTGCTGGAGGGGAACCAGCGGTCCGCCACGGCCAGGACGCGGCCGTGCCGCTGCGCCTTGTACTCGAGCTGCCGCCGGAACTCGCCCCAGCCGGTGCGGGAGATGGCCCGGGCCAGCTTCCGGTTGCGGACCATGTTCTTCACCGCCAGGTCCTCGACGGCGATCACGTCGAACTGGCGGATCAGGCGGGTGCTGGCCTGGTGCAGGAAGTCGCGGCGTGCGTCGGCCACTCTGGCGTGGGTGCGGGCGACTTTCCGGGCAGCTTTGGCGCGGTTGGCGGAGTTCTTCTGGCAGCGGGCCAGCCGCCGCTGGTGCCGCTTGAGCCGCTGTTCGTACCGGTCCGTGTGCCGGGGATGCGGGATGGGCGGCCCGTGGGAGCGGACCGCGAAGTTCTTGAGCCCGAGGTCGATGCCGATGGCGGCGCCGGCCGCGGGCAGGGGTTCCGGGTTGTGTACCTCGGCGTGGAAGGTGACGAACCACCGGCCCGCCGGGTCACGGGCCACGGTGACCGAGGTGGGGTGCAGCCCGGCCAGGGCGGTGCCCGGCCAGGTCCAGGTGACCTGCAGCGGCCCGGTCATCTTCGCCAGGTGCAGCTCCGTGCCGCGCATCCGGAACGCCGACCGGGTCCAGGTGGCCGACTGGCGGCCGTGCCGGGACTTAAACCTCGGGTAGCGGGCGCGGCGGGCGAAGAACGCCCGGAAGGCGGCGTGCTGATGGCGCAGCGCCTGCTGCAGCGGCACGCAGGACACCTCGCCCAGGAACGCCAGGTCCGGGTCGCGTTTCATCACCGTCAGCGCCCGGTCCGCCTGCGCGTACGATGTTGACTTCCCCTCCGTGGCGTACCGCGCCTGACGCGCGGCCAGCGTCCGGTTCCAGACCACGCGCACGCACCCGAAGGTGCGGTTCAGCATCGCCTGCTGTGCCGCGTCGGGGTAGGCCCGGCACCGGTACGCCGTCCGCACATGCCTATTATGGCACTAACTGCTCTAAGAGCACAAAGGACGCGCCGCGCGCGACCCGACCATCCTGTCCCGCCGCGCAGGACATCCGCTTACTCTCAGCCTGGTCGCCGGGGCCCCCTGGAGGACCAGTGAGGTCTAGCGGAGTTCCCAGACCGGGCCGTCGGGGGTGTCGGTGACGGTCACGCTCAGGCGCTCCAGCTCGGCGCGGATCTCGTCGGCGCGTGCCCAGTCGCGGCGAGACCGGGCCGCGGACCGCTCGTCGACCAGGTTCTCGATGGCCTGCCGGTCCGCTGCGGTCAGCCCGTCCGCCGCGTGCTGGGCGTCCAGGTCGCCGGCCCGGAGCGTGTCGAGGCCGAGTCCCAGCAGTGCATCGCCGGCCGCGATGACGGCGCGCCGCCCCGGCGTCGTCAGCCCGGTGTCGCGCAGCGCGTCCTGGACGATGGCCAGGATCCGCGGCGTGGCCAGGTCCGAGGTGATCGCCGCGTCGATGTCGCCGATCAGCCGGGCCGCGGCCGGATCGTCGCTGACCAGGGCTGAGGCGGCGGCGAAGGTATCAGCAGCCGGCAGCGGCCGCAGCGGCTCGGTCCGCCGGGCCAGGCGGCGCAGGGTCGCCTGCGCCGCATCCATCGCGGCGGTGCTGAAGTCGAGCTGGCTGCGGTAGTGACTGCCGAGCAGGAACAGCCGGAAGGCCAGCGGGTGGTACCCGGCCCCGGCCAGGTCGGCCAGCCGCGGCGCGCCGCCCGCGGACTTGGCCATCTTCTGCTTCCCGAGCTGCAGGAACTCGTTGTGCAGCCAGTACGGCACCCACGGCTTGCCGTCGCCGAGGTAGGCCTCGCTCTGCGCGATCTCGTTGACGTGGTGCAGTTCCCGGTGGTCGACGCCGCCGGTGTGAATGTCGAAATGCCGGCCGAGCAGCTCGATCGACATGACCGAGCATTCCAGGTGCCAGCCGGGAGCACCCGGGCCCCAGGGCGAGTCCCAGCGCATCACCCGGCGCTGGCCGGGCGCCTCGGCCCGCCACAGCGCGAAGTCGGTCTTGCGCCGCCGGCCCTCGACCTGCTCGACGCGGGCGGCCTCGCGCTGCCCCTCGGCGTCGATCTGGGCCAGGGTGCCGTAGCCCGGTGACCTGCTGGTGTCGAAGTAAAGGCCCGACGGCAGCCGGTAGGTGTAGCCGCCGGCCTCCAGCCGGGCCGCGAACTCGATCATCTGGCCGACGAAGGCGCTGGCGCGCGGGTACTCGTCGGCGGGCAGGATGTTCAGCGCGGCGGTATCGGTGAAGAACGCGTCGGTGTAGAAGGCGGCGATGTCCTCCACCGAGCGGCGCTCGCGGGCCGCCGCGACCTCCAGCTTGTCCTGGCCGGTATCGGTGTCGGCGACCGCGTGCCCGACGTCGGTGATGTTGATGACGTGCCGGACGCCGATGTCTTTCCAGCGCAGCGCGCGGCGCAGCGTGTCGGCGAACACGTACGGCCGCATGTTGCCCAGGTGCGGGAAGGCATACACGGTCGGGCCGCAGCTGTACAGGCCGGCTACCGGGGCGGACGGCTGGAAGTCTGCCAGCCTGCGGCCGAGGGAGTTGTACAGCCGCAGCTGCCGGCCGGTGGTCACAGGTCCTCCAGGGGATGCGGCGCTCGCGGGCTGGCCCGGCGCGCGGCCGGGCCGCGCACCATGCTAAGGCGGGTCGCTGCCGCGCGGCGCCGGCTCGCCGGTCCCGGCCGGCGGGCCGACGGCGTCGGCGGGGTCGGCCTCGGCCAGCAGGTCGCTGAGGTGGAAGCTGAGCGGGCCGACGACCAGCGGCACCTGGCGCAGCGGCGGCACCGGGCCGGCCTGGCCCTCGTAGCGCCGGATGACCGCGACGCTGAGGCGCAGCAGCCGCCGCGCGCCGAGGATCGCGAACGCGGCCAGCGGCAGCTCGATGAACACCGCCGAGAGCAGGCTCAGCTCGAAGCCCTGCGTGCGGGCGTCCAGCACGACATCGAACCAGGCGTCGCAGCACAGCAGCGTGGCCAGCACGATCAGGCAGATGATCAGCACCTGGCGGCGCTTCCAGGCCGCCCACCCGGTGGCGACGAACGCGGCCAGCAGGGCCACGTCGAAGCCGACCCAGGCACCGCGCCATTCACCGGACCGGTAGTACCGCGGCAGGGTGACGGCCAGGATGCCGATCCACGCGGCGAGGACGAGGCAGCACACGATGACCGCCGCCAGGCCGGCCGCGCGGCGGCGGCTGGGCGGCGCCGGGCCGGCCGGGGCGTCGAGGGCCGCCAGCGCCCGGATCAGGCTGAGTCGTTCCGCCGGGCTCAGCTCGCCCAGTCGCTCCTCGTCGATCACCGGCCACCTCCTTGCCTCGCGCTAGCCACGCGATCGCAGAAGGCATTCCCCGCCCCGGGCCGCCTCGCACCCGGGCATAGGCTGACGGCGTGGATGGTGAGCTAGTCATCGCGCGGCTGAGCCTCGGCCGCCGGCAAGTCCCCTACGGCGAAGCCCTGGTACTGCAGCGCGAGCTGCACGAGCGGCGGGTGCGGGGTGAGATCCCCGATACCTGCCTGCTGCTGGAGCACGAGGCGGTGTTCACCGCCGGCAAGCGGACCAGCCCGGCGGACCGGCCCGTCGGCGACCCGGGCGCGCCGGTCATCGAGGTGGACCGCGGTGGCAAGATCACCTGGCACGGCCCCGGTCAGCTGGTCGGCTACCCGATCGTGGCCCTGCGCGAGCCGGTTGACGTGGTCGCGTACGTGCGGGCCACTGAGGAAATCATGATCCGCACCTGCGCGGACTTCGGGGTCACCGCCGAACGGGTTGAGGGGCGCAGCGGCGCCTGGATCCGCGGCACGGACGGGAGCCCGGACCGCAAGATCGGCGCGGTCGGGATCCGGGTGGCCCGCGGGGTCACCATGCATGGCATCGCGCTGAACTGCGAGAACGACCTGTCGTGGTACGACCGGTTCATCGCGTGCGGGATCCGCGACGCCACCACCACGACGCTGGCCGCCGAGACCGGCCACGGCGTCCCGGTCACCGAGGCGGCCGGTGCCCTGGAGCGGCACCTGGCCGACATCCTGGGCGCGGGCACCGTTCGCCGGGACGACGACCTGGCCGGCCTGCGGACGGCCGCGGCAGCGCGCTGAGCACAGGCCGCCAGCAGCTCGTGAGCGAGCCGGGCCCGGCGGGCGACGCCGGGCCCGGTCCGGGTCAGCCGTGCTGGCCGGCCTCGGCGTAGCTGAGGTGGCTGCCGATGTCGGCCACCGGCACGTCGGCCTCCTCGCGGCTGAGCATGTCGCGCACCTTGACCGCGCCAGCCTCGCGCTCCCGCGGCCCGTAGATCAGGCACCACCGCGCGCCCTGGTCGCTGGCCCACTTCAGCTGCTTGCCCAGCTTGCCCGAGGCGCCCAGGTACACGCTGGCGCGCAGGCCCGCCGCCCGGGCGGCCGCCGCGAGCCCGAACGACTCGCCGGCCAGCTCCTCACTCATGATGGTCACCGCGACATCGAGCCGGCCGCGCTGGAACGCCGAGGACGCGGGCAGCAGCGACAGGATCCGCTCGACGCCGAGCGACGAGCCGGTGGCCGGGGTGTCCGGGCCGCCGAGCTGAGCGATCAGGTGGTCATACCGGCCGCCGGAGCCGATGGAGGAGGACACGCCCGGCGCGGCGACCTCCCAGATCGGGCCGGTGTAGTAGCTCAGGCCGCGCACCAGCCGCGGCGTGAAGGAGAACCGGCCGGGCGGCGCCTGGGCGGTGACCAGGGCCAGCAGCTCATCGACCTCCGCCAGCCCGGCCATGCCCTCCTCGCTGGGCTTGAGGGCGGCGCGGATCCGGTCCTCGGCATCGGGAGCCGTCATCATCGTGACCAGCTCGCCCGCGTCGGCCTCGCCCAGCCCGCGGCCCACCAGCTCGGCGGCCACCGCGTCCGGCCGCATCTTGTCCAGCTTGTCCAGCGAGGTCAGCACGCCGTCGCCGAGCTCGGCCGGGATCTTGCAGGCCTCCAGCAGGCCCGCCAGGACGTGCCGCGAGTTGACCTGGATGGTGAACTCGGGGATGCCGAGCTCGGCCAGCGCGTCGTGCTGGGCGCACAGCGCCTCGGCGTCGGCCAGGATCGAGGCCGAGCCGAGGGTGTCCAGGTCGCACTGGACGAACTCGCGGAACCGGCCCTTGCCCGGCCGGTCGGCCCGCCACACCGGGCCCATGGCGTACCGCTTGTACGGCGAGGGCAGCTGGCCCTCGTAGGCGGCCGCCACCCGGGCCAGCGGAACCGTCAGGTCATAGCGCAGCGCCAGGTCCGCCTCGCCGGAGGCCTCATGCTCCCCGCGGCGCAAGATCTTGAAGACAAGCTTGTCGCCTTCGTCGCCGTACTTGCCCAGCAGCACGTCCAGCCGCTCGAAGGCGGGCGTCTGCAGGGGCTCGTAGCCGTAGCGCGAGAAGACCGAGCGGATGATCCCGAAGGCCTGCTCCCGCTCCTCGTACTCGGCGGCCAGGAAATCCCGGGTTCCTGAGGGGGGCTCGAACTGACTTTGCATGTGCCTATGCTCGCGGACAATGCCCCCTGCCGTCACATCGGCCCGCCGTGAGGTCCGCACTGGCCCTGATCGGCCGGGTTCCTCCGGCGGGTGCGCCTGCGGGGTCACTGAGCGGTCCCGCGGCCCGGCTGAGCACCGCGGCGGAGCCGGGCCGGCCGTGCGTCATCAGCAGCGGCGCGGGCCTGGCTCCGGCGCGGATATGCGCGACGTGCACGCTCGCCCCGTCGACGGCGGTGATGAGCCAACGCGCGGGCGCCGGTCAGGGGATGAAGACGGGCCGCCGGCCCTGCTGGTCCCGGGCCCAGAGATCCGCCACGTCAGCGAGCGGCACCCGCTCGCAGTCCATGGTGATCTCGCCGCTGCCCAGGCCGTCCAGGAGCTCGCTCAGCATCGCGGTGATCTGCTCCGGGGGCGGCATGGTGCCGGTGCCCATGCCCAGGATCTCCAGGCCCGCGCTGCGCAGCACGGAGGCGGGCAGGCTGATCTGCGACCCGGCCATCTCCCCCGCCTGGACCAGCCGGGTGCGCGCCGAGCGGACCTCGGCGTCATGGCGGTCCAGGGCGCCGAGCAGGATCTCGGTGGGCCGCCCCCACAGGTAGTCGGCGACGATGTCGAAGCCCTGGTCGCCCGCGGCCCCGGCAAAGGCGGCAGCCAGGGCGCCGTCGGCCTGATCGAGGCTGATGACCGCGTCAGCGCCGCGTTCCGCGAGTTTGCCCAGGACCACCGGGTTGCGGCCGGCCGCCACGACCCGGCCCGCCCCGTGCCGGCGGGCGGCCTGCACGGCCAGCTGGCCGGTCACCCCGGTGGCGCCCAGCACCAGCACGGTGCCGCCCGGCTCGGGCCGCGCCCGCCAGCCGAACAGCAGCCAGGCCGACAGGCCCGGGTTCCACGCGGCGGCGGCCAGGGCGTCGTCGAGGCCGTCCGGGATGGGGAAGGTCATCCGGGGGCTGGCCACGGCGTACTGGGCCATCGTCCCCGACCGCGAGCCGAACAGCACCCGCCCGCCGCCGGGCAGCTCGCCGGCCGCGACCACGCCGGGCACGGCCGGCAGCGGCGGCGGCTGCTCGCCCTGCACCGAGTAGTGCGTGCCGTCGGCCATCACCTTGTCGATGTTGTTCAGCGGGGCGGCGGTGACCCGGATCAGCTGCTCGCCGTTCGCCGGCACCGGGTCGGCGAACTCCCCGAACCGCGGCAGCTCGCCGTAGGCGTGCAGCACCGCCGCCTTCATGCCCGGCCCCCGCTCGCCCGGCCCCGCCAGCCGATCCAGTCCTGCCAGCCGCGCAGCACCCGCGGCTCGCGGCGGGAGTGCAGCGGGGCGGGCAGCGCGCGGGCCGCAGCCTGACCCCGGGCCTGAGCCCGGGCGTGCCGCGCGGCGGCGCGGGCGGCGGCGGCCTCGTTGCGCTCGCGGCCGGCGGGCCGGCCGCGCAGGCCGAAGGTGTCGGCGCTCCAGTCCACCGCAATGCGGTGCAGCAGCCGGATGGTCCGCTCGGGCATGACGTGCTCCTGTTCCTGACCCCGGCCGCAGCCGGCCAGGCGGCTGACGCCGCCTTTTGCTGTTATCAGCCGGCCCCCGTGCAGTGCCGGCGGCTGATATGAGTACGCCGTACGTGTCATGCGTACAACGTACTCGCAACTTAGCGTTACGCTATCCGCGTGTCAACGTCGCCCGCCAGCCTGCCGATCTGGTCCCGGCCCGAGCCCGGCACCCGCAAGGCCCGGTTCAGCCGCGAGCAGATCGCCGCCGCCGCGCTCACGATCGCCGACGCCGAGGGGTTCGAGGCGGTCTCGATGCGCCGCATCGCCGCCGAGCTCGGCGCGGGCACCATGAGCCTGTACCGCTACATCAGCGGCAAGGACGACCTGGTCGCGCTGCTGGACGACGCCCTGATGGGCGAGTCGCTGGTGCCCGACGGCACGCTGCCGTCCGACTGGCGGGCGGCGCTGGCAGTGATCGCCCGCCAGACCCGCGCCGCCTACCTGCGCCATCCGTGGGCCGTGGCGTGGCTGCAGGGCCGGGCCGCCGGCGCGCAGGGCGGGTCGTTCGGGCCGAACGCGATGCGGCACTTCGAGCAGTCGCTGGCCGCGCTGGACAGCGCGCCGCTGGACACGGCGGCCAGGCTGGACCTGCTGGCCATCGTGGACGACTTCGTGTTCGGCAACGTGCTGCGCACCGGCGAGCTGCAGTCGCGCAGCAGCGCGGCGGCCACCGCGGCCAGCGCCGAGCGGGCCGCGGCGATCATGGAGTTCGCGCAGGAGATGCTGGCCACCGGGCAGTTCCCGCGGACCGCGGCGCTGGCCGGCGACCCGGCCGCCGCCGCGCTGGCCGACCCGGCCGCGCAGGACACCCGGTTCGAGCACGGCCTGGCGCTGCTCCTGGACCGCGCCGCGGCGATGACGGCGGGCCCGGCGGGCTGACCGCCGCACGGCCCGGCGGCGTGCCGGGCGCCGTGGCGGTACTAGTCTGAAGTCGTGGTTCTAGCACCAGAAGGCCGCCGCATGATGCGGCTGGAAGCCCGTAACAGCCAGGTTCCCATCGAGCGCAAGCCCCCGTGGATAAAGACCAGGCTGCGTACCGGCCCGGCCTACACCGAGCTGAAGGAACTGGTCCGCCGCGAGGGCCTGCACACGGTGTGCGAGGAGGCCGGCTGCCCCAACATCTTCGAGTGCTGGGAGGACCGCGAGGCCACCTTCCTGATCGGCGGCGACCAGTGCACCCGGCGGTGCGACTTCTGCCAGATCGCCACCGGCAGGCCGCAGCCGCTGGACACCGGCGAGCCGGCCCGGGTGGCGGAGTCGGTGGCCTCGATGGGGCTGCGCTACGCCACGGTGACCGGCGTGGCCCGCGACGACCTGCCCGACGGCGGCGCCTGGCTGTACGCGCAGACCTGCCGGGAGATCCACCAGGCCGTGCCGGGCTGCGGCGTCGAGCTGCTGATCCCCGACTTCGCCGCCGACCCGGCCCACCTGGCCGAGGTGTTCTCCGCGGCGCCCGAGGTGCTGGCCCACAACATCGAGACGGTGCCGCGGATCTTCCGGCGGATCCGGCCGGGCTTCCGCTACGAGCGATCGCTGGAGGTGCTGCGCCGCGCCCGGGAGGCGGGCCTGGTCACCAAGTCCAACCTGATCCTGGGCCTGGGCGAGGAGCGCGCGGAGCTCAGCGGCGCGATGGGTGACCTGCGCGAGGCCGGCTGCGAGCTGCTGACCATCACCCAGTACCTGCGGCCCTCGGCCAAGCATCATCCGGTCGAGCGCTGGGTGCCGCCGGAGGAGTTCGCCGAGCTCGCCGAGGAGGCACAGGAGCTGGGATTCGCCGGGGTCATGTCCGGGCCGCTGGTGCGCTCCTCCTACCGGGCAGGCCGGCTGTACCGGCAGGCGATCGAGCAGCGGTCCGGCCCGGTATCCTCACCTGCATGGTAAATAAGCCCGGCGCGGCCGCGAGCAAGAAGGCCGCGGCCGACGCGGCGGCTCCGGGCCGCCTCAAGCAGATCGGGATGGTCGCGGGGATCATCCGCAGGACCAACCCCCGCGCGCTGCCGATGATCGCGGCGGCGGGACTCGCGGTCGTCGTGATCTTCGTCGTGGCCGGCCTGATCACCGGCAAGGCGGGCTTCCTGATCCCGCTCGGCGTGCTGCTCGGCGTCATGACCGCGATGATCTTGTTCGGGCGGTTCGCCCAGTCCGCGCAGTATGCGTCGATCGCGGGCCAGCCAGGCGCCGCGGCCGCCATCCTGCAGAGCCTGCGCGGCAACTGGACGGTCACCCCGGCGGTCTCGGCCAACCGGAACATGGACGTGGTGCACCGGGCCGTTGGCCGGCCGGGCGTGGTGCTGGTGGGCGAGGGGTCGCCCAGCCGGCTGGGCAGCCTGCTGGCAGCCGAGAAGAAGCGGGTGTCCCGGGTGGCTTACGAGGTCCCGATCTATGACGTCCAGGTCGGCGACGAAGCCGGCCAGCTGGGCATCAGGCAGCTGCAGAAGCACATCATGAAGCTGCCCCGCAACCTCAAGGGCCCGGAGGTGGCGGACCTGAACTACCGGCTCAAGGCGCTGCCGCAGTCGCTGCAGATGCCCAAGGGCCCGGTGCCCCGTAACGCGCGGATGCCCAAGATGCCGCGCCCCAAGACGCGCTAGAGGCAGCCACCAGCCGCTGCGCAGCCAGCCGCAGCAGCACGACTGAGCAGGCCCGGTCCCGGCAGTGCCCGGAGGCCGGGCCCGCTGCTGGTGCCTACATTCGCAGCACGACGGTCTGAGCGGCCTTGTCGTGCAGCCCGCGCAGGTCCTTGTCGAAGACCAGCGGCGGCACCACCAGCAGCAGCAGGACGGTCCGCAGCGCCCCGGCCAGCAGGCCCACCGGCCGGGCGCCCAGCCGGGCGACCCGGATGCCCACCAGCCGCTTGCCCAGGGTCAGCCCGGTCAGCGAGGTCAGGACCCAGGTCTCCGCCGCGAAGAACACGATCGTCCACGCCTGCGTCCGGAAGATGGCCAGCGAGATCAGGGTGCAGGCCAGCCAGTCGATGACCAGGGCACCCAGCCGCCTGCCGACGCTTGCCACCGAGCCCGGGCCCGTCTCGGGCAGCCCCAGGTCCCGGCCCGGGTAGCGGTCCGCGTCGCGGCCGGCGGGCTTGTCGGAGACGGCGGCCTGGCCGCCGGCCTGCGGGGCGCTGGCCCCGCCTGCGCTTGCATTGCTCACGTGGCCCACGGTATCGGTGCCGCACCGGTGCGGCGACCGCGCCCGGGGCGCCGGCGCTGCGATGCTGGGAGCCGGGGGATGGTGCCGGGGGCAGGCGCCGCGAATACCGGGTTCGGGCGGGTTTGCGGGGTCCGCCGGGCGCCGGGGGGCCAGCGCACCGGGGGAAGCGCCGCGTAACACGGGTGAAACATCCGGGACACTGCCAGGAAACCGCTCGCGGCTAGCGTCGCAAGCGCGCCAGGCAGACGGCGGCAGGGGTGGGCGACAGCAGCCAAGGGAGAGCGATGTTCAGCAGCGGCGAGGAGATACTGCGGTACATAGAGTCCGAGGGGGTGCAGTTCGTCGACGTCCGGTTCTGCGACCTGCCGGGCACAATGCAGCACTTCACGGTGCCGGCCGAGAACTTCGGCGAGAAAGTCTTCAGCGACGGGCTCATGTTCGACGGCTCGTCCATCCGCGGGTTCCAGCAGATCCACGAGTCGGACATGCTGCTGCTGCCCGACCCGTCCACCGCGGTCATCGACCCGTTCCGGTCGCACAGGACGCTGAACCTGACGTTCTTCGTGCACGACCCGCTGACCGGCGAGCCCTACTCCCGCGACCCGCGCAACGTCGCCCGCAAGGCCGAGGACTACCTGCGCGGCAGCGGCATCGCCGACACGGCCTACTTCGGCCCGGAGGCGGAGTTCTACATCTTCGACTCCGCGCGGTACGAGACCGCCGCGCACGAGGGCTATTACCACATCGACTCCATCGAGGGCGCCTGGAACACCGGCCGCGACGAGCCGGGCGGCAACCTCGGCTACAAGCCCCGCTACAAGGGCGGCTACTTCCCCGTCCCGCCGATGGACCACTACACCGACCTGCGGTCGGAGATGGTGCGCAAGCTCATCGAATGCGGCATCGAGGTCGAGATGCAGCACCACGAGGTGGGCACCGCCGGCCAGGCCGAGATCGACATCCGGTTCTCCAGCATGCTGCACATGGCCGACAACCTGATGCTCTACAAGTACGTGATCAAGAGCGTCGCGCGGGCCGTCGGCAAGACCGTCACCTTCATGCCCAAGCCGCTGTTCGGCGACAACGGGTCAGGCATGCACTGCCACCAGAGCCTGTGGAAGGACGGCGGGCCGCTGTTCTACGACGAGGCTGGCTACGCCGGGCTGTCGGACACCGGCCGCTACTACGTGGGCGGCCTGCTGGCCCACGCGCCGTCGCTGCTGGCGTTCACCAACCCGACGCTGAACTCCTACCACCGGCTGGTTCCCGGCTACGAGGCGCCGGTCAACCTGGTCTACTCCCAGCGCAACCGGTCGGCCTGCGTGCGCATCCCGATCACCGGCCCGAGCCCGAAGGCCAAGCGGCTGGAGTTCCGGGTTCCCGACCCGTCAGCCAACCCCTACCTGGCCTTCGCCGCCATGCTGATGGCCGGCCTGGACGGGATCAGGAACAAGATCGAGCCGCCGGAGCCGGTCGACAAGGACTTGTACGAGCTGCCGCCGGACGAGGCCAAGTCGATCCCGCAGGTGCCCGGCTCGCTGGAGACCGTGCTGGACACCCTCGAGCGCGACCACGAGTTCCTGCTCGAGGGCGGCGTGTTCACCGCGGACCTGATCGAGACCTGGCTGGACTACAAGCGGGCCAACGAGATCGACTCGATGCGGCTGCGCCCGCACCCGCACGAGTTCGAGCTGTACTACGACTGCTGA
>DASUBV010000206.1:0-20922 GCA_035763085.1 Streptosporangiaceae bacterium | reverse complement strand
TGGCCCGCCCGCAGCCCGCGTGCCGCGCTGGTGCTGTGGCAGGCCATCGGCCTGGGTGGCGGGCTGGCCATTCTCGGCGCCGGGGTCACCCTGGCCGTGTCCGGGCTGCACCGGTCCTGGCTGGCCGGAGTGGCCGCCCTGCCGGACGCGGTGCTCGGCGGCAGCGGCGTGCCGGGCCCGGGCCTGCTGGGCTGGGCTGGCGTCGCGCTGACGCTGGTCGCCGGGGTGTGGCTGGCGACGGTGGCGGCGGTGTCGACGGCGCGGCTGCTGCGCGTCCGGCGGGAGCACCGGCAGCGGATCGACCTGCTGGCCGAGGAGGTGCCCGCGGCCGAGCTGGCAGCGGCGCGCCCGGCTGGCCCCGGGGGGGTGCCCGCCGGGCGCACGCAGGTGCGGCTGGTGAATCATCCGCTGGTGGCCGCCTACTGCCTGCCCGGCGTACGGCCGCGCATCGTGCTCAGCCAGGGCGCCATCGACGCGCTGGCCCCGGACCAGCTCACGGCTGTCGTCATGCATGAGCACGCGCATGCCCGCGGCCAGCATCACCTGGTGATCCAGCCGTTCCGTGCCTGGCAGCAGACCTTCCCGTTCCTGCCGGCCGCCCGCCGGGCCACCGCGGCGGTGGAGCTGCTGGTCGAGGTCACCGCTGACGACGTCGCCCGGCGGCACTGCGGTCCCGCGCCGCTGGCCGCCGCGCTCGCCGCCCTGACTGAGCCCGGCGACGAGCAGATTGCCGCCCGGATGGCTCGCCTGGGCGCCGCCCCGCGGCCGCTGCCGCGGCTGGCCGCCGCGGCCGTATGTGCCGCCGCCATCGTCCTGGTCGCCCTGCCGCCCGTCATCCTGCTGGCCAGCTGACCACCCGCAGCCTGCTCCGACGCCAGCCCCGGATGGCGGCCCGCCCGGCAGCACGGCGACCACGGGGCGCAGCCGGCCGAGAACGTTACGAATGGCCGTCAAGACACGCGCCGAATATCCCAGTGCTCCGCTCGCCGGCGCGCGAGGATGGCTGGCATCCCAGTGGCGAGGAGGCCTTGCGTTGTCCGGCAGTTCGTTCGTGCATCTGCATGTTCACACCGAGTACTCGATGCTCGACGGCGCCGCGAAAATTACCCCGCTGATGGCCGAGGCAGCCCGGCTGCAGATGCCCGCTGTGGGCATGACCGACCACGGCAACATGTTCGGCGCGTATGAGTTCTCCCAGCAGGCGGGCAAGGCCGGCATCAAGCCGATCATCGGCATCGAGGCCTACGTCGCGCCGGAGTCCCGGTTCCACAAGAAGCCGGTGTTCTGGGCCGAGGGCGGACGGCGCGAGTTCGACATCGACGGCGAGGGCGGCGACGTCTCCGGCGGCGGCGCCTACACGCACATGACGATGCTGGCCCAGAACGCGTCCGGGCTGCGCAACCTGTTCAAGCTGTCCAGCCGGGCGTCGCTGGAGGGGTTCTACCGCAAGCCGCGGATGGACCGCGAGCTGATCGCCGAGCACGCCGAGGGGATCATCGCCACTACCGGGTGCCCGTCGGGCGAGGTGCAGACCCGGCTGCGGCTCGGGCAGCCTGCCAGGGCGCTGGAGGCGGCCGCCACCTACCGGGACATCTTCGGCCCGGACAACTTCTTCCTGGAACTGATGGAGCACGGGCTGGCCATCGAGCGGTCGGTCCGCCAGGGCCTGCTGGAGATCGGCCAGAAGCTGAGCCTGCGGCCGCTGGCCACCAACGACAGCCACTACGTCACCCGCGACCAGGCGCAGGCGCACGAGGTGCTGCTGTGCGTCGGCACCGGCCGGACGCTGGATGACCCCAAGCGGTTCAAGCTCGAGGGCGGCGGCTACTACATCAAGAGCCCGGCCGAGATGCGCGAGATCTGGGACGGCCAGGTCCCGGAGGCCTGCAACTCCACGCTGCTCATCGCCGAGCGGGTGCAGCCCTACGACGACGTGTTCAAGCACGTCGACCGGATGCCGCGGTTCCCGGTGCCCGACGGCGAGACGCAGTCGTCCTTCCTGCGCAAGGAAGTCGACAAGGGCATCGCGCAGCGATTCGGCGCCAGCCCCGGCCAGGAGGTCCTGGACCGGATCGAGTACGAGCTCGGCGTCATCGAGAAGATGGGCTTCCCGGCCTACTTCCTGGTCGTGGCCGACATCTGCCAGCACGCCCGGGCAGCCAGGATCGGCCTGGGCCCGGGCCGCGGCTCGGCCACCGGGTCGATGGTCGCCTACGTGCTGGGCATCACCGACCTGGACCCGATCGAGCACTCGCTGATCTTCGAGCGGTTCCTGAACCCCGAGCGCATCACGATGCCCGACATCGACCTGGACTTCGACGAACGCGGTCGCGGCGACATGATCCGCTATGTCACCGAGAAGTACGGCGAGGACCGGGTCAGCCAGATCCTCACCTTCGGCACCATCAAGGCCAAGGCCGCGGTCAAGGACTCCTGCCGGGTGCTGGGCTTCCCGTACGCGCTCGGCGACCGGATCACCAAGCTGTTCCCGGCCGCGGTGATGGGCAAGGAGATCCCGCTGGCCGGGATCTTCGACCCGGCCCACGAGCGCTACAGCGAGGCCGGCGAGCTGCGCGCCCTGTATGAGGAGGACGCCGAGGTCAAGCGGGTCCTGGACACCGCCCGCGGGATCGAGGGGCTAACCCGGGGCACCGGCGTGCACGCGGCCGGGGTGATCCTGTCCTCCGAGCCGCTGGCCGACGTGCTGCCCGTGCACAAGCGCGAGGACGACGGGGCCATCATCACCGGGTTCCCGTTCGTGCAGTGCGAGGACATGGGCCTGCTGAAGATGGACTTCCTGGGCCTGCGCAACCTCGCGGTGATCGCGGACGCGATCGGCAACGTGGCCGCCAACCGGGGCACCGAGATCGACCTGGCCGCCCTGCCGCTGGATGACCAGCCCACCTACGAGCTGCTGGCCCGCGGCGACACCCTCGGGGTGTTCCAGCTGGACGGCGGCCCGATGCGCAGCCTGCTCAAGCTGATGGCACCGACCGCCTTCGGCGACATCGCGGCCGTGCTGGCCCTGTACCGGCCGGGCCCGATGGCGGCCAATACCCACATCAACTACGCCGACCGCAAGAACGGCCGGCAGAAGGTCGAGCCGATCCTCCCGGAGCTGGAGCAGGCACTGGAGCCGATCCTCGGCGAGACCTACCACCTGGTGGTCTACCAGGAGCAGGTGATGGCGATCGCCCAGCAACTGGCCGGGTACTCTCTCGGCCGCGCCGACCTGCTGCGCCGCGCGATGGGCAAGAAGAAGAAGGAGATCCTGGACGCCAACTGGGAGGAGTTCCATGCCGGCATGACCGGCAACGGCTTCTCCGACAAGGCGACTCAGGCGGTCTGGGACGTGCTGGTGCCGTTCTCCGGCTACGGGTTCAACAAGTCGCACACCGCCGGGTACGGGATGGTGGCGTACTGGACCGCCTACCTGAAGGCCAACTACCCGGCTGAGTACATGGCCGCCCTGCTCACCTCAGTCGGCGACGACAAGGACCGGATGGCGGTCTACCTGTCGGAGTGCCGCAAGCTCGGCATCAAGGTGCTGCCGCCCGACGTGAACGAGTCCCAGCTGGACTTCGCGCCGGTCGCCACCGACATCCGCTTCGGCCTCGGCGCGATCCGCAATGTCGGCGCGGCGGTGGTCAACTCGATCTCGGCCACCCGCAAGGCCAAGGGCAGCTACGGCTCGTTCGCGGACTTCCTGGACAAGTCCGAGATCGCGGTCTGCAACAAGCGGGTCGTGGAGTCGCTGATCCGGGCGGGCGCGTTCGACTCGCTCGGGCATACCCGCAAGTCGCTGTTCCTGGTCCAGGAGCAGGCCGTTGAGTCAGTGATCGGGGTCAAGCGGCAGGAGGCGATCGGCCAGTTCGACCTGTTCGCCTCGGCCGAGCCGGCCGACGACGGCACGAGCCAGGCCAAGATCGGCCTGGACTTCCAGCTGACCGCCGAGGAGTGGCCGCGCAAGCTGCTGCTGGCCTCCGAGCGGGAGATGCTCGGCCTGTACGTGTCCGGGCACCCGCTCGACGGCGCCGAGCGGATCCTGCAGCGCAACCGGGACACCTCGATCGCCGAGCTGCTGGCCTCGGGCCGCGCCGAGGGCGACGCGAAGATCGCGGGCATCATCGTGTCGGTGGACCGGCGGATCAACAAGAAGAGCGGCAACCCGTGGGCCATCGTCACCATCGAGGACCTGGACGCCTCGGTCGAGGCGCTGTTCTTCCCCAAGACCTACGAGCAGTTCGCGGGCGAGCTGGCCGAGGACGCCGCGGTCAGCGTCCGCGGCCGGATCAACGACCGGGACGGCACGCTGAGCCTGTTCGCCCAGGACCTGACCACGCTGGACCTGACGACCATCCGCAACGCCAGCGGCCCGCCGGTCGTCATCGCGCTGCACCACGACAAGATCACCGCCGAGCTGACCGCCGAGCTCAAGCACATCCTGCAGGCCCACCCCGGCGCCACCCAGGTGATCCTGAAGATGGAGCGCTCCGGTGACGCGCCGGTGCTGATGGACCTGTGCAATTTCCCGGTGCAGCCCAGCAGCAGCTTCATGGCCGACATCAAGAGCCTGCTGGGGGCCACCGCGATCGCGGCCGCCTGAGCCGGGCCCGGCGGGCCCGGGGTGCCAGTGCCGCGCAGCGGGTAGGGCACTGGGATGGCGAGCGAGAAGCTGGAGACCGAGCGCAAGTACGAGGCCGGCGCCGGGGCGGCGCTGCCCGACCTGGCCGGCCTGCCGGGGGTCAGCGCGATCGACGGCCCGCGGGAGTTCCGGCTGGAGGCCGACTACTTCGACACCGCCGGCCTGCGCCTGCTCCAGGCCGGGATCACGCTGCGCCGCCGGCGCGGCGGGGACGACGCCGGCTGGCACCTGAAGCTGCCGGCCGGCCCGGACTCGCGGCGCGAGCTGCAGCTGCCGCCAGGCCGGGGCAGCGTGGTCCCGGCCGAGCTGTCCCGGCTGGTCCGCGCGCACGCCCGGGGTGCCCGGCTGGCCCCGGTGGCGACGATCATCACCGTGCGCCGCCAGCGGGTGCTGCGCGACGGCGACGGCGCCTCGCTGGCCGAGGTCGTCGAGGACCAGGTCGCCGCCCACACTCTCGGCGAGGCCACCGAGACCTTGCAGTGGCGGGAGATCGAGGTCGAGCTGACGGGCGGCACCCGCAAGCTCCTGCAGGCCGCCGACGCCCGGCTGCGCGCCGCCGGGCTGGAGCGGGCAGGCAGCTCCGCCAAGCTGCACCGGGTGCTGGCCAGCCGGCTCCCGGCGCCCGCCCCGGACGGTGCCGCGCCCCCGACGCCCCGGTCGGCCGCGGGCGAGGTCGTGCTGGCCTACCTGCACGGCCAGGCCGCGGTGCTGACGGCGACTGACCCGGCCGTCCGCCGCGATGAACCCGACTCCGTGCACGACATGCGGGTCGCCTGCCGCCGGCTGCGCTCGGTGCTGCAGACCTTCACGCCGGTCCTGCCCGCCGAGGCCACCGCGCACCTGCAGGCCGAGCTGAAGTGGCTGGGCCAGGTCCTGGGCGAGGCGCGCGACGGGGAGGTGCTGGAGGAGCACCTGCGGGTGCTGATCGAGCAGCTGCCCGCCGCGCTGGTGCTGGGCCCGGTGCAGGCCACCGTGACCGAGCACCTGTCCCCCCGGCACGCCGCCGCCCGCCGGGCCATGCTCCGGGCCCTGAACTCCCGGCGCTACCTGGCGCTGCTCGACGAGCTGGACGCCCTGCTGGCCGGCCCGCCGCTGACCGACTTCGCGGCCCGCCCTGCCGACGCCCTGCTCCGGCCCGCCGGCCGGTCCTGGCGGCGGCTGCGCCGGCGGGTCCGGCACGCCTGGAGCCTGCCGCCCGGCCCGGACCGGGACGCCGCCCTGCACGAGGCCAGGAAGGCAGCCAAGCGCGCCCGGTACGCCGCCGAGGTCCTGGTGCCATCCGCCGGCCAGCCGGCCCGGCGGTTCGCAGCCCGGATGAAGGAGATCCAGAGCGTGCTCGGCGACCACCAGGACGCCGCGATCGCCCGCGCGGCCATCCGCGACCTGGGCCTGCGCGCGCACCGGGCCGGTGACAACGCCTTCACCTTCGGGGTGCTGCACGAGCGCGATGCGCAGGCCGGGCGCGATCTGCAGCGGCAGGCCCGGCGCGCCTGGCAGCGCGCGGCGAAGAAGAAGTACCGGCGCTGGCTGGCGTAGCGGCTCCTGCCAGAATCGGCGCATGGTCTCAGAGATCTTCTCCCCGGAGCGGTGGCGCCGCGTCGACGACTTCACCTTCACCGACATCACCTACCACCGGGCCGTGGACTCCGGCACGGTGCGGATCGCCTTCAACCGGCCGGAAGTACGCAATGCCTTCCGGCCGCGCACCGTGGACGAGCTGTACGTGGCGCTGGATCACGCCCGGATGACCAGCGACGTCGGCTGCGTCCTGCTGACCGGGAACGGCCCGTCGCCGCGGGACGGCGGCTGGGCCTTCTGCTCGGGCGGCGACCAGCGCATCCGCGGCCGCGACGGCTACCGGTACGCCGACGGCGATACGCCGGCGACCATCGACCCGGCCCGGTCCGGGCGGCTGCACATCATGGAGGTGCACCGGCTGATCCGGTTCATGCCCAAGGTGGTCATCGCTGTCGTGCCCGGCTGGGCGGCCGGCGGCGGGCACAGCCTGCACGTGGTGTGCGACCTCACCCTGGCCAGCCGCGAGCATGCCCGGTTCAAGCAGACCGACGCGGACGTGGGTAGCTTCGACGGCGGGTTCGGCTCGGCCTACCTGGCCCGCCAGGTCGGCCAGAAGTTCGCCCGGGAGATCTTCTTCCTCGGCGATACCTACGACGCCGAGGACGCCCGCCGGATGGGCATGGTCAACGCAGTCGTCCCGCATGCCGAGCTGGAGGACACCGCGCTGGAGTGGGCGGCCAGGGTGAACGGCAAGAGCCCGACCTCGCAGCGCATGCTGAAGTTCGCGTTCAACCTCATCGACGACGGGCTCGTCGGCCAGCAGGTGTTCTCGACCGAGGCCACCCGGCTGGCCTACATGACCGACGAGGCGGCCGAGGGCCGGGATGCCTTCCTGGAGAAGCGCTCCCCGGACTGGGACCGGTTCCCCTACTACTACTGACGGCCGCAACCGCCCGGCCGCCGGCGGCCGGCGTGCTGCCCGGCATCTACGTGACCAGCGTGGATGATGTGCTGAGCCAGGTCACCGCGCACGGCGGGCCGGCCGCGACGGCACCATTCCCGGATGGTGACCTGCGGGTGGCCGCCTGCCGGGACCCGGCCGGCAACGCGACGGGCGGCTGGGGGGACGCCCGGCACCCGCCGCTGACCTGCCCGGCCGGCCGCCGGGGGCGGCCGGCTAATCCGCCGCCACCGCGCAGCACAGGCAACCTCGCGCGGGCCGAGATCCGTAGGAGTGGTGAGGAGGTACATATGGCCCGATCACTTCGCGACGAGGAATTCTCGGCATTCGTCGCGGCCCGCCGCATCGACTTGCTGCGGTCGGCCTGCCTGCTGACCGCCGGGGATACTCACCTCGCCGAGGATCTCGTGCAGACCGCCCTCGCCCGGCTGTACGTAGCCTGGCCGAGGATCCGGCGCTCTGGAACCCAGGCCGCCTATGCCTGGCGCATCGTCGTCAACGCTCATCTCGATGAGGTCCGGCGGCCGCGCTGGCGACGGGAGCAGTCCGTCGCCGATCCCCCCGACGGCCCGGCGCCGCCGCCGCCCGGTCTCCTGCCGGCCGGCATCGACGGAGAGGAGATCCGGGCTGCCCTCGCGGCGCTGCCGCCCCGGATGCGTGCCGCCGTCGTGCTGCGGCACTGGATGGATCTCAGCGTCGGGGAGACCGCGACTCTCCTGAACTGCTCGGAGGGCACCGTGAAGAGCCAGACGGCCAAGGCCGCCGCCCGGCTGCGCGACTTGCTGACCGGCGCAGGCGCCGGGGTCACCACTCAGAGGAGCCAGTGATGAACGACCTGAAGGACCTGCTTGAGCTCGCCCTGTCCGACGGGCACGGCCCGGATCCGGCCCAGCGCCCCGACCCGGCCGCCGACCTGGCCCGCGGCCGGCGCCTGCTGCGACGCCGCCACCTTCGCCTCGCAGGCGCGACGGCCGGGACGGCCGCCGTAGTCGCCGCGGCCGTGGTGCCGGTGGCGGTGAGCTCGCCCGGCCACCGGCCCGCCCAGGCCGGGCATGTGGTCAGGCCGGGCGGCTCCGCAGCGCCGACTACCCCGGCTTCCGCTGCGGGCACCGCGATCGCCCTGGTCGCCTACGAAGGCAGGCAGCCCCCCGGCTACCGGGTATCAGAGGTGCCCAGGGGCTGGGTCATCCAGGGCGGCAACGCCTACGTGCTGACCCTGGCCCCGAAGGGGGACACCGACACCAGCATTGACTCCTTCGTCGGCAAGCTCGTCGTCATGCTGCAGTCCCGGGACGCGAGCGCGCCCACCACCGGGATCCGGCAGCCGGTGGCCGGCCGGCCCGGCCGTTTCGACGTCCAGGGCAAGACCCAGATGCTGACCTACAAGGACGCCGCCGGCACCTGGGTCGTCATCCAGGCCCCGACCTCGCTGGGCTGGGACAGCACCCGGCTGGCCCGGTTCGCCGCCGGCGTCCAGGTGCTCGGCAACGCCCAGCAGAGCCGGGGCTAGCTCGCTCCGGCGGTCCGAGACTGAGCCTCCTGCTCAGCCCCGGGCCGGCTGCGGGACGCGCGGGACCTGAGCCAGGACGACGCCGAAGTGCTCGCGGTAGGCGGCCAGCACCTCCTCGTCACTGGTCAGGTCCTGCTCGCTGCGCGACCCGCCGCTGGTCCGGATCAGGGTGCGGCCGCTGAGGGAGATCCTGCCGTCCTCGGTGCGCCGCGAGCAGATGGTGGCGCGGGTGAAATGGGACGACGGCGAGGTCTGCTGGAACCAGCACGTCGGCACGAAGTCGGCCAGGGCGCGCTCCCGTCGCTCGATCCGGTACTGCGGCTCCCCGTTCTTGAGCACGTCGACGTCCCTGCGGCCGGCGTCGGCGATCAGGAACCGGCCGGCCGGATCTTCCTGCTCGGCCCGGCTGTCCAGCAGCAGCGGGTAGTCGCTGTGGCTGCCGAAACCCACGTCGGCCAGCCAGGGACCGCTCCCGTCGGGCAGGCGGACGGCCAGGGCCAGGTGGTCGAACGGGGGTCCGGGCTGGCCGTCGCTGAACACGCGGGCCGCCATCCTCATCACCTGCGCGCCGAGCGCCTCGAGCAGCAGCGCGAAGGCCCCGTTGAGCTCATAGCAGAAGCCGCCGCGCCGCCGGCGCACGATCTTGTCCGCCAGGTCAGCCTCGTCCAGCGAGATCGGCTCGGACAGGTGGATGCTCAGGTTCTCGAAGGGCACCGCGACCTGATGGGCCCGGTGCAGGTCACGCAGCACCGCCGCGTCGAGGCTCGCCGGGCGCGCAGCCCCGAAGCGCTCCAGGTAGGCCAGGGTCGTCTGCTCGTTCATCTTTGCCTCTCGCGGTTAGCGGCGCATGTCGGGTGGCAGCACCCATGTTGAAACCTCCACCACGCTCGAAGTCAAGCTGGCCTGCCCCGCGGGGGCTGACCGGCGCCATCAGGCGAGCCGTACCGGGCCAGGTAGTGCCAGACGCGCTTGAGAGCCTGCTCGTCATGCCGGCCTGTCCGGGAGGCCTCGCCGATCATGCGCGGGTCCAGGCGCCCGTTCCTGGCCAGCGAGAGGCCGAGCTCGACGAACTCTGGCCCGCGGTAGCCCGGATGGCGGCGCAGCTCGGCGGTCGTGATCCGGAAGCCGCCATGCCACTCCAGCGGGCAGCCGAGCCCGGCCGCAGTTGCCTCGACGGCAGTCCCCCGGAAGCACGGGTCCAGGACCAGCGCCTCGGCATCGTCCGCGGGCCGCACCGGGCCGTGCACGTGTGCCTCGATGCAGTCATCCAGCGGATCAGCTGCGTCAGTCCGGTCCGCCTCGGCCAGCGGGATCAGCGCCATCGCCCGCGCGGTCCCGAAGTTGCCCGGGTCCAGGACGCTGTCGGGGTAGCAGAACGTCGTGCGGGCCAGGGTCTCCCGCCTGAGCCGCAGGTGCGCCGACCCGAACCGCGGCGCGCCGCCCACCGGCCGGCGCCGGTAGTTCAGCGCGCCGTACTTGGGCCGATCCTCGGGCGCGGCGTGGTCGTAGGCGACGCCGAAGCTGAGCATGGAAGCGCTCGCGGCCCGCGTGCAGCACGCCGTCCGCGCATCCGGCCTGACCCAGCAGCAGCTCGCCGACAGGATCGGCGTCGACCCGACGGCCCTGTCGCGATCGCTGGGCGGCAAGCGCCAGTTCAAGCCCGTGGAGCTGGCCCTGATCGCCGAGCAGCTCGGCGTGCCCATCCAGCGGTTGCTCGGCGAGGACCGGGACAGTGACCAGGGCGGGGTCGCGATCGCGGCGCGCGCGCAGGCCGGCACCAGCCCGGCCGTCGACGGGGCGCTGGATCGCGTGCAGCTGATGCTGGACCTGGATCAGCTGCTCGCCGAGCTCGGCTTTCCTGGCTTCGCAGCGTCGCGGCCGACTCGGATGCCGTCCGCCGCACCGCATGAGCAAGGCGAGCGGCTCGCGACGGATCTGCGGGCACGCCTGGCATCGGCACCGCCGACCTGCCCGCCGAGATCGGCACGCTGGCGTCCTACGTCGCGGATGAGCTGGATATCGATGTCGCCATCGAGCCGCTGTCACCTGGCCTTGACGGACTGGCCGCGAGCAGGCCCGGCTTCCAGCTGATCATGGTCAGTAGCTCGGTGTCGGCTACCCGGCAGCGTTACACGCTGGCCCACGAGCTCGGGCACCTGCTGGCCGGTGACGGCAGCCGCAAGAGCAGTCTCGGGATCCAGGTTGATGAGAACATCATGGGCGCCCGGTCCCCGGCCGAGACCAGAGCCAATGCCTTCGCGGCGGCCTTCCTGATGCCGGCCGAGGCGCTGCGTGCCGCCTGCGGCGGACAGGCAGAGATCAGCCAGCAGCTCATTGCCGACTTGCTCGGGCGCTACCGGGTCAGCCTCGACGCGCTCGCCTTCCGGCTGCACGACACCGGCATCATCACCGCCGCTCAGCGGGAGGAGATCCGGCGGATGTCCTCGGCCCGCATCGCGATGCGCCATGGCCGCACCGCAGACCTGCAGGCCCGGCGCGGCCGCCGCTGGCCGGACGGCCTGCTGTCACGGGCGCTGGAGGCTTACGCCCGCGCCGAGATCAGCATCCGGCCGATCGCTCAGCTGCTGGAAGTGGACGAGGCCATGCTCCTGGAGGAGCTTGCACCGATCCAGCTCGGGCCACCGGACCGCTCGGCAGACGACGAGCTGGTCCCCTTCCTATGAACCCGGTCGCGGGCAACGTCATCATCGATACCTGCACGCTGGAGAATTTTGTCGTCGTCGATGCGCTAGAGCTATTAGGCCAGCGCCTGGGCTGGTCAGCTGACGGCCAGGATGCTGACGGCGACAGCGGCGATGAGCAGGCCCGTGAGCTGGACCCGGCTGAGGCGCTCGCCGAGCACCCGGCGGGCCAGCAGCACCGTGCCACCCGGGTACAGGGCAGTGATCACCGCGACCACCACCAGGCTGCCGCTGCGGACCGCGACCAGGAAAGCCACGTTCGCGACCGCGTCGAAGAGCCCCGCGGCGGCGGCCAGCCGCAGGCCGGACCGGCCGGGCAGCCCGAGCTGGCCGCGCAGGGCTGCCGCCGCCAGCAGGACCGCCAGGGACACGGCCCGGCAGCTGATCAGCGGGGCCAGCCCGCTGTCGTGCGGGCTCTGCGCCAGGCAGACGAGCATCGCCGCGATCGTCGCGCCCGCGGCGACGGCCATCCCCAGGGCCGCCGCGCTCGGCCGGCGGCCCCGGCCGGCCTCGTCGTCACCGCTGCCGGCGCTGACGGCAATGACCGCCGCGATGGCCAGCACGATGCCGATGATGCCGGCGGCGCTCAGCCGCTCGCCCTCCGCGATCCCGAAGGCGGCCGGCAGGACGGCGGACACCACCGCGGTGACCGGCGACAGCACGCCCATCGGGCCCATCGCCAGGCTCTGGTACAGCAGCGCGAACGCCGCCGCGGAGGCCACGCCGGCCAGGGCGCCCCAGGCCAGTGCCGCCGCCGACCAGCTGCCGCTCACCAGCGGCAGCAGCAGCAGTTCCACGATCAAGCTGACCGGCGCCGTGACCGCGACCACGCGCAGTACCGTGTCCCGGCGGGTGGCCAGGCCGCCGACGAAGTCGGCGACCCCGTAACCGAGGGAGCTGGCAGCGGCCAGCAGGACAGCGAGCACGCTTGCACTATATAATGACCGCATGGTTCAGTAGAATGACCAGTAACGAGGGCAGACCGTGAAACGCAGACCCGGCCAGCCCGCCGGCGGCCCGGCCGGCCGGCCGACCGACCCGGCGGTCGCCGCCGTCGCCGCGACCGTGCGCAGCCTGCGGCACGCTCGCGGGTTGTCGGTCGAGCAGCTTGCCGCCCGCGCGGGGGTGAGCAAGGGCGCGCTGGTCGGCCTGGAGAACGCCACCGCGAACCCGAACCTGGCCACGCTGGTCCGGATCGCCGACGCGCTGGGCGTCCCGGTCTCGACGCTGGTCGAGCAGCGCGCGCCGCAGCCAGTGCAGATCACCGACGCCGCCGCGGCCGAGCCGCTGTGGCGCGGTCCCGGCGGCGGCACCGCCGCCCTGCTGCTCACTACGCCCACCGCGGCGCCGGTGGAGCTGTGGCGCTGGCACCTGCCGGCCGGCGAGTCTTACGACAGCCACCCGCACCCGGCCGGCATCGTGGAGACCGTCACCGTGCTGAGCGGCGCCGCCGTCATCACCGTCGACGGCACCGACTACCCGGTCAGCGCCGGCATGACCGCCACGTTCGCGGGCGATGCCGCGCATTCCTACCGGGCGGCCGGGGACGACGGGGCCGAGCTGCTGATGACCGTGCACCTTCCGGCGCCCCCGGGCCGCGGCCTCGGGCCGCCAGCCCAGCGCCCGGCCGAGCGCTGAGCCCGGTCAACGCTGAGCCCGGCCGGACGGTGAGCCCGCCTCAGCCGGGGAGCAGCAGCAGCTTGCCCGTCGTCCGGCGGGCGGCCAGGTCCTCGTGTGCTCGCGCGGCGTCGGCCAGCGGGTAGCGCCCGCCGATGCGGACGCTGAGCCGCCCGTCGGCGATCCAGCCGAACAGGTCGCTGGCGCGCTGGGCGAGCTCCTCGCGGGTGGCGATGTAGTGGACCAGCGTCGGGCGGGTGATGAACAGCGACCCGCCGGTATTCAGCCGCTGCAGCTCGAACGGCGGGACCGGCCCGCTGGACCCGCCGTACAGGACCATGTAGCCGCGGCGCCGCAGCGCCGCCAGGCTGGCATCGAACGTGGCCTGGCCGACGCCGTCGTAGACCACCGCCGCGCCGTCCCCGCCGGTCACCTCGCGCACCACGTTCCCGAAGGTGCCGTAGCCGGCCACGTGCGCGGCGCCGGCCTGCCGGGCCAGCTCCGCCTTGGCATCGGTCGAGGTCGTGCCCACCACCACGCCGCCGCGCATGACGATCATCTGGGTCAGCAGCAGGCCGACGCCGCCGGCCGCCGAGTGCACGACCGTCGTCTCGCCGCGCGTCACCGGGTAGGTGCTGTGGCACAGGTAGTGCGCGGTCATGCCCTGCAGCAGTACCGCCGCGGCGATCTCCAGGCTGACGCCGCCGGGCACCGCCAGCGCCCGGCCGGCCGGGATGATGGCCTGCTCGGCGTAGCTGCCGGGGATACCGGTCCAGGCCACCTGGTCGCCGACCGCGAAGCCGGTGACCCCGTCCCCGGTCGCGACGACGGTGCCCGCGCCCTCGCCGCCCGGCACGTACGGCAGCGCGTTGCCGTACGGGGGCCGGCCCTCGCGCTGGTAGATGTCCATGAAATTGACGCCGGCCGCGGCGACCTGCACCAGCAGCTGGCCCGGGCCCGGCTCCGGATCCGGGCGCTCGCCTGCCTGGAGTACCTCGGGACCGCCGTTCTGCTCGACCACGATTGCGCGCATGTCATCATCCTGGCCTATCGGGTCATTGGCCGCCGACCCGCCCGGCACACAGCCAGGATCCGGCCGCCAACTTGACGGGCCGCGCAGGCGGCGGGCAGGCTCGGTGCCGCTTATGACTACCGAGATACCGCCGGTCTGGCCGCGGCCGCGGCCCCTGGTCGGCGACGCCACCAGCAGTGCCGAGCGAGCCAGCGACCCCGCGAGCTGGACGCTGCCCGAGCCCGTCCGCGCCGCCCTGGCCGAGGTGATCGCGGCGCGCCGGGACGTGCGCCGGTTCCGGCCCGACCCGGTGCCCGATGAGCTGCTGGCAGCGGTCCTGGCCGCCGGCCATGCCGCGCCGAGCGTCGGCCACTCCCAGCCGTGGCGGTTCATCGTCGTCCGGGATCCGCAGGTGCGGGCCAGCGCCGCGGTGATGGCCGACCGCGCCCGCCTGGCTCAGGCCCGCGAGCTTGACCCCGACAGCGCCCGGCACCTGCGCAGCCTGCAGCTGGAGGGAATCCGCGAGGCGCCGGCCGGCGTGGTGGTGTGCTGCGACCGCCGGGCCCGCGCGGCCGGCGTGCTGGGCCGGGCCACGTTCCCCGACACCGACCTGTGGTCGTGTGCCTGCGCCATCGAGAACATCTGGCTTACTGCCCGCGCGCACGGCCTCGGCCTGGGCTGGGTGACGCTGTTCGAGCCGGCCGAGCTGGCCTCGCTGCTGCACCTGCCCGACGGCGTGGTGACCCTCGGCTGGCTGTGCCTGGGCTGGCCCGACGAGCGGCCGCCCGCACCGGGCCTGGAACGGCAGGGCTGGTCACGCCGCCTGCCGCTGTCCGACGTGCTGGCCGCCGACCGCTGGCCGGAGGCTGAAGCCCCGGTCGCGCCGCGCGACCGGTCCGCGGCGGCCCCCGGTCCCTCCGCACTCGCCCTCCGCGACAGCGACGGCTCCGCGGCAGCCAGCCCGTTCGCGCGTGTCCGGGCCCGGGACGGCGAGGACCGGCTGCTGGCCGCGCCCGGCTCGCTCGGCCTGCTCGGCGACGCGCTGGTCCGGGCCGGGTCACTGGCCCGCCCGCCGTCATCCCCCGCCGGTGGCCCCGCACCTGCAGCTGAACCCGGCACCGCTGCGCCGGCGCCCGGGCCGGGCACACTGATCATCGCGGCCGCCGACCACCCGGTGACCAGCCTCGGCGTCAGCGCGTTCCCGGCCAGCACGACGCGACTGGTCGCCCGCGCGCTGGCCGCCGGCCAGGGTCAGGGGGCGGCGATGGCCGCGACTGCGGGCCTGGCCGTCAGCCTGTGGGACTGCGGGATCGACGGCGAGCCGCTCCCGGGCTGGCGCGACGCGCGCCCGGCCGGGCCGCGCGGTGACCTGGCCGCGACCGACGCGATGACCGCGGCGGACGCCGCCGCGGTGCTGGCGGCCGGCGAGCAGGCCGGCCGCGACCTGGCCGCGGCCGGGCCGGTCGCGCTGGGCGAGGTCGGCATCGGGAACACCACGATTGCCGCCGCCGTCGCCGCCGCGCTGCTGGACCTGCCCGCCAGCGAGGCGGCCGGGCGCGGCGCGGGCAGTGACACCGCCATCGTGGCCCGCAAGCAGGAGGTCATCGAGCAGGCCCTGGCCCGCCTGGGCCGGCGCCTGGACCGGGTTCGCCGCTCCCCCGGGTTTTCCTCAGCAGCCGCCGGCCCGGCAGCGGGCAGCCCGGCAGCCGCCAGCGCGGACGACACCCGCATTGACCGCGCCGCCGTCATCGGCATGCTGGCCGGGGCTGGCGGCCCCGAGCAGGCGTTCCTCACCGGAGTCTGCCTCGGCGCGGCGCAGGCCGGCGGGCTGGTGGTCCTCGATGGCCTGCTGACCAGCACCAGCGCGCTGCTCGCCGTCCGGCACCGGCCCGCGGTCCAGGATCACCTGATCGCCGGCCACCTCAGCGCCGAGCCCGCGCACCGGCGAGTGCTCGACGCGCTCGGCCTCGAGCCGCTGCTGGACCTGCGGCTGCGGGCCGGCGAGGGGGTCGGCGCGGTCCTCGCCCTCAGCCTCCTCAGCCAGGCTCAGCAGGCCCGTGCCGCGACAGCCGTTACTGGATAGCCATCACCGCGCTCGGCCGCCGCCGTGCCCGCCGGCGCCGCCGCAGCCCGGCCCGGGCATGCCCGGCGGGTCACTGCGGGCCGGCCCGGGGGCGCGCCGCCCGGCGGAGTCGCCTCAGGCCGGCCCGTCGCGCCAGGCCAGCACGTGCACCAGCGGCGCCACGCCCCGGTACGGGTCGCGGCTGCCCGCCCGCTCCTCGCACGACACGATCAGCTCCAGCTCCGCCGCGTCCGGCACCGGCGCGTCATCAGCGGCCAGGTCGGTCAGCACGCGGACCCCGTACCACTGCCGCACCGTCAGCCGCCGCTCAGCCAGCGCCGCCGTCAGGTCCGCCAGCCGGTCCGCGCGGGCCTGCACCCCGATCCGGTTGCGATAGCCGGCGCCGTCGAACGCCGCGTCGGCAGCCGCCCAGTCGCCGAGCTGGCCGGGCCGCATGGCCAGCGCGTCGCCGTTGCGGACCAGCAGCGAGACCAGGCCGCCGGGCGCGATGACCGCCGCGATCGGGTCCAGCAGCTCGGCCGGGTCCGCGACGTACATCAGCACCCCGTGGCACAGCACCACGTCGAACGTCTCGCCGGCCAGCAGGCTGGTCACCTGCCGGGCCTCGCCGCGCACCAGGCGGACCCGGCCGCGCACCGCGCTGTCCTCGCCGCCCAGCCCCTGCTCCAGGTCGCCCAGCAGCGCCTCGGAGCTGTCCAGGCCGGTCACCTGGTGGCCGCGGCGGGCCAGCCGGACCACCTGGGTGCCCTGCCCGCAGCCGATGTCCAGCACGCGCCGCGACGGGCGGTCCGGGACGTGCGCCGCCAGCTGCCGGGTGATCAGCTCCATGCGCACCACCTGGCGCAGCGTGCCGAGCCGGGCCCGCCAGGTACCCTCCCCCGCCGCGAACGCGTTGCTCACCCGCACTCCCCTCCGCTCGCCGTCCGGGCCGCAGCCCGGCAGTCATTGTCCCGCACGCGCCGGCGCCAGCCCCGGCCGGCGAGCAGCTGGACCGGCCGGGTGCCGTCCGGGCGGCCGGGCCGGCCCGCATGCCGCGGCCCGGGCGCGGACGTGCCGCCAGGACTGAGCCGCCTGGCGACACGTGCCCGCTGACGTGCGCCGATCCCCCGATCCGGCGGCCGCGGCTGGTAGCTTCACCAGCACGCGGCGATCGGCCGCTGGGGGAAATGCCGCCAGGCCAGTCCGGCGCAGGCGCGCCAGCACGGCCGGCACCGCTGCGCGAGTCCGGGGGGACAGAACATGCCAGGATCAGGCCGGGCACGAGTCAGCCGGCTGCTGCGGGTGACCCTGGTCGCCGCGGCCATGACCGCGACCGCCGGGCTCTTATCCGCCAGCGGCAGCCCCGCCCCGGCTCGCGCCGGCACCAGCCCGGCCGGCACCAGCCCCGCGCATCGCGGCCCGCAGCCCGGCAGCCCGCTGGCCGGCATCGCCGCCTACCTCAGCTCCCGGCAGGGCGTCGTCCAGGTCGCCGCCTACAACCGGGGCACCGGCCGGACCTCACTGCTGTCCACTGGCGACGACACCCAGTACACGGCCAGCATCGTCAAGGCCGACATCCTGGCGATGTGGCTGCGCCGCTACCAGGGTTTTGCCGCCCCGATCCCCGGCGTCATCCCGTTCTCGGTCAAGTACCTGATGACCAGCATGATCACGATGAGCGACAACGTCGCCGCCACGTCGCTGTTCTACTTCGGCGGCGGCTGCAACGCGCTCACCGCGTTCAACAGGCTCATCCCCACCCGCGCTACCACGGTGGGCTGCGAGACCCCGACCTACTACGGCTGGGGCAACACCACGACCACCGCCGCCGACCAGACCCGGATCGTGCGGACCCTGGCCTACCCGAACCAGGTGCTGCGCGCCGACGCCCGCAGCTACGGGCTGCAGCTCATGGAGAACGTGATCCCGTCCCAGCGCTGGGGCGTCACCTGCGGCCCGTGGGGCACTGCCTGCGACCCGCCGGACTACGCCAGGCCCGTCCCCGGCGTCACCGTCGCGCTCAAGAACGGCTGGAAGTTCGTGCCGACCTGCACCCGCCAGGACGACACCTGTCCGTGGCAGGTGAACAGCATCGGCTGGGTGCACGGCGACGGCCGCGACTACGTCCTCGCGGTGCTCACCACCGATGACCCGGCCGGCCCCGGACTGGAGGGCTTCAACTACGGCATCACCACCATCCAGGGCGTGTCCCAGCTGGTCTGGGACAACCTCTCGCCTTAACGAGGCTGCCGCGGGCCACCCGCTCCTGCCCGGCCGGTCAGGCCCGGCGCCCGCCCGGAACGCGGCCCGCCCGGCGCCAGCTGCGCGCGCCCGGCCCCGCCTGCCCGGGGCCAGGCATCAGGCCGCCCGGGGTGTGCGACATTAATGTAGGCGCCTCAGAGTTTGGCCTGGCAGAGGGCCTGGTCTGGTTGCACAGGTTACAGCCAGGATGAAAAGCGCTGGTGAGAGCCGTCGTCACTAACAGCAGGAAGTGCGGTCGGCGGGCCGCGTGGCCGTCACTAGCGGCTATGGCCACGAGCCGGTCGCGAGATGCCTGTCAGCCGGCAGCCCAGGGCCGGAGCTTGTCGGGGTTGAGTATTGCCCAGATGCGGGTGATCTGGCCGCCGGTGATCTCGAACGCGTACACCATCACGGTGATGCCGTCTTGCTGGGCTATCAGGCCGGGCTGGCCGTTGACCGTGCGTTCCAGGAGCGTCAGGCCGGGTGCCTGGCTGGCGACGGCCAGGCAGGTGCGCGCGATCTGCTCGGCGCCCTGGAGCGGGCCGGGCAGCGCGGCGGGAAGGCCGCCGAGGTCGCCGGTCACGGTGGCACCGGGGTCGAGCAGGCTGATGAGGGCGGGGATGTCAGCGGCTTCCCAGGCATGTTTGAAGGCCCTGACGATGCTGGCCTGCCGGGCGGTGGGGGTGGCCGGGGGCTGCGTGGCGCGGACGCGGCGGCGGGCGGTGGAGGCCAGCTTGCGGCAGGCGGCCGGGGTGCGGCCGGTGATCTCGGCCACCTCGCCGAACGGGTAGCCGAACACGTCGTGCAAGATGAAGGCGACCCGCTCGGCCGGGGTCATCGCGTCGAGCACGATCAGGAAAGCCATGGAGACCGACTCATCCAAGGTGACCCGGTCGGCCGGGTCGGCTGCGGCCCCGGGCCGGCCGGCGAGCCATTCGGCCGGGTCGGGCAGCGGCTCGGGCAGCCATGTGCCTGTGTAGGTCTCCCGCCGGGCCCGGGCCGAGCCGAGCAGGTTCAGGCAGATGCGGCTGGTGACCTTGGTCAGCCAGGCGGCGGGGTTGTCGATGGCCTGCTGCTGCTGGCCGGTCATGGCATACCAGCGAGCGTAGGCCTCCTGCACAGCATCTTCGGCCTCGGTCAGCGAGCCCAGCAGCCGGTAGGCCAGGTTGATCAGCTGGCGCCGCTCGCTGATGATCGCGGCCGGGCCCGGGTCGGGCTGGCCGCCTGCCGGCCCGGGTCGGGCTGGCCGCCTGCCGGCCCGGATCGGGTGGTCATGGTGCCGGGCGCCTCCCTCGTCGCATGTGCCCTCATCGATTCGACAAGACAGCGCGCCCGATTGTGAGCCCCCCGGCGCCTCACATTCTGGCGGGCTGCGTGGTCGTAGGTCTGCGGGGACAGTCACACGTTCACACGGACCCACGGAGGAAGCAAATGTCAGCAGCCCGGGAGACCAGGAACAAGGCCACCGTCAGGCGTCTTGCGGACGCCATAAACTCCGGCGACGCGGAGCTCGTGTCCAAGACGATCGAGGGCATCTTCGACCCCGAGGTGAAGCAGCACACCCCTTTTGAGGTGACCGGGACGCAGGCGCTCAAGGCGATGGTGTTCGACAGGCTCTACCGGGCTTTCCCCGATCTTCACGTCGAGCTTGAGGAGCTGATCGAAGAAGGCGACAAGGTCGTCGAGAAGGACACCGTTACCGGGACCCACCTGGGTGAATTCAACGGCCTGCCGCCAACCGGGAAATCGGTCGCCTACAGCGAGATCTTCATCATCCGGTTCGCCGGCGACCGGATCGCCGAGGTCTGGGGGATTGTCGACGTCTTCTCGCAGATGAGACAGCTCGGCGTGATCCAGGCCTAGACCGTCGCCATGACCAAGGGAGATAAATCATGCAGGCACCGCCAGGGCAGCTGACCGGGTCGGCGCTGCGGGCCCTGCTGACCGACGGGACCCTAGCCGGGGACTGGATCCTGGATCAGCGCAGGTCTAGTGTCAGGCTGAAGAGCAGGAGCGTGTGGGGCCTGGCCCCGGTGAACGGCGTCTTCCGCGAGGTCAGCGGGAGCGGGACCGTCTCCAGGAACGGCTCGGCCAGCGGGGTCCTCACGGTGGCCGCGGCGTCCATCGACACCAGGAACACCCAGCGCGACACACACCTGCGTTCGGCTGACTTCTTCGACAGCGCCACCTATCCGGACATCGCCTTCACCGTGAACGGTATCGAGCCATCCGGTGCGGGCATCGCGGTGCCCGGCGCGCTGACCGTGCGCGGCCGCACCCGGCCGCTGTCATTCGACATCGCGGCGTCCGTGCCGGGTGACGGCGAGATCTGGCTCGACGCCGAGGTCCGCGTGAACCGGGCCGACTTCGGCCTCACCTGGAATCGGCTGGGCATGGTCTCGCCTACTACCGCCGTGACCATCCACGCCGTGTTTACCCGGCGGTAAGCGCACCGATCGACACCGGAGGTCATCGTGAGCTTCGACAGCGCCCCGGGAACCCGGGGACGCCGCGTGACCGGCATCGGCGGGCCGGTCGGCCGATGGCTAACCCAGAAGGTCATAAACGGGATCCGCCGCACCGGCAAGGTGCCCATCCTGGGGTACGACGCCCTGGTCTTGACCACCACCGGCGCAAGGAGCGGACTGCAGCGC
>DASUBV010000205.1:0-10978 GCA_035763085.1 Streptosporangiaceae bacterium | reverse complement strand
CGGCGACCAGGTACCAGCCGGGCAGGTCCATGACGCGGGCGCGGGCGAGCACCTCGGCGAGCGCGGCGTTGCGGCGCAGCGCCGCCTGGAAGCAGGCCAGCTGCTCATCGAGGGGAAGCTGCCCGGCTCGCATGACGCGTTTCTATCAGGGCCGCCGGACACTCCGGCGGCCCGTGTCACAGCGATCGTCACAGCATCCTGGCAGGCTGCGGTACCGGCTGAGCACGGGCCGGCCAGGCGTGGCCGGATCCGTGCCGGGCGGAGCGGAGCGCAGGAGATGAGGCTGCCGGGCGGTGCCACCGGGGCCCGGCTCGCGGGCTGCGCGCAGGCGTCCTGGCTAGCGGGCAGGCGGCCGGGACGCGGGCGGCGGGCGGGAGCCCGGGCAGGCGGCGGGCGGCCGGGCTGCGGGCCGGCCGATCGCGGCTCGCTCACCCTGATGCTGGCGGTGCTGTTCGTCGCGCTGATCGCGCTGGCCGGCATCGTCATCGACGGCGGCGCCAAGCTCACCGCGGCGGAGAACGCCAGCGCGGTCGCCCAGGAGGCGGCCCGGGCCGGCGCGGGGATCGTGAACCGGGCCAGTGCCTATCAGAGCGGCAACTTCATCGTCGCGCGCGACCAGGCCATCGCGGCCGCGAAGGAGTACCTGGCCAGCGCCGGCTACCGCGGCAGCGCCCGGCGGGTGCCGGGCACGGCGAACGAGATCGAGGTCACTGTGACCGTGACGGAGCAGACCAAGGTGCTGTCGATCATCGGCATCACGTCCTTCACCGAGAACGGCCGGGCGGTCGCGACCCTGGAGAGCGGCGTGACGGGACCGGGCCAGTGACCGGCGGGCGCGGCCGGCAGGCGGCGGCCGGGCTCGCCGCGCTGGTCACCCTCGTCGCGCTGGTCGCGGGGCTGCCGGTACTGCTGTACCGGCTGGGCGGCTCGCCGCTGCCCGGGCACCTGCCGGGGCTGAGCCAGGTCGGGCGCGGCCTGCTGCACCGCGAGAGCCCGGACGTGTTCCTGGCCGTGGTCCGCGACGTCAGCTGGGTGGCCTGGGCGCTGTTCACGCTGGCGGTGCTGGCCGAGGTCCAGGCGGTGCTGCGCCGCCGGACGCCGCCGCGGCTGTGGCTCGGCGGGCTGCAGGGCGCGGCGGGCCGGCTGGTCGCGCTGGCGGCGCTGACCTTCGCCAGCGCGCCGGCCGGAACGCTGCTGACCACCCCGCAGCCGGTCAGCGCGGTGACGGTGGTCCCGCAGGCGGGTGCCACCGCCGCCCTGCAGGCGGGTGCCACGGCGGCCCCGCAGGCCGGCGCCGTGGCGCCCGGCGCCGGCACCCCGCAGGTGATCCAGCTGACGGCTCAGTCAGCACCGCAGCATGACGTGAGCACCGCCCTGCCCGGCGGCCAGGGACAGGGGATGAGCATGGGTTTCTTCCAGCTCGTAACGGTCCGGCCGGGCGACTGCCTGTGGTCGATCGCCCAGCACTACCTCGGCAGCGGCGACCGGTACACCGAGATCGTGCGGCTCAACCAGGGCCACGACATGGGCCACGGGCAGCGGTTCAGCGACCCGTCGGTGATCTGGCCGGGCTGGGTGCTGCATGTCCCGTCCGCGGGCGACGGCGGCAGCCACGGCAGCGGCGGGCACGGCAGCGGCGCCTCGGGCGGCTCCGGCGCCCCCGGTGAAGCGGGCGCCTCGGGTGGCACGGGCGCTTCGGGCGGGGCGGGCTCCTCAGGCGGGGCGGGCGGTAGCCAGGCCGGCCGCGGTGGTCCCGGGCAGCACGGCACGCACGCCGGCCACCCGACCCGCGACCACCACTTCCGCCACCCGCACCGCGCCGCCCCGCCGCACTCTGGCGACCGGGCCGGGGCAGGCGGCCAGGCCGGCGGCAGCCAGGGCAGTACGGGCCAGGGCAGTACAGGTCAGGGCAGGACGGGCCAGGGGAGCGGCAACCAGGGCGGGACAGCCCGGCAGGTCAGCGCCCCGGGCACGGCCGTCCGCGGCGCCGCCGACAACCGGATGTCACTGTTCCTGGCCTTCGGCGGCGGCGTGCTGGCCGGCGGGGCCGCCGTCAGCCTGGCCCGGCTGCGGCACCGCCAGCGGCAGGTTCGCCGCCCCGGCCGCCGGATCCCGCTGCCGGCCAGTGCGCCGGTCGCCGAGGCGGAGCAGCGGCTCAACCTGGCCGCCGCGCAGGAGCCGCTGACGGCACTGCGCGGCACGCTGCGGTACCTCGGCGCCGAGCTGCTCGCCGAGAGCCAGCCGGTCCCGGACATCACCGGTCTGCTGGTGCGGCCGGAATTCCTCGATGTCCTGCTGGCCGGGCCGGCAGGCGAGCCGCCGCCCGAGCCGTTCACGGTGCCGGGCGGGCATCAGGGGATGACCTGGCGGCTGGCCCTGGCTGATGAGCTGGCCGAGCCGTTCGAGGAGCCCGGTGACCTGCTGCCCGGCCTGCTGGCGGTCGGGGCCGCGGCCGAGGGCTACCTGCTGGTCGACCTGGAGCACCTGCAGGTCACGGCGGTCACCGGCCCGGCCAGCCGGACGGCCGCGCTGCTGCGCACTGCGGCGGCCGAGCTGGCTACCGGCCAGCTGGCCGGGTGGTACGACCTGATCCTGGTCGGCTTCCCCGAGCTGGCGGTGCTGGGCGGCCGGGCTACCTGCTGCGACAGCATGGAGGCGGGGCTGGACCTGCTGGCCGCCAAGGCGGTGACGCTGCGCCGCCGGCTGGGCCATGACGGTGACGTCCGGGCCCGCCGGCTGGCCGAGCCAGCCGATGAGGACTGGGCGCTGACCCTGCTGGTCAGCGCCATTCCGCCGACGGCTGGCCAGCTCGCCCTGCTGACCGACCTGGCCGGGGACCCGGGCGGGATCGCCGCACTGGTCCCGGGCGGCGCCGAGCCGCCCGGCGGGCACCGCCAGCCGGCCAGTTTCGAGCTCGCCGCGACGCCGGACGGCAGCGCGACCATCGCGCAGATCTGGCCGCTGCAGGTCGAGGCGCGGTGCGAGCCGCTGGACGACGCCGACTACGAGGCGCTGACCGACCTGTTCGTGACCGCGTCGGCGGGCGAGGACGTCGGGCCGGCCGACCCGCCGTACGGCGCATGGACGTGGCCCCCGGACGTGGTCGATCCGGGAGCCGGGGGCAAGGACCGCGGCACTGACCGGGCTGGCCACGACCGGGCCGGCGATGACTGCGCCGACGGCAGCTGGCCAGACGATGACCGGGCCGCTGGCGCTGCAGGCGAGGCAGGCATGGACGACAACGACAGCAACGACCGGGCCGGTGATCCGGTCCAGGTAGGGACGATGCACTGGGCCGCGCCGGAATGGGCCAGCCAGGAATGGGCAGACTCGCGGCCGGCTGAGTGGGCGGCCTCCAGCTGGGCCAGCCCGGAGTGGGGCGCGGACCAGGCGGCCCGCGGCGACGGCGGCGGGACTGCCGGCGGCAGCGGGACCGGCGGCAGCGCCGGCGCCAGCGCGGTGCTCGTCCAGGACCCGTGGCCGGACCAGCCCGCCAGCGGGACCAGTGACGCCAGCGGCAGCACCGCTACCACGGCCGAGGCGGCCATGCCGTCCTGGCCGGACCGGCCGGCCTGGTCGCAGGACGCATCGGCGAGCGGGCTGCCCGGCCGCCCGGCGGCCTGGCTGCAGGACCCGCCCCCGGTCAGCCAGGCCGGCGAGCCCGGCACCGGCCCGGTCAGCGAGCCCGGCACCGGGCCCAGCCTGCGGATCGGGGTACTCGGCGCCTTCACCGTCAACGGCCAGCCCGGCGCGCTGCTGCCCGCCCAGAGCCAGCTCGTCCTGGCCCTCGCGCTGAACAGCCCCGGCGGCCTGTCCAACGCCCAGCTGTGCTACCTGCTCGGCGCCGACCCGGACCGGCCCAAGCCGAGTGACTCGCTGCGGCAGCTGATCGTCCGGACCCGGCGGCAGCTGGGCCGGGCGGCCGACGACCGGGAGTGGATCGTGCACCTGGGCGGCGGCCAGTACGCCCTGCACCCGGACGCCAGGTTCGACTGGAGCGAGTTCTCCGAGCTGGCCGAGCAGGGCCTGCGCAGCAAGGACGCGCGGCTGCTGCGCCAGGCGCTGCGGCTGGTCCGGGGCCAGCCGTTCACCGGCTGCTACTACTGGTGGCTGGACCTGGCGGTGACCGAGACGGTCCGGGCGCAGATCGTCGACGCGGCCGACGTGCTGGCCGGGCTGGAGACCGAGGCCGGCGATCCGGCCGCGGCCGCCCGGGCCGCGCGGACCGGGCTGACCGGGGACGCCGCCGCTGAGCAGCTGTGGCGGGCGCTGATGCGGGCCGAGCACGCGGCGGGCAACCTCAGTGGCGTCCGGGAAGCGTGGAAGCGGTGCCTGGACGCGATCGCCGAGATCGCCCCCGACGGGGAGCCGCATCCGGGCACCGCGGCTCTCTATCAGGAACTGACCGGCAGCCCCCGGGGCGGTCGCCGGCTTACGCCAAGGTGACCTCTGGCTGTCCTTTCGTTAACCTATTCCACGGGTGCTGTGCGGAGGGGCCGCCAGCCAGGTGAAACGATCGTCTAGTGAGGTTGTCCCGACGCGAGCCGCCGCTGTCTGGCGGGCAGGAGGCGGATTCCGCCGGAGCGGCGGTCCCGGCTGTCCCGGTGCTGGGCCCGGCCATCGAGGTTGATGACGACCTGCTGCCTCGCGTCCGGATGCCGGCCGACCTGCTGCGCTGCATCCTGACCGGGATCGAGCTGATCCTGGTCGCCACGATCGGCCTGGTCGGCGTACAGGTCAGCGCGGTCGGGGCGACCCACCGGCTGGCGGCGCCGGTGCTGAGCATCTTCGGGTTCCTGGCCCACACGGCGATCTTCGTGCTGCCGCTGGCCCTGGCCGTGCGGATGGCCTTCCGCCGCCAGTGGCGGCGGCTGGGTGAGGCCATCGTGGCGGCCGCGGTGGTCATCGTCTTCGTGGCACTGCTGAACGTACTGCTCCGGCAGGGCCCGTTCTCGCTGCTGTATGACGGGCTGGCCGCGCCGCCCCGCGGCGGGGTGCGGCCGGCGCTGTTCGACAGCTACCTGGCCGGGGTCGTTGCCTACATCACGGTCATCGGCCTGGCCGGGCGGCCGCAGTGGCGGTCGGCGTTCTGGGTGGTGATCGGCTTCTACTCGCTGACTGCCCTGGCCGATGCGCAGACCACGGTGCTGGCGCTGCTCATCACGCTGCTGATCGGCTCGTGCACCGGGTCCGGCCTGCGGTTCGCGGTCGGCACCGTGTCTGAGCGTCCCTCGGCCCTGCAGATCGCCCGGGCGCTGAGCTCCGCCGACGCTCCCGTGGCCCGGATCAGCCGGGTGTGGGACACCCGGTCGGAGAACCGCGAGTACCGGGTGGTGACCACCGACGGCCAGCAGCGGCGGGTGACCGTCTTCGACCGCGATCAGCAGGCGGTCGACGTGCTGTACCGGATCTACCGCCGGGTGCGGCTGAAGGACCAGGTGTCGCGCAGCGCCCCGCTGACCATGGAGCGCGCGGTGGAGCGGCACGCGCTGCTGATCTACGCGGTGGAGGACGCGGGGGTGACCACGCCGCGGCTGCGCGCGCTGGTCCGGGTCGGGTCGGAAGCGGCGATGCTGTCCCGCGACCGGCTGGCCGGCACGGCCCTCTCGGAGCTGCCCGGCCCGCCGTCTGATTTCCAGCTCCGCCAGGTGTGGGCGACAGTGCTGCGGCTGCATGAGCACGCCATCACCCACCGGACCCTGACCGCCGACCGCATCCTGCTGACCGGCCCGGACCTGTCGGAGGTCATCCTCCTGGACCCCGGCAACGGGGATGTCGCCGCCAGCGAGATCCAGCTGCGGCTGGACCTGTCCCAGCTGCTGGCCGAGATGGCGCTGCTGGTCGGCCCGGAGCGCGCCGCTGACCTGGCCACCGAGGAGATCGGCAAGGAACTGCCCAGCCTGGTCCCGCTGCTGCAGCCGGTCGCCCTGCACCGCTCCACCCGGGCCGAGTTGCGGCGCCGCAAGGACGTGCTGCCCGCGCTGCGCAAGCGGCTCGGCGCCCAGTCGCCGGACGGCGAGGAGGCGCCGCCCGTGCAGCTGGAGCGGTTCCGGCTGCGCACCATCCTGACCCTGGTCATCGGCGTGGTCGCGGCCGACATCCTGGTCGGCCAGCTGACCAAGGAGAAGTTCGGCGACCTGATCGGCCAGGTGCAGTGGGGCTGGTCGCTGGTCGCGCTGGGCCTGTCGGTGTTCACCTACGTGGCGGCCAGCTGGTCGCTGACGGGCTTCGTGGTGGAGAAGCTGCACTTCGGCCGGACCTTCCTCACCCAGGTAGCCGGGTCATTCGTCACGCTGGTCACCCCGGCGGCGGTGGGCGGCGTCGCGCTGAACCTGCGTTTCCTGCGGAAGTCGGGCGTGGCGCCGGCCGACGCCGCTGCCAGTGTCGGCGTCTCCCAGGTGTTCGCCTTCGGCCTGCACGTCATCCTGCTGATCGCCTTCGCCGCGCTGACCGGCACGTCACAGCAGCACTCGCTGCGCCCGCCGGGCTGGGTCTACATCGCGCTGGCCGCGCTGGTGGCGGCCGCGCTGGTCGGGGCGGCGTTCCCGGCCGGGCGGCGGATCGCCCGCCGGCGCCTGGCACCCGCGCTAAGCCAGGTGCTGCCGCGGCTGCTGGATGTGTCTCAGCGGCCCGGCAAGCTGGCCGAGGGCATCGGCGGCGCGCTGCTGCTGACCGCGGGCTACATCTTCTGCCTGGACGCATCGGTGCGGGCTCTCGGCGGCTCGGTCCCGCTGGCCAGCATCGCCGTGGTGTACCTGGCCGGCAACGCGCTCGGCTCCGTGGTGCCCACCCCCGGCGGGCTGGGCGCGGTGGAGGCGGCGCTGTCGGCGGGCCTGACCGCCGCCGGGCTGCCCGGCACCGCGGCGGTCAGCGCCGTGCTGCTGTTCCGGACGGTGACGTTCTGGCTGCCGGTGCCGACCGGCTGGATCTCGATGAACTACCTGATCCGCCGCGACGCCCTCTGACCCTGCCCGGCTGCCCTGACCCGCGCGCCGGGCAGGAGCTGACGCGCCGGTGGCCGGCCGCCAGCGGTCAGGAGCAGACCAGGCAGCCGGCGTGCGCCCGGACCCGGAACGTGCCACCGCCGGGAATGAGCCTGGTCACGGCGGCGGTTATCCGCGCCGCCTGGCCCGTGCCGCGCACCGCGCCGGCGATCACGGCGCCGGGGCAGCGCCGGGCCGCCCGGGCACCGGCGCCCGGCCGCCACCCGGGCCGCGCCAGCGCCGGGGGCCGGGCTAGCGCAGCCGGGCCACGGCCAGCCCGGCGGCCAGCAGCACCATGCTCCAGGCCAGCGTCCGCAGCGCCTGCTCCAGCGGGCCGAGCAGCCGTGCCCGGTCCAGGCTGATCACCTGGCCGCTGGCCATGGTCACCGTCCCGCCCACCTCGGTCGTCTTGCGCCGCAGGCTGCGGGCCGGCGTGCTGAGGCTGCGCTGCGCCGCCGACAGGCCGAGCGCCGCGCCGGCCGCCAGCACCGGCGCGACGTCCAGCCGGCCCGTCTCGCCGACGTAGCTGGTCAGCACCGGGAACGCGCCCCACGCGGCGGCGAAGCCCAGGTCGGTGTGCACCGCGCCGTTCAGCAGCTCGGCGTTGTAGGCGATGACCAGCAGCGGCCCGGCGATCAGGAACGGCACCAGCGGCCAGCCGACCCGCAGTACCCCGGCCACGCCGATGGCCACCGCGCCGGCCAGGCTGACCACGGTGGCGGCGACCAGCGCGGCGGACGGGATCTGGGTGCGCAGCGGGCGGCCGTTCAGCTCATCCAGCGCGTGCGCGGCCAGCCCGACGGCCAGGAAGAACGCGAGCAGGGCGGCCAGCAGCGGGGTCAGGCTGACGTGCGGGGCCAGGCACGCGCCGATGACGACATACGACAGGTGCCAGGCGGTGTAGGGCGGGTGCAGCAGGGTCCACCAGTCCCGCCAGCGGCCCTGGCCCGCGGCATAGTAGGCCGGGCGCGCCGCCCGGGCGGCCTGTTCCGGCCGCGGGTCAGCCACCTGCGCGGGTTCCCCACATGACCAGGCCGCCGCCCAGGCTCATCACCTTGATGCCGACGTCGGCCAGGCCCGCGTTCCGCCACGCGTCGGCGGTCCAGGCGACGGGGTAGCGCCGGTAGTGGCCCGAGATGCTGGGACCCAGGAACCGGCCCACGCCATACCACTCCCGGCCGCCGGTCAGCAGCCCGCCGGCGGGCAGGGCCAGCCGGGTGTAAAGCCACCACCAGAAGCGCCAGAACTTCGCGGGCGGGGCGAGGAACTCCAGGCTGGCGACGGTTCCGCCGGGCTTGACCACCCGGGCCAGCTCGGCGAGCGTGGCCTGCGGGTCATCCACGTATCGCAGCAGGTAGGTGAACGTCAGCGCGTCAAAAGTGGCGTCCGGGAATGGCAGCTGCTCGGCCCGCCCGGCCAGCAGCCGGATATGGCCGGACTGGCCGGAGGCCGTTACGTTACTGAGTCCCTGCCGCAGCATCTGCTCGGTGAGGTCAATGCCGACCACGGTCGCCGATGTCCGCCGGGCGAGCTGGATGGCCACGCCGGCCGTTCCGGAGGCGACGTCGAGGACGACCTGGCCGCCGCGCGGCGCGCGCGCGATCTGGTCGACCATGGCCCGCCGCCACCGGCCGTTCTGGCCGAAGGACAGCACCTCGGCCAGCCGGTCATAGCGCTGGGGGAGCGGCGCGAACAGGCGCTGGGCGAACCGGTTGCGCTGATCAGCTGCGGGAACAGGCACGTCGGCTCCTCTGGGCTCGGGTCTCACCGTACGCCGGGGACTACCGGGTGACGCAAGCTCGGCGCGCCCGGCCGCGAGCCGGGCTGGCGCCGGCCAGCACGGATATCCGGCGGGCCCGGCAGCCGCGCTGGCAGCGCCGCTCTGTGGTGGCTGTTTATGTCGCACATACTCCGACCTGGCTTTTCGCGCCCAACTGGGGCCTTAATACCAATCCTTTACCATTCAGTTGTTTAACCATTACCAAAAGGCACTATACGTTCACCGCGACGCCCCGCAGTACCGGAGATATGGCACGATACGTGACATATCTGCGGCTCGCTGCCCTAACGACGGCTGAAGGAGCCTGCATGATCCGTCGCTGGTGCATCCCCCTCACAACAGTCGCTCTGGCATTCGGCTCGCTGATGGCGGTCGGTGGCAATGCCAGTGCGGCCACCGTCCACCACCCCGGTATCACGAACGTCCGTCCCGGCGGCGCGGTTCACGCGTTCCGTCCCGGCGGCGTCATGCACCGGGTCACCGGACCGCACGCCAACGTCCACGGCATCAAGAACGCGGAAGAGTCGACCAACTGGTCGGGCTACGCGGTGGACAGCGGAAAATACAGCAGCGTCTCGGCGAGCTGGACTGAGCCGACCGCGCACTGCAGCGGCAGCACCGCCAAGTACGCGGCCTTCTGGGTCGGCCTGGACGGCTTCAACAGCAGTTCGGTCGAGCAGACGGGCACGGACTCGGACTGCGACGGCTCGACGCCGGACTACTACGGCTGGTACGAGATGTACCCGGCCAACCCGGTCTACTTCACCAACGCGATGTCGCCCGGTGACCACATCACCGCCTCAGTGACCTTCAGCAGCACCAGCACCTACACCCTGGTCCTGAAGGACACCACCAGGGGCTGGACGAAGACCGTCACCAAGAGCGAGAGCGGCCTGGCCCGCTCCTCGGCCGAGGTCATAACCGAAGCGCCGTCCTCCTACAGCGGCGTCCTGCCGCTGGCCAACTTCGGCACCATCAACTACACCGGCTCCAAGGACAACGGGTCCTCCATGGGAACCCAGAGCCCGACCGCGATCGTCATGATCGACAACAGCGGAGCGCAGAAGGACACGACTAGTTCGATGACCAGCACCGGTGCGTTCAGCAACACCTGGCTCAGGAGTAACTGAACTAGCCTGACCGCATCGGGCACACTCGGCAGGCACTGCCCCGGAGGACATCTGCCCTCCGGGGCAGTGCCATGCCAGGGCACGGCCGGGCGTCCCGTCGTGCGCGCCGGGAGTGCGCGCTGCCGTGAGTTGTGGCACGGTTACGGACAGGCGCCGGCGCGGAGCGGGATACAAAACGGGGGTGACCCGGGTGAGCGTGGAAATCGACAGCTCGGCCGTCCTCGAGACGGCCCGGCTCCGGCTGACCCCGGTCCGCGAGGCGGACGCGCCGGAGATGGCGGTCGTGCTGGCTGACCCGCGGCTGAACCAGTTCATCGGCGGCGCGCCGCCGACCGTGCCCGAGCTGCGCGGGCAGTACCGGCGCTGGGAGACCGGCTCGGGCAACCCGGACGAGCTGTGGCTGAACTGGGTGGTCCGGATGCGCGACAGCGGCGCGCCGGTGGGCTCGACCCAGGCAACGGTCACGCCGGACGGCCCGGATGGCGGCCTGGCGGCGGTGGTGGCCTGGGTGATCGGCGTCCCGTGGCAGGGCAGCGGCTATGCGTCGGAGGCGGCGGCCGGGATGGTGAGCTGGCTGGCCGGGACCGGCGCCACGGTGATCACGGCGAATATCCACCCGTGGCACCGGGCGTCGGAGAAGGTGGCGCGGCGAGCCGGGTTCGCACTGACCGGCGCGACAGTCGAGGGCGAGCGTGTCTGGCGCCACGCGGGGGCCGCGGGCGGCTAGCCGGGCTGGCCCTTAGCCGGGCTGCTGGGTGCCGGGCTAGCCAGTTGGCCGGCTGTCATGTGCCAGGCTGGCCAGGGCCGGGCTGGCCCTTAGCCGGGCGGGCGAGAAGCCGGACTGTCATGTGCCGGGCCGGCTTACTGGTCCTGGTCCGGGGCGAGGAGGAAGCCGAGCAGCACGCTGACCGGCACGCCATCCGCAACCTCGTGGCCCTTCAGCTCATCGATGACGGCGAGCAGTTTCTCCCGGACCTCGGCGGCCTTCGCGGCCGGGACCCGGGTCTCGGTCATGTGCAGGATGGGCTTGCGGTCCGTCTGGCCGGCCGGGCTGGCGGGGTCGGCGTGCATCTGGGCCCGGCGGG
>DASUBV010000204.1:0-17138 GCA_035763085.1 Streptosporangiaceae bacterium | reverse complement strand
CTTAGTGACATCTGCGGTGGCTCGCCCGGATCTGTGTGTTCTCCCATAAACACGCGCCTGATGTGCCCCCCTTGACCTCCGTCAGGGCAGATGATTATTTCTGGGCATGGGCTGGGGACCTGGTTATCCGGCGCGGCCGGGATGACGGGGGCCATCGCGTTCGTGGTGGTGGCCGCGATCTTGTGCGCGGCAGCCATGCTGGTCATCCTCGGCACCGCGCAGGTGTACCTGTCCGGGCCGCAGGCCCTGGAGCATGACGGGCTGGCCCGCGGCCAGCGCGCTCCGTCCTGGACGCTGCCGGACTCGTTAGGCGCCCGGCATGCCTCGCCGCCCGCCGGGCCGCTGCAGCTGGTCATCTTCGCTGACCACTCGCTCAGGTCGTTCCCGTCGGTGCTGGACGGGCTGCGCGAGCTGGTCGCCGGCGACCCCGGGCTGGAGACGGTCGTGCTGCTGCGGCAGCAAAACGACCTGGCCGCGCCGCTGCTGGCGATGCTGGGCCTGGGCGCAGTGCCGGTCCTGACCGGGACGCCCGCCCTGTACGCGGACTACAACGTGCGGGTCGGCCCGTTCGCGATCTTCGTCGATTCCGGCGGCCTGGTGCGCGCCTCCAGCCTGCTCAACTACGACTGGCAGGTCGCCAAGCTGCGCCAGCTGGCCGGCATTCCGGTCGACCCGGCCGAAGTTCCCGCCCCCCGGTGGCCGCGCCGCCGCCTGGCCCGCGCGGGAGCCTGACCATGACAGTCACCGGCGGCGGCGCGGTCGTGATCCTCGGGGCCAAGGCGGTCCTCGCCGTCATGCTCCTGGTCGCCGGCGGGGCCAAGCTGGCCGACCTGGCCGGCTTCGCCGCGGCGCTGCGGCTGTTCACCCCGCGCCGCGTGGCCGGGTCGGCCGTCGGCCAGCCGCTGCTGCGCCGCCTGGCCCTGTCTGTCGCGCTCGGCGAGCTGGCCCTGGGGACCGTCAGCCTGACCTGCCCGGCGGTGGCCTGGGTCAACCCGGTCGTGCTGGCCGCCGGCTGCGCGTTCGAGCTGGTCTCGGTGGCGGGCTACGCGTTCCACCGGGGCCGGTCGTGCCGGTGCTTCGGCGCCTTGTCGCAGCGCCGCTTCGACCGGGCGGGCATCGGCCGCGCTGTCCTCATCGCGGCGCTGGCCGCCCTGGCCATGGCCGGCGTCCCGGCCCCGGCGGTCCGGCTCAGCCTCAGCGACCGCCTGCTGCTGGCCGGCGCCTGCCTGATCGCGTTCGTCGCCTGCACCGCCGCCAGGGCCCTGGCGGCGAGCCGCGCCGCGCTCCCGGAGGTGATGTCGTGAGGATCCCGGTGTTCCTGGCCGACGCGCAGTGGGCCATGCTGCTGGCCCTGGGCCTGCTGGTGCTCACGGCCTACCGCCAGCTGGGCCGGGTCATGGGCCGGTCCGGGCAGCCCGCCGAGCTCGGGCCGCCGGCCGGCAGCCAGCCCGGCAAGATCGACTACACGCGGCTGTCCGGCGGCGGGCAGGCCGACGGCGCGGACGCCCCGTCCGAAGGCGCTGGCCGCCCCGGCCAGCACGGGGAGGCCGACGGCCGGGCCGGTCAGGTCTGTGCCTTCGTGCCCGGCGGCGGGCAGCCGGCCTTGCTCGCCTTCGTCGACCCGACCTGCCCGTCCTGCGAGGAGCTGGTGACCTCGCTCGGCGCGGCGCGCGAGGCCGGCGACCTCGACGGCGTGCGGGTGCTGCTGCTGACCTCCGACCCGCCGAGCTACCTGCAGATCTCGGCGGTCTTCCGGGCGGCCACGCTGGAGATCGGCCGCCCGCTGGACCGCGACGACCTGGAGCCCTACCGGGCCACGGCCACGCCCTTGCTGGTCGCCATCGATGCCGGCGGCGTGGTGCGGGCCGCGGGGACCGCGGTCCGGCTCGCCGAGGTTCGCGCTTACGGCCAGGCTTGCCTGCTGCCCGCGCCGCCGGACCTGCTTCCGGTAACCGGATGACACAGCGAGCCGGCGGGGCGCCAGCAAGGGCGCCGCGCCGGGGAGCGGGGCCAGCACAGCGAGCCGGCCGGCGGGCCCGCTGACCGAAGGACCGCACGAACGGCCCGGCCAGGGCCGCCGGCCGCGAGAAGGGAGATCGCGCTCATGGGGTGGACGCGTTGGGGTGCGCGCCTGGACGCCGGGATCGGCAGCATGGCGGAGCGCACGGCCCGGAGGCTGAGCCGCCGGGATGCGCTGCGCAGCGCGATGGTCGGCGGGACGGCGGGGATTGCCGCCCTGTCGCTGGGCCAGCGGCCGGCGGAGGCGGCGGAGGTCTGCCACTGCGGGCCGACCCGGCGCTGCTCGGGCTGCCCCGGCACGGGCTGCCCGAAGGGCTACCACCTGTGCAAGGGCTCGACGAGCAGCAACTGCTTCAACCGCCAGGGCTACCGCTGCGAGTGGCCCAGCGGGACCTGGATTGCCTGCATGAACATGGGCCAGGGCTACGGCTACAAGGTCTGCTACGACTGCATCGGCAAGAGCGGCTGCAAGGGCTGGTGTACGTGCCTGAGCCAGTGCGTCTGCTGCCAGTGCCGGACCGTCGCCGACCTGCGCGCCGAGCAGCAGCAGATGCAGTCAGCCGCGCACGCGGAGGCGGGCGCGCATTGACCGCGCCGCTGGCCCGGCAGCCGCGCCTGGCCCGCCGCAGCCTGGCCGCGGCCGCCATGACAGCCGCTGTCGCAGCGGGCGTCACCCTCGGGCTGGCCCTGTCTGGCCGGGGGCCGGGGCCGGCAGGCGCCGCCGGGCTGGCCGCTTCCGGCGCTGGCATGGCGGTGGCCGCCCTGGCGGTGCTGCTCGCCGCGGCGAACGGGTTCTCCAAGGCGTACTCGCCTTGAGGCGCGAACTCGGCGGCCTCGCTGGCCGCGGGTCTTCCGGTCGGGAGGCTCAGCCGCGCCGCGGTGGCGGTGAGCGCCTACGCGCTGTCCGCCGTCGTGACCTGGGCCGCGCTCGGAGCCGTCCTTGGCGCGCTGCCGCTGGCTCGCCCGGCCCTGGCGCTCGTCACGGCGTATGCGGCCTGGTACGGGCTGACCGAGGCCGCCGGGCGGCGCTGGCTTCCGGTGCCGGGCACCCGGTGGCAGGTACCGCAGACGATGGTGGTCGGAACCTCGGCCCGCCGCCGGCTGCTGGTCTGGAGCACGATCCTGGGGCCGGGTTTCCTGACCCGCAATCCGTACGCGGGCTTCGGGCTGCTGCCGGCGGCGGTCGCGGCCGCCGGGGGAGTGCCCGCGGCGGCCGCGCTGGCGGCCGCGATCGGCCTGGCCCACGGCACCGGCCGGGCGCTGGCCCTGCGGCGCGATGCCCGGCCGGGCGCGGCCGCCGACCCCATGCGGCTCGTGCTGGTCTCGATGTACTGGCGCACCGCCGACGGGCTCGCCCTGCTGGTCATCGCGGGCGCCGCCGCCACGGCCTGCGTCGGCCAGTCCTGGTGATGCTCACCGCAACTCAACCGTGGAGGGGATTCACATGCACCGAGCGCTCGCCGTCGCGATCACCCTGGCCTCGTCCGCCGCGCTGGTCGGCGGCGTCACTGTCACCGCCGCCCAGGCCAGCCCGCAGGCTGGGCGTGCGGCTGCCGGGCCAGCCGTCCGGCATGCCGTGTCGTCCGCCCGGGCCGTGGCGGTCAGCGCCGTCGCGCCAGCCGCCGCCCGGCATGAGGAATTCCGCATCATCAGCACCGCGGCCTCGTCGACGCGGCAGAGCGTGCTCGCCACCGGCGGGTGGGTCGCGGGCGGTTATGTCGTGCCCGGCAAGGTGGTCAGCCTCCGCTCGACAGACAAGCTGGTCTTCCCCAGCGGCGGATTCCAGATGGCCCGGCACATCACCAGCCAGTGGCTGCCGCTGCCGACCCGCAGCTGCCTGATCCGCGAGACGATCCGCGGCACGTTCAGCCTCAGCCACGGCACCGGCGCCTTCCGGGGCATCAGCGGATCCGGAGCTTTCGTCATGAAGATCCGCGGCGCCCGGCGGCACCGCGGCGGGGGCTGTGGCGGTGCCATGACCGTCTACCAGATGATCACCTGGGCGGGCGGACAGGTCCGCCGCTAGGACCGCAGTCCGGCGGGCGGGCGCGCGGCGGGTCCGCGCCGCCGCAGCCCAGCCCGCCGGGCAGCCGGCCCGCCGCGCAACCCGCCGCTGAGGCTGGTGCGCTGGCCGCGCCTAGCCCGCCGGCGCGCCGGGGCTCGACGGTGTCCCCGTCGTCGGCGACCCGGTGGGTGACGGGCTGACCGGGGTGCTGGGGCTGTCACTCGGGGTCGGCGCAGCCGAGCTCGAGCCGGTCGGCGTCGGCGTGGGCGTGGGCGCCGGCGTCGCCGGTGACGTGGTCGTCGGCGTGCTGCTCGGGCTGGCGGGCGCGCTCGGCGATGTGCTGCCGGCCGGGTGGGTGTGCCGGGGCGGGGCGGGCGGGCCGTCGACCAGGCCGCCCACAGTGGTCCCCGACCCTGTCTTGTGCCACACCACGGTCTCCAGCGGCTTGCCCGCGATGGCCTCGAACGCGGTGACCGCGCCCATGCCCAGGACAAAGACGCCCAGCGCCGCGAGGCCGGCCATCAGCCAGCGGCGCCGTCCGAGGGCGGCCAGGCCGCGGGCCCGGCCGGTCTTGCCCGGGCTCGGGTCCCGGGCCGGGTGCGGATCTGCGCCGGCAGGCTGTTTGCTATCAGCTCCGCCGGTACCGGCTGCCTCGGTGGCCGCTGCAGCTATGCCAGCCGTTTCGGTGCCGGCCGTTTCGGTGCCGGCCGCACGGGTGTGGGCCGCACGGGTGTCGGCGGCCGCATCGGTGCGGGCCGCAGGGGCGTCGCCGGCCTCGGTGTCGGCCGGCCGGGGGCCGGCCGCCTCGGTGCCGGCCGCGTTGCCGGCGGGCCAGCCGGGAAGCGGGCGGCCGGGCCGGGTGCTGGCCGCGGCGAGCGGCGGGATGACCGTGGTCTCGGCCGCGTCAGCCGCGTAGGCCCACTCCGGCATGCTGGCCGGCGAAGCCCCCGGCCGCGCGCTGCCCGCCCGCTGCTGGTCCGGGCGGGTCTTTGTCTGCCGGGTCTCTTTCAGCCGGACCGTGGCTCGCGGCTGGCTGTCCTGCGGCTGGGTGGCTGCATCCGGGGTCGCCTGGCCGGCGGCGGGGGCCCGGTGACGGCGCACGAGCGCGGCGGCCACGACACTCCCGGTGGCCCGCGGTGCCAGGCTGGCGGCTGCCGCCTTGAGCCGGTCATTGCTGCGGGAGATGTAGAGCCGGTACACGGCCGTGCCGACCGTGGAGGCCAGGCTCATGAATCCCGCGCCGATGAGGGTGCCGGCAATGCCGAGGCCGGAAGCCGCGATCGCCCCGGTGATGGTCGCCAGCATGCTGGATACTGCTTGGGTTGCGCTGATCTCCAGGCGCCGCCCGCTCATCAATCCTCCTGTTCCGTCGGCCTGCCCGTCGGGGCATGGCACGCTGAGCGACTGCGGGTTCTGTCAGCTTTCGAGCCTATGCGGCCGAAACCACCGCTCCGGGCAGGTGCTAGCCCGGATGTCCGGTCTGGCGCGATGTTGGATCTTCCAGGTCGGCCGCCGGGGCCGGTACTGTCACTGTCCTGCGGGGTGCCGTGTGCACGAGGAGGATGACGATGGGTGACGAATCCGGCCAGAGCTTCCTGGTCACCGGCGGCAACACCGGGATCGGCCTGGCCACCGCCACTGAGCTGGCCCGGCGCGGCGGCCGTGTCTATGTTGCCTGCCGGTCCGAGGCCAAGGGCTCGCACGCGGTGGCCAGCATCGTCGCGGCGACCGGGAACCCCCATGTCAGCTATCTGCCGCTGGACCTGGCCGACCTCAGCTCGGTCCGGGCGTGCGCCAAGGAGTTCCTGGCCACCGGGCAGCCGCTGCACGCGCTGATCAACAACGCGGGCGTCGCGGGGCGGCACGAGCTGACCGCCGACGGCTTCGAGCTGGCCTTCGGCGTCAATCACCTGGGTCACTTCGTGCTGACCAGGGCGCTGCTGGGCCGGCTGGCGGAGTGCGCCCCGGCCCGCGTCGTCACCGTGTCCAGCGATGCTCATTACAAGGCCAAGGGCATCGACTTCACGGCCCTGCGCCGCCCCGACCGGAGCATCACGGCCATGCGCTCGTACGCGGTCTCCAAGCTGTGCAACCTGCTGTTCAGCCAGGAACTGGCCCGGCGCCTGGACGGTCGCGGCGTCACCACCTACGCCCTGCATCCCGGCATGGTCGGGTCGGATATGTGGCGGCGGGTGCCCGCGCCGTTCCGGTCACTGATCACCGCGCGGATGCTGACCCCCGAGCAGGGCGCGCAGACCTCGCTGTACTGCGCGACCTCGGCCGAGCTGGCCGGGCAGACGGGGCTGTTCTACGACAAGTGCGCTGAGCGCAAGCCGAGCGCCGTGGCTACCGCGGACCTGGGCCGGATCCTGTGGGAGCGCAGCGAGGCCTGGGCCGGGTCCTGACCTGGCGCTCGCGCGGCTGCTTAACGGCTCCGGGTTATCTGCTCCGCGGCTGGGCCGTTCGCCCTGCGCGGGCCGCGGACGGCCCACTACGGTGAGGAAATGCGACGTATCAGGCGGCACGCAGCCCAGCCCGCGAGACCCGGATCCGGGCAGGCAGGTACCGGGCGGATGCCGGCCGGGGGCAAGTCCGCCGTGCCAGTGCTGGCCAGCCTGCTCGCCGCCGGGCTGGCGGTGACCGCCTGCGGTACCGCGCACGGCCAGCCGGCCGCGGCCGCCCCGAAGGCGAACGTTGCCAACGACAGCGGCGCGACGGGCGCGGCCAGCACGGGAAGCGCGCCCGGGTCCAGCAGTTCCGCATCGCCCGGGACCAGCAGTTCCGCATCACCCGGGACCAGCACCAGCAGGTCAGGCCAGGCGGCCGCGGCCCAGCCGCTGGCCGGCAAGGTCATCGGCATCGACCCCGGTCACAACGGCCGCAACAAGGACGACCCGGCCTACATCAACCGGCTGGTGTGGAACGGCCGGGAAGAAGAGGCCTGCGACACCACCGGCACCGAGACCAACAGCGGCTACACCGAGTCCAGGTTCACCTTCAACGTTGCTACTTACCTGCGCGCTGACCTGCGCAGGGATGGCGCCCACGTGGTCATGACGCGCGACAGCAACCGCGGTGTCGGGCCGTGCGTGAACCGCCGGGCCCGGATCCTGAACCGGGCGCATGCCCGCGTCTCCATTGACATCCACGCTGACGGCGGCCCGGCGTCCGGCCGCGGCTTCACCGTCCTGGAGCCGATAGCCGACGGCCCGAACAACAAGGTGATCAAGGCATCCGACCGGTTCGGCGCGGACGTGCACGGCGCGCTGCTGAAGCACACCCGCATGCCGATCAGCAACTACTACGGGCGGGGCGGCTACATCAAGCGCGACGACCTGGCCGGGCTGAACCTCACCACCGAGGCGAAGATCCTCATCGAGTGCGGCAACATGCGGAACTCGACCGACGCGCGGCTGCTGAAGGCCACCTGGTTCCAGAAGCAGCTGGCCAGGGCCTTCGCCAGCGCCATCGTCTGGTACATGACCCACAGGTAGTAGCCCGAGGGCCGATCGCCCCAGACACGGGCCCGGGCTGGCAGGCGCTAACTCGTCTCCGGCGGGGGCAGGCCCAGGACGTTGCGCATCTGGCGCACCTGGGCCTCCACTGCCCCGTCGGCGGCCTTGTGCCGGTGATCCAGGGCGCGCAGCCCCGCCAGGGAGGTGGCCGCGGCCTGGCGGGTGGTCAGCTCGATCCGGCTGTCGTTGGCCCGCACCAGCATCCGCGCGGCCAGCCCGAACACGGCCGGGAACCGCAGCCGCAGCAACTGGCGGTCGAACCGGCGCTCCGTGGCCACCTCCGCCCGCAGGTCAGCGGCGGCCTCGGCCAGGCTGTGGTGCTCAGCATCGGAATAACCGTCATTGGCCCGGTCGAGCTGCCGGTTGGCGGGCCGGGCGATCGCCAGGTACTCGCCGGCCATCACCCGCAGAGCAGCGCGGGACACCGTTGTCGCCGCCTGGCCGCCCTGCCGGGCCGGCGGGCGCGTCGCTCCCGCCGGGGGAGTGCTGCCGCAGCCTGCCGCGAGTATCGCCAGGCAGCTGGCCGCTGCCAGGCTGGCGAGCCAGCGGCCAGCGCTCCGGTCGCCCCCTCGCAGACCGGCCTCGCTGGGGTCCTGCCAGCTATCCGGTGCGTTCGTCATCGGCGATCTGTCCGTCCACCCGTCACAGCTTCCGGGCCGCCAGGACGGCACGCTCTCAGTGCCGCGGTTCCAGCCTTCGTTTCCAGCACGTCCGGCCGGACGGGACGGTTCACCGTCCGGCACATTTTCCAGACCAATACCGGCGGCCCAGGCGGGCTGCGCGCCCGCCGGGACTGCTCGCGGGCAGCCGTAACGGCGTTACAGGCGCACGGCCGCGTTCTGGACGCCCGGCGAGGAGCAGACGTTGCCGGGCTTGCCGCCGGTCGTCTTGCAGATCGCCGCGGTGATGATGTTGGCGGCCCCGTTGACCCCCTGAGCCACCGCGCTGCTGGGCTGGTCGAGCGAGGCGGCGATCTGCGACCAGGTCAGGTCCTTGAGGACCTTCGGGTCGTAGTTGACGGTGATCATGTAGCGGTTGCCGATATCGATGAACGGGTAGCCGCGCGTCGAGGGGTCTGGCTGGTACTTGGCCCAGATCGCGTTCTGCTCGGACGTCAGGGACTGCAGCGGCTTGCGGTCGACGGTCTCGTTCTCGACCGGGGTGAAGGTCAGGTACTGGCTGGAGTAGCTGGTCTTGTAGAACGTCAGCGTGGCGGTGTTAGGGAAGAGATCCTGCGCTGAGGAGTGGATGCCCTTCAGCGGCGTCGACAGCGAGCCGAACCGGCTCAGCGCCACCGCCATCGACCACCGCATGGCGGCGCAGTACGGGCAGAACTCGGCGCCGATGTAGAGCATCTCCGGCTTGCCGTTGCTGGTCAGCGCCGGCCCGCTGATGGACGTGGCCGGCTTCTGTGTCACCGACCCGGCGCCCACGGCGTTGAGCGCGCTAGCCGGGACGGTCGTGACGTCCCTGGTCACGCTGGCCGGCAGCGCGGTCCCGCCGACTGGCTCGGTGCCGTTCTTGGCCGGGCTCGAGCCGCCGCCCAGCTTGGCCACGACCAGGGCGACCACCACGGCGATGACCACGACGATGGCTCCGCCGCCCAGCAGCAGCCGGCGGCGCGTCTCAGCGCGCTTGGCGGCGGCCTGCTGGGCCGCGATCCGCTGCCGGACGTTTTCCTGGCGGTTTCGCTGTGCCTTGCTCATTGGCGGGATTATCCCATCCGGGTCGGCTGCCCCTGGTTACCGGCGCCGCCCCGGCGCGTTCGCGGCAGGCGGCGCGTTCCGGAAGGTGGCATCGAAAACAATCAGGCAGAACAGGATGAACGTGATGACGTGCACGCTCGTGCAGTACAGGCAGATGGCGTCGATCTGAAACAACTCGGCGTACACCAGGTAGAGCACGAATCCGATGCCGACCACCAGCGAGGCGACCCGGATAGCGCGGGCGGACGGCAGCTTCAGGCTGCCGGTCCGCAGCGTGTTCCACCGCCAGGCCCACGGCGAGTTGGCCACCGCCAGGAACACGTAGAAGGCCAGGCCGAGCACGGCCACCGGGAGCACCCCGAACACCATCGACTCCGGGCTGGTGGTCACCTTGGTGCAGTTGACGCCGGAGGTCTCCGGGCAGCCGGCCAGGCTGTTGGAGGTGAAGTGCTCGATCGTCAGGTAGACCGACACGCCCAGGCCGATCAGCGACAGGATCCAGCTCGTCCACACCAGCCAGGGTGCGGCCGGCGGCAGCTCGGGGCCGGCCGCCTCGGCGGCCGCGGACGCCTTGCCGCCCTGGCCCGCCTGCGCGGCCTCCGCTGCGGCGGCGCGGGCGGCACGTGCCTGGGCCTTGCCCGCCTCGGCCTTGTTCCGCGGCGCCGCAGACCGGTCACCTGCGGTCTTGCCGCCTGCCGCGCGGCCCGGCCCGGTCTGGCGCTGACTGGCCATCAGATCGCCCCGTTCGCCTTGGTCACCGCGGCTGACGTGCACACGCTACCCGGCTTGCCGCCGGTGGCCTTGCAGATGGCCGCTGTGATCAGGTTGGCCGCCCCGTCGACGCCCTTGGCCACCGGGCTGCCCGGGTCCTTGAGCGCCGCGGCGACCTGGGCCCAGGTCAGGCCCTTGAGCACGGCCGGGTCGTAGCTGGCCCCGTCGATGACGTACTTGTTGGCGAAATCGACGAACGGGAACGACCCGTCGTAGTCCGCTGAGGGGACATACGGCGGCACGTCGTACTTGGCCATCAGCTGGTTCTGCAGCTTGCTCGTCTTCTCCAGCGTGGCGTGGCTGACCGTCTGCACCTCGGTCGGGTCAAAGGCGATGTAGCTGCTGGTGTAGCTGGACTTGTAGTACGTCAGGGTCGGCGTATCCGGGTCCGTCTCCGGCGCCGGGGCGGAGTGGATGAACCCCAGGTGACTGAAGCTGCCGAACTTGCTCAGCGCCACCGTGAGGGCCCATCGCTCGGCCGCGCAGAACGGGCAGTACTCGGCGCCCACGTAGGTGATGAGCGGCTTGCCGTCCTGGGTCAGCACGGCGGGGTTGTCCTTGGTGGCCTGGATGGCGTGCGGGTAGGTACTGCCGGTGCCCACCGCCGCCAGCGCGGCGTCGGGGACGCTGGTGATCTGGTGCACCACGCTGGCCGGCTGGGTGGACCGCCCGGCCGCCTTAGCCGGGGAGCCCGCTGTCTTGATGACAACGAACGTGACCACGATGGCGAGCACCAGGACGGCACTGCCGCCGGCGATGAGCGCCCGCTTGCGGTTCTCGGCCCGCCGGGCCGCCGCCTGCTGCGCGGCGATCTTGTCCCGGGCGCTCTGCCGCCGGTTCCGCTCCGCCTTACCCATGCCTGTCCTGCCCTTGCCTGTGGGGAGTCACCTAGCCTGCACAACGTCACGTGCCGGGCCCGGGCCCAGGCTCGCGCGCCGGGCGGCTTTGCCTCGAAGCCGCCCGCGCCTGCCGGCCGCGCAGAAACCGCGTCCCGGACGCGCAGACCATCGTAGGCCGCGGCGGCGTGTTCAGTTGCCCGACTATCCAAGCGGCCCTTCCTGAATGCCGGCTGAGTGCCCGCGCGGCCGGGCCGGCGCGCGCCCGCGCTCGGCGGCGGTCGCTCGCGCTGCCGGCCCGCCGCCGGCCGGGCCTGCCGGGGTGCGGGGCACCGGGATCAAGAGACAATCACGACTTGCCTAGTGTCATTGCGCCGCGCAACTGACAGTGGCTACATTCGAGGAATGCTGACCCTCACGAGAAAGCGCGGCGCGCGCCTGGGCGCGCTGGTCGCTGTCACCTGCATGGGGCTCGCCGCCGGCTGCGGCAGCTCCGCACCTTCGGGCAGCTCCGGCGGCGGCGCGAGCGGGAACAGCAGCGCCGGCACCGCGAGCAGCGGCACCGCGTCCGTTGCCTACGCGGCCTCGCTGGCGTACCTGAACGAGAAGGTCGTCGGCCCGGCGTTCGAGAAGTCGACCGGGCTCAGCTACACCGGCCGGGCCGGCCCGTCGGACGGGCTGTCGGCGGAGATCGCCGCTAAGGAGATCGCCCCCGACGCGTTCGAGACGGTGGGCGGGGCCTCTATCGAGGCGCTGTTCGGCAAGTTCACCTCGTGGTACGTCCAGTACGCGACGACCTCGATCGTGGTGGCCTACAACCCGCACAGCAAGTACGCCAGCCAGTTCAGGGCCATCGCCAGCGGCAGGGAGCCGGTCAGGGACCTGTTCACGCTGATGGAAGAGCCCGGCTTCAGGCTCGGCCGGACCGACCCCAACACCGACCCGCAGGGCCGGGCCTTTATCTTCATGCTGGAGCTGGCGGCCAAGAAGTACCACCTGCCGGCGAACACGGTCAGCAAGATCATCGGCTCGCCGGCCAACTCGGCGAGGTCGCCGCAGATCTTCGAGGAGGCGGCGCTGGACTCCACGCTCCAGTCGGGGCAGCTGGACGCGGCCAGCGCCTACCTGTCACAGGCCAGGCAGCTGCACCTGAGCTACATCACGCTGCCCCCGGACATCAACCTGGGCGACGCCGCGGACGCGGCCCAGTACAAGAAGGCCTCGATCACCATCACCAGCACCTCCGGCCAGACCACCAAGACCGGCTCGCCGCTGACGATCGACATCACCGCGATCGGCAACAGCGCCAGCGGCATCAAGTGGGTGGACTACGTGCTGTCCCCGGCCGGCCTGGCGCTGCACAAGCAGGGTGGCTACACGCTGCTGAAGCCCACGGTGACGGGTACCGGCGTGCCCGCCTCGGTGCAAAGTGAGCTGGGCGGCTAGCCCCCCGTCGGGGGCCGGCGGCGCTCCGGGGAACCAGTCCCCGGCGCGCCGGCCGGCTGGCCCGCTGCCGGGCCTGCCCGGCGCCGGCGGCCTTCGCGCGGTCGCCGGGGCCGCCTCCCTGGCTGCCACGCTGGTGATCTGGATCGCCCTGCTGGGCCCGGTCATCGCGCTGGCGACCCACCTGTCCTGGCACGAGATCACCACCTCGCTGTCGGCGCCGGGCGCCTGGGACCCGCTGGTCGTGTCGCTGGAGTCCGGCGCGGTCACCCTGGCGGTACTGCTGCTGGTGTGCACGCCGCTGTCCTGGCGGCTGGCCAGGGGCACGCTGCCGCTGCCGCGGGTGTGGGAGGCCGGCGTGCTGTGCAGCCTGCTGCTGCCCCCGCTGGTGATCGGGCTGCTGCTGATCTTCATGGTGGGGCCGTTCACGCCCATCGGCGCCGCCCTCGGGCACCTGCACCTGTCAGCGACCAACACCTTCTTCGCCCTGGTGGTCGCCGAGGTGTATGAGTCGGCGCCGTACTACGTCCTGGGCGCGCAGGCCGCCTTCGCCGGGGTGGACGAGAGCATGCAGCAGCAGGCCGCGCTGCTCGGCGACCGGCCGCTGCGGGTGTTCCGCCGGGTCACCCTGCCGCTGGCCGCGCCGGGCCTGGCGATGGCCATGGCGGTGGCCTGGGCGCGGGCGATGGGCGCCTTCGGCGCGGTGGTGATCGTGGCCTACCATCCGTTCGGGCTGCCGTTGCAGATCTGGACCACGCTGCAGCAGACTGGGCTGCCGTCCGCGCTGCCGTTTGCCCTGGTCCTGCTCGTGGTCGCGCTGCCGCTGCCGCTCGCCGCCTACATCTGGAGCGCCCGTGCTCGAGGCCGACGTCGAGGTTGACCGGCGCGACTTCACCGTGCGCGCGGCCCTCCGCGTGGCACCGGGGGAGCGGCTGGCCCTGTTCGGCCCGTCGGGCGCGGGCAAGACCACGCTGCTGGAGACGATCGCCGGGCTGGTGCCACCGCGCCGGGGCCGGGTCCAGCTCGCGGGGCGGGTCCTGACCTCGACCGGGCGGCCCGCGCGCGCGGTACCGCCATGGCAGCGCCGGGTCGGCCTGCTGCGCCAGGACCCGGCGCTGTTCCCGCACCTGTCGGTGCGGCGCAACCTGGCCTACGCGCCGGCCGCCGCCGCGTCTGGCGCGGAACTGGCCGGCCTGGCCGGCGTGCTGGGGCTGGCCGGGCTGCTCGACGCCATGCCGGCCCGGCTGTCGGGCGGCCAGGCCCACCGGGTGGCACTGGGCCGCCTGCTGCTGGCGCACTGCGACGCGCTGCTGCTGGACGAGCCCTACAACGGGCTGGACGCCGGGCTGCGCCGGACCCTGACCGAGCTGGTGATCGGCCTGGTGACCGAGCGCGGGATCCCGGCGATCCTGGTCGCGCACGAGCTGGCCGAGGCGCAGGCCTTCGCCAGCCGGCTGGCCATCATCGACCGGGGCGCCGTGCTGCAGGACGGCACGCCGCGGGACGTGGTGCTGCGCCCGGCCTCGCGGCGGGTTGCCGAGCTCGTGGGGTACCGGGGGTTCGTGCCGGCCGGCCAGGACGGCGACGGCATCGTGGCCGGGGTCCACCCGGACCGGGTGACCAGCGGCGCGCACCCCGGCCGCGGGATCGTGCTGACCGGGATCGTCTGCGGCGGCCGGCCGGCCGGGGCATCCTGGGAGGCGGACCTGCGTGTCGGGACGGCGGAGTTCAGCTGCCGGCTGGCCGACCAGCCGGAGGCATCCGCCGGCGAGCTGGTCGTGACCGCCCTGGACCCGCCGTGCTTCGGCCCGGATGGCAGCGCCGTCCGGGCCGGCGGGCGGCCAGTAGAGGCGGGGACGTGAGCGATGTGGCGCGGGTGAGCCCATGAGTGCCAGTGGCGGCGACGCCAGACGCGACAGCGGAGCAGCGAGCGGCCCGGCCCCCCGCCGCGCGGCAGCCGGCAGTCCGCCCGCTGGCGGCCCGGCGGGCGGCGGGCCGGCGGCCGGAAGTCCGGCGGCTGGCGGCGGCGCGCCGGGCGGCAGCGGAACCGGGCTGCGGCTGGCCCGGCAGGCCCGCGGCTTCTCCCAGCAGCAGCTGGCCAGCATGGCGGGGATCTCGCGCCAGGCCGTCTCGGCCGTCGAGTCCGGCGTGTCCGACCCGTCGCTGCGGGTTGCGCTGGCGCTGGCCCACGCGCTGGGGATGACGGTCGAGGAACTGTTCGGGCCCGGCACCCCGGCGCCGCTGGCCGCGGCCAGGCTGGTGGCGCCGCTGGCCCGGGCCGGCAGCCGGGTGGCCCTGGCGCCGGTGGGCGAGCGGCTGGTCGCTCTTCCGCTGACAGGCGGGACCGCGATGCGGGCCGGCTTCCTGCCCGCGGGCGGGCGGGTGGCCCCGCGCGACGCAGCTCCGGGCGGTGCCGAAGCGGCCGGAGCGAGTTCTGCTGACACCGGCCCGGCTGACGCGGGCGCTCCGGACCCGGCCCCGGGCGCGGCGGGCTCTGGTGCCGACAGCCATGGCGACGGGGGCCCGGCTGCGGCGGGCCCGGACGAGCCGGGATCGGCCGGGGCCGGGCCCGGTGAACCCGGCGTCAGCCTGGTCCGGCCGATCGGGCCGCCGCGGCCCACCCTGCTGGTGGCCGGCTGCGATCCCGCGCTGCCGCTGATCGAGGCGCCGCTGAGCCTGCTCGACCCGCCGGTGGCCTTCGCCTGGTGGCCCTGCGGGAGCAGCGAGGCGCTGCGGCTGGCGGCCAGCGGCCTGGTGCACGTGGCCGGCGCGCACCTGCGCGACGCCGGCGGCGAGTACAACACCGGCCCGGCCAGCGAGCTGCTACTCGGCGGGGCTGAGGTCATCCGGTTCTGCTCGTGGCGCGAGGGCCTGGTGCTGCGCCCCGGCCAGCAGGGCCAGATCGACGGCGTGGCCGGGCTGCCGGGCTCCGGGCTGCGGCTGGTGAACCGGGATAAGGGCTCGGAGGCCCGCCGGGTGCTGGACCGCGAGCTCGCTGAGCACGCCATCGACCCGGCGACGCTGCCCGGCTACGACACCCGCGCGACCGGGCACCTGGAGGTCGCCGCGGCGATCGCGGCCGGCGTGGCGGACGTCGGCGTGGCCAGCGAGCCGGCGGCGCTGGCCTACGGGCTGGCGTTCATCCCGCTCACCCGGGAGCGGTTCGACCTGGTGATCCCGGCCGGTCAGGCCGGCTCGCGCGAGGTTCAGGCGATGCTGCGCGTGCTGTCCTCGCCGTGGCTGCGCGACCAGCTCGCCAGCCTGCCCGGCTGCGATCCGTCGCGCTGCGGCGAGCACCTGGCCACCCTGCAGGCCCCCGGCGGCCGCCCGGACCGCAGCCGCATCCGCCGCTACTGCCCCGACCCGGCCAGGTAAGCCGGCCCCGGCCCGCGCCGCTTCGCCGGTAAAGAACAATCTGGCTGCAACAGCTGCCGAGCAGGCACGATGGCGGCATGAAGCTTCTCGTTCTGGGCGGAACCCATCATGTCGGCCGGGCTGTCGTCGAAGTGGCGCTGGCCCGCGGCGACCAGGTCACCACTGTCAACCGCGGCGTCAGCGGGCCCGACACGGCCGGCGCCCGCACCCTGCGCGCTGACCGCACCGACCAGGCGGCCCTGGCCGCCGCGCTGGGCGATGAGACCTGGGACGCGGTGATCGACACCTGGAGCTACGCGCCGCGCGTGGTGCTGGACGCGGCGACGCTGCTGAAGGACCGGGCGGGCCACTACGGCTACGTGTCGAGCCGCTCGGTCTACCAGTGGCCGATCCCGTCGCAGTCCGACGAGAGCGCGCCCGTGGTGGACGCCGACGCCGCCAGCGACAGCGCCGACGACTACGCCGCGGCCAAGCGCGGCGGGGAGCTGGCCGCCCTGCAGGTGTTCGGTGACCGGGCGGTGCTGGCGCGGGCCGGGCTCATCCTGGGCCCGTACGAGATCGTCGGCCGGATGCCGTGGTGGCTGCGCCGGATCGAGCGCGGTGGTGACGTGCTCGCGCCGGGGCCGGCCGGCCGGCCGCTGCAGTACATCGACTGCCGGGACCTGGCCGCCTGGCTGCTGCTCGCTGCCGATCAGGGCATCGGCGGCGCGTTCAACACCGTCAGCCGTCCCGGCCACGCGACGATGCGCAGCCTGCTGGAGGCGGCCGTCGAGGTGACTGGCTCTTCGGCCCGGCTGGTCTGGACGCCGCCCGAGGTGATCGAGGAAGCCGGTGTCGAGCCGTGGACCGAGCTGCCGGTCTGGACCCCGCCGGAGGGCGAGACGGCCGCCCTGCACGACGGCAACGTGGACCGCGTGTACGCGGCGGGCCTGACCTGCCGACCGGTCTCCGAGACGGTGGCCGACACCTGGGCCTGGCTGCAGGCCGAGGGGGACCCGGTGGTCAAGCGCAAGAACCACGGCCTGGACCCGGCCCGCGAGCAGGAAGTGCTCGCCAGGCTCCGGGCCTGACGAGGGCCGGCGGCGACGAGCCGCAGGGACCCCGGTGCGTCACTGCGCAGCGGGCGCCGAGGGAGGTTAAGAACCGGACCATAGTGGCATGCCGGGCGAGCAGTGGTCCATGACCCGGAGGCCTGGTTCGCGTTAGCCGCCCCGATCCGCCCGCCCGCTTCAGGAGGCCGTCGATGACCGATGCGAAGCCCGTGACCGCAGGGGGCCTGAGCCTGCGGGCGGACTGCGCGCAGTGCGCCGGGCTGTGCTGCGTGGCGCCTGCCTTCTCGGCATCCGCGGATTTCGCGATTGACAAGCCTGCGGGCCGGCCATGCCCGAACCTGAGCCAGGATTTCCGCTGCTCGATCCACGACCGACTGCGGCAGCGCGGGTTTTCCGGCTGCAGCGCCTACGACTGT
>DASUBV010000203.1:0-2042 GCA_035763085.1 Streptosporangiaceae bacterium | reverse complement strand
CCGGTCGGTACGGCGATCCCGAACCTGCGGCACCTGGAGTACTTCCACGACCACCAGCGCATCGAGCACCTGCTGTTCGACGGCACGCTCAGCCCGCACGGCGGCGCGCTCACCCCCGACCCCGCCGCGCCCGGCCTGGGCCTGACCCTGCGCCAGGCCGACGCCGAGCGGTTCCGCATGCGCTAGGCGCCGCCAGACCCCCGCTGACCGGGCCCGCCGCACCGCCGGCCGACCCGGCGGGCAGTACCCTGACAAGGCCATGACCTGGCCGGATGCGGAAAGGGGGCGGTACGGCTCGTGCCTGACAATGCCCGCCGTCCGGAGATGCCGGATCCGGCGGCACCGAGCCCGGCCGCGCGCCAGGAGACCGGCCCTGACCCGACGGCCAACCCGGCTGACACGCTGCGGGACATCCAGTCGATTACCGACGCGGCCCTGTCGGCGCTGGACTCGCAGGCACTCCTGGACGCTCTGGTCGACCGGGTCAAGCAGGCGCTGGCCGCCGACACCGCCGCGATCCTGCTGCTGGACAAGCCGTCCGGGCACCTGATCGCAACCGCGGCCAGCGGGCTGGAAGAAGAAGTGCAGCAGGGTGTCCGGGTCCCGCTGGGCCGGGGCTTCGCCGGCCGGATCGCCCAGCAGAACAAGATCGTGATCCTGCCCGCGGTGGACCAGACGAAGGTGGTCAACCCGCTGCTGATGGCCCGGGGCATCCGGTCGCTGATGGGCGCCCCGCTACGCGCCGAGGGCGAGGTCATCGGCGTGATCCACGTCGGCACGCTCACGCCCCGCGAGTTCACCGGTCATGACGAGGACCTGCTCCAGCTGGCCGCCGACCGCGCCGCCCTGGCCGTGCAGGCGCTCGAGACCCAGCTCGACCGCGCCGCCGCCATGGCCCTGCAGCGCAGCCTGGTGCCCGCCGCGCTGCCCCGGATCGACGGCCTGCAGCTGGCCGCCCGCTACGTTCCGGGCACCGGCGTCGTAGGCGGCGACTGGTACGACATCTTCGCCCTTCCCGCGGGCCCAGTCTGTGCCGTCATCGGTGATGTCGCCGGCTCGGGCATCCGGGCCGCGGCCATCATGGGCCGGATCCGCAGCGCGCTGCGTGCCTATGCGCTGGAGACGTCCGACCCCGCCGAGATCCTGGACCGGCTGGACCGCATGGTCCAGCATTTCGAGCCCGATGCCCTGGCCACGGTCTTGTGCGCCATGATCAGGCCCGGCTCGGGCCAGGTTCAGCTGTCCTGTGCCGGGCACCTGCCGCCCGTCCTGGCCTGCCCCGGAGAGCCGGCCAAGCCGGCCGAGGTTGCGGCGGATCTCCTGATCGGTGTGCCCGGCGGCAAGCCCCGGCAGTTGGTCGAGCTGGAACTCCCGCCCGGCGCCACGCTCTGCCTGTACACCGACGGCCTGGTGGAGCGGCGCGGCCAGGTGATCGACGAGGGCATCGAGGCGCTGTGCTCCGCCATCACCACCACGGAGCCGGAGGCAGCCTGCGCTGCCCTGATGGCCGCCCTGGTACCGAGCAGCTCGCATACCGACGACATGGCGCTGCTGCTGCTGCGGCTTGCCCCCTAACCCCGGCTGCGGTGCTCACGGCCCTCAGGTGCACCGGGGCTTCGCCGCCGGTGCGGTCGGCGCCCCGCCGCCACTGCCCTGGACATGACGATTTTGCGGGGACACAATGGTCGGCAGGGGTTGTCGAAGCAGCCGCTGTCCCGCGGCTGGGTCCTGCCCCGGGACTGCGGTCGCCGGGAAGGGAGCAGGGCATGGACGAGCATGCTGACCGGGCCACAGTGACGCCCCTGGTCATCCCCGAGATCGTCCGCCTTCCCGGCGAGATCGACATCGCGAACGCTGATCAGGTCAGGACCGGGCTGTGCGCCGCCGCGCAACCCGGCGTCGCCGTGGTCATCGCCGACATGACAGCGACCCAGTTCTGCGACTCCTGCGGCGTGCGCAGTCTCCTGGTCGCCCATGATGCCGCCGATCGTGCCGGCGCCGAGCTGCGCCTGGTCATCCCGTCGGCCGCCGTCACGCGCATG
>DASUBV010000202.1:0-7168 GCA_035763085.1 Streptosporangiaceae bacterium | reverse complement strand
CGGCCGCGGCGGCCATGGCGACGATGGCGACCATCACGACGACGTTGGCGAAGATCACCGCGCCGGGGCTGACGAAGGCGTTGCCCAGGGTCTCGGTGTGCACGGCGCCGTTGGCGGTCCGCAGGGTGAAGCTGTCCCACGGGGCGGCATAGGCGATGACCGTGCCGAGGGAGGCCAGGATCGCCGCTGCCGTGACCACCGGCTGGGTCTTGTCCCAGCGCGGCAGGCCCTGCGCCTGCAGGGGGCCGATCCAGAAGGCGGCCACCGCTCCGGCGGTGCACAGCACCCAGCCGGCCAGGCTGATGACCAGGCCGGATCCGACCAGGTGCCCGCCGCCGGTGATGGCCAGCGCCGCGTCAACCAGGAACAGGGCGCCGCTGACGATGCTGGTGCCGAGCGCGAGCAGCGCCCCGGCCCGCAGCCGGGTCAGGCCGCCCAGGATGAGGCCGGCGCTGGCCAGCCAGGTGACCAGGTAGAGCACGTGCGGCACCAGGTCCGAGGACTGGCTGGCCAGGCTGGAGCCGCCGTAGTAGACGGGGAACAGCCCGATGACGCCGAGCACCAGGCCGGCGGCGAGCAGCGCGGCCGCCGTCATCGCCCGGGCCCGCGCGTTGGCGGGCGGGCTGGCCGGGGCGGCGGAGCCCGGCCCGGCTGCGAAACCCGGCCCGGCTGTCGGCGGCGGCCCCCCGGCGAAGCCCGGCCCGGCTGCCGGCGGCGGCCCGGCCGCGAAACCTGGCCCGGCCGCGAAACCTGGCCCGGCTGCGGGCGCGGCAGCGGCGGCGGGGGCGGGCCCGGCGGGGCCGACGGAGGCCACCGCGCCGGACGGCTCGAGCATCGTGAACCGGGCCCACGCGCCCTGCCAGCCCTCGGCGGTCTCCGGCCACCACTCGATCGACGGCGGCCGGGGCACGCCGGCCGGCCAGATGCCGTAGTAGCCTGGCCCGCGCCCGAGTTCGAAGCTCGCTCCCCGGTACAAGACGGTCTCGTTGTCAGGCACGTTCGGGCCTCTCCTGCTCGGTGAATCGATGCTCGCCGGATCGATTGTCGCCAGCCCAGCCTAAGAAACCGCCCTGCATGCTCGCTGAAGGCCGGCTGAAGCTTTCCCTATGCCTGGCTGGGCTGCCCGTTCCCGGTGGCCTGGGCTGCCCAGCTGAGCCGGTCCTGCCGCCACGACCGCATCGGCTCGGCCAGGTCCATCGCCGCGAAGGCAGCGGGCCAGCCGGCGGGGCCGTACCCGGTGCCCAGGTCACCGTGGTGCAGCTCGACCTCGACCAGGCGGCGGGTCAGCACCTCGGCGGCCGGGAACCCTGGCGAGTCCAGGATCCGGACGTCAAACCGCCACGCCTCGGCGGGCAGCTGCCGGGCGACGGTGCGCAGCGCCATCGCGGCCGCGGCCACGTCCTCGGCCAGTTCCCTCGCGTTATGCCGGCTGCCGTGCTCGATGTCGTCCGCCCGCGCCTGCGCGCTTGCGTAGGCGGGCAGCAGCTGGCCGGACCGGGCGCCGACCAGCACGTTGCGCAGGGCGTCGGCGTTGCGCGCCAGGTGGGCCAGCACATGGGCCCGGCTCCAGCCCGGCAGCAGCGACGGTTCCCGCACCTCAGAGTCGCTGAGGAGACGCGCGCTGCCCAGCAGGCGCTGCGTCGCGTCGTCGAGCTGATCACTGACCTGGCGAAGCGCGGCATCCACGTGCTCCACTCTAGGCTTGGCCAGCCGGGCCGGCCGGACCGGGCCGGCGCACCCTCGTTGGGAGTACACCGGGAGAAAGGGCGGACGCTGATGCCGGCAGCTGGCGTGGCCGTAGTGACCGGGGCGGGATCGGGACTGGGCCGCAGCATCTCGCTGGGCCTGCTGGCGGCGGGCTGGCAGGTGGTGCTGGCCGGGCGGCGAGCGGACACGTTGCGCGCGACGGCGGGGCTGGCGCCGGACGGCGCGACGACGCTGGTCGTGCCCGCTGACGTGCGCGTTCCTGAGTCGGTGGCGGGACTGTTCGAAGCGGTGGCGGAGCGGTACGGCCGGATGGACCTGCTGGTCAACAACGCGGGCATGTTCGGGCCGGCGGGCGGGGTCGACGAGATCTCGCTGGCGGACTGGCAGCAGACCGTGGACACCAACCTGACCGGGGCGTTCTTGTGCGCGCACCACGCGGTGGCGCTGATGAAGGCGCAGCACCCGGCGGGCGGCCGGATCATCAACAACGGCTCGATTTCGGCGCATGTGCCGCGGCCGGGCTCGGCCGCCTACACCGCGACCAAGCACGCGATCACCGGGCTGACCAAGTCGATCTCGCTGGACGGCCGGCGGTTCGGCATTGCCTGCGGGCAGATTGATATCGGCAACGCGGCGACCGAGATGACGCAGGCATTCGGCCGCGGGGTGCCGCAGGCCGACGGGTCGCTGGCGCCCGAGCCGGTGTTCGACGCCCGGCACGTGGCCGACGCCGTCGTCTACATGGCCGGCCTGCCGCTGGATGCGAACGTGCAGTTCCTGACGATCACCGCGACCACCATGCCGTTCATCGGCCGGGGCTAGCGGCGCCAGGCTGGCGGGCCAGGCAGGGTCGGCCGAGGCTGGCCGGGTTAGCGGTGCACGATGCCGGTGTGGTGGCAGAAGTGCACCCGGTCCGGCGCCGCGGCGTGCATCCGGCGCACGGACTCCCGCCAGCGGGGCACGTCCTTGGCCTGGCCCGATGGCAGCTGATCCTCGCCGACGTCGGGGTCGGCGTACTGGCCGGGGGTGTAGGCGGCGTCGCCGGCCAGCAGGTCGCGGGTGCCGTCGGCGTGCTGGACGAGCACGGACTGGTGGCCCGAGGTGTGCCCCGGCGTGGTGATCACTGACAGGCCGGGCACGATCTCGGCGTCGCCGTCGAGCAGCTCGAAGCTGGCGTTCATGAAATCAAACCAGTCGTATATCTCGCGGGACTCGCGCTGGCAGCGGTCCAGCTCGGCGCGCTGCACGTAGAACCTGGCGTGCGGGAAGACGGCGTTCTGGCCGCAGTGATCGAAGTGCAGGTGGGTGTTGATGACCAGGTCGATATCGCCGGGGGCCATGTCGATGTCGGCCAGCGCCTCGGCGGCGGTGCGGTTGACCACGCGCCAGTCGCGCAGCATCTCGGGCCAGCCGCCGACGCCGGTGTCGACCAGCACGGCGCCGCCCGGGTGGGTCACCACGAACCCGTGCACGGGTGTGCCGCTGCCGACGTCGGGGACTGCGAGGCTGGCCAGGTGCAGGCGCTTGACTTCCAGCGTCATGGGGGAGTTCCTTCGCATGGGGGATGAGCAGGGTGCCATGGCCATTGTGCCGGCCGCGCCTGGCCGGCCGGGGCCGGCCCGGTATGTCAGGGTGAGTGGATGAGCGGCGAGGAACGCGACGGAGTCGCGCTGACCAACCTGGACCAGCCGCTGTTCGCCGGGGCGAACGCGACCAAGCGGGACCTGGTCGACTATCTGGACGCGGTGCGCGGCCAGATCCTGCCGGAACTGGCCGGCAAGCCGCTGTCGGTGATCCGGGTGCTGCGCGGCCAGGACCCGTTCATGCAGAAGAACGTGCCGAAGTACGCGCCCGGCTGGCTGGAGACGGTCACGGTGTGGGCGGAGTCGTCGCGCCGCGAGGTGACCTACGCACTGTGCAACGACCGGCGGGCGCTGCTGTGGTTCGCCAACCAGCGCGCCGTGGAGTACCACCCGGCGCTGCTGGCCGCCGATCCCGCTGACTGGCGGCTGTTCCTCATCATGGACCTGGACCCGCCCTCGCCGGATGCGTTCGGGCTGGCTGTCCAGGCGGCGCTGCTGGTCCGGCAGGCCCTGGCCGACGCCGGGCTGGAGGCGGCGGTCAAGACCAGCGGGGCCAAGGGCGTGCACGTCTTCACGCCCGTCGCCGCCGGGACCAGCATGGATGACGTCGCCGCGGCGACCCGCGCGGTGGCAGCGCGGGCCGAGCGGCTGGACCCGGTGCTGGCCACCACCGCGTTCATCCGCGAGGACCGCGGCGGGCGGGTCTTCCTGGACTCGACGCGGGCGTACGGGGCGACGGTCATCGCCGCCTACAGCCCGCGGATCCGGCCCGGCACCCCGGTCTCGTTCCCGGTGCCCTGGTCGGACCTGGACCGGGTGACACCGGGCGAGTTCACGGTGCACACCGCGCCGGGGCTGCTGGACGGGCGCGACCGGTGGGCGGAGCTGATGCCCGCGCCGCAGCGGCTGCCCGACGACCTGGTCGCCGAGGGCCACACGATCCCGGTGGCCCGGGTGCAGGCGATGCACGAGGGCAAGCGCCGGGCCCGCGCCCGCCGGCAGAGCGAGGAGTAGGCCGGCCAGCCGGCTGGCTGCGCCCCGGCGGCTAGCCGGCCTCGCTGCTGAGGACCTGGCGGATCAGGTCGGCGATGCCCTCGGGGAAGACTAGCTCGGTGGTGGCGTCCAGCTCGGCGAGCGTCCACCAGCGCCAGGCGGCAATGCCGTCGGCGGCGTGCATCGCCTCGACGCCGCGGATCTCGCGGCCGGGCGTGCTGGTCCTGGCCTGGTACAGCCGCTCGAGCTGGCGGGTCCGCACGCCGCCGTGGCGCAGCAGCCGGGCCCGCCTGAGGATCTCGCCGGCCAGCGTGATGTCGGTCCAGCCGGTCTCCTCGGCGAGCTCGCGCAGCGCCGCCTGCGGGTAGTCCTCGCCCGGGTTGAGCCCGCCGCCCGGCGTCGACCAGTGCCGGCCGTCGGGGGGCGGGTCGTCGTAGCGCATCAGCAGGACGCGGTCCTGCGGGTCGAGCAGCAGCACGCGGGCGGCCAGGCGCACGGGGACCGAGCCGGAGTCCGGGGGATCAGGCAGCTCCATGCACTCCATTCTGCCGGGCCATTCCCGGCGCGCCATTCCGGGATCGCCGCCCGGTCCCGCGGATCCCGGCGCGGGCACACGGGACAGCAGGGCGATCCCGGGGCAGGATGAATGGGGTGAGCAGTGCTGACCTGCTGCGCGAGGCCGTCGCCGAGCTGTACGCGTCTGACCCGGACGTCTTCATCGCCCGGCGCCGCGAGCTCGTCGCGCATGCCCGCGAGGCGGGCGACAAGGCAGCGGCTCAGCGGATCGCCGGCCTGCACAAGCCGACCCGCTCGGCCTGGCTGGTCAACCAGCTGTGCCGGGCCGAGCCGCAGGCGGCTGACCAGCTGTCCGGGCTGGGCGAGGAACTGCAGGCCGCGCAGGACAGCCTGGACGGCGCCGCCATCCGGGACCTGTCCCGCCGGCGGCGGGAGCTGCTGGACGAGCTGACCCGCCAGGTCTTCGGCATCGCCGGCCTGCGCCAGCCGCCCGCGGCGCTGCGCGATGAGGTGACCGGCACGCTGGGCGCGGCCATGTCGGACCCCGGTGTCGCCGCTGACCTGCGCGCCGGCACGCTGACCAGGGCCGTGCAGCGAGCCGGCCTCGGTGATCAGGGCCCGGACCTGGCGTCCGCGCTGGCCGGGCTCGCGGCGGGCGCTCCGGGTGACTCAGCGGCAGGCGCGCCTGGCGCAGGCGAGCCAGCGGCAGGCGCGGACGGTGGCGGCGACACAACAGTGGTGCGGCTGCCGGCCCGGCGGCCCGGGGCGGGACGCGACGGCAGCCGCTCGCCCGGCAGCGGCCGCGCAGCCGCCGCCCGGCCGGGCCGGGCGGCGGCGAGAGGCAGGGCCGGGGGCAGCAGCGCGCCCGGCACGGCGAAGCGGCCGGGCGGCCCGGTCAGCGAGCTGGCCGCCGCGCGGGAGAAGGCCGCCCGCGAGCGTCGTCAGCAGGCCATCGCCGAGGCCGACCGGGCGCTGGCCGCCGCCGACCGCGCCGTCCGCAAGACCTCCCGCGCCGAGCGGGATGAGGAGAGCGCGGTCCGGGAGCTAGAAGCCGAGGCCGAGGACGCCCGCAGGCGGCTGGCCGAGGCCCGGCAGCGCCTGTCCGGTGCGCGCGCCGAAGCCCAGCGCGCCCGCGCCAGCCAGCGCCGCGCCCAGCAGGCCCTGGCGAAGGCGCAGCGCTAAGCCGGCATTCACGGGGCCGGGCGCGGTCAGCGCTGTGCTTCAGCGTCGTGAGGCGCTGGCCACGGCCTTCCGGGGCGGCCGGGTGCGCCACCCCGCCCGGCGAGGCGGCTAATCCTGGTGATCCTGGTGGCTCCACCGTGGCCCGGTCACGTCCCAGTCCGCCGCCCAGGACGCCAGCCGCCGGCGATTCAGCTGCCAGCGGATCACCAGCACCAGGCCGGTCAGCAGCACCGCCAGCCCGGCCAGCGCGGCCGACACCGCCACCACCACGCGGTCGGCGACCTGGCCCGCCGTCAGTGGCGGCGACTGCGGCTGTCCCGCCCGGTCCAGCCATACCGGCACCACGCTGCCCGCGCGGGTGCCTGCCATCACCGGCACCTGCGCAGTGCGCGTCAGGCCGTCGGCCGTGACCCAGCGGGCCGGCTCGCGCACGGTCCATGAGTGCGAGCTGCCGCCCGCCACCGGCCCCGGTGCCGCCCGCAGCAGCATCGCCGGAACCCGGTGCCAGGTCTGCTCAACCTGTCGGTCGGCCGCGGACTGGGCATGCGCGAACCAGGTCGCCCCGGCCACCGCGACCGGGCCCAGGATCAGGAACAAGGCGATGGCCACGGGCAGCAGCCAGGCCTCGATGAGGTCAGAGCGCCGGCGCAGCGGATTATGATCCACGCCGAGCCGGCGGGCTAGCCTCGTCCACGCCATTGTGGGCGTCGTCATCAGTTTCGCGGCGTGGACGCGCCTGTCTTCAGGCGGGTGAGCAAGCGCCGCTCCCTCCTTTTGTGAATGGTCGATGATATTATCGAATCATGTCCCGTTACCGGCTCTGCCCATCATTAGCACAGGAGCGCGTGTTGCGGGAGCACTGCGCGCACGCCCGGTTTGTGTGGAACCTGGCGGCGGAGCAGCAGTCCTGGTGGCGGCACGGCCGGAAGCCCGCGCCGGTGTACCTGGAGCAGTGCCGCCAGCTCACTGCCGCCCGCCGCGAGTACGGGTGGCTGCGGGCCGGGAGCCAGATGGTGCAGCAGCAGGCGCTGCGGGACTTTGACCAGGCCATGCGGAGTTTCTTCGCCGGCACGCACCGGCGCCCGTCGTTCCGCAAGGCCGGCCGTTCCGACGGGTTCCGGATCGTGGGTGTGAAGCCGGGGCAGGTGCGGCGGCTGAACCGGCGGGCGGGCGAGGTGCGGGTGCCG
>DASUBV010000201.1:0-19453 GCA_035763085.1 Streptosporangiaceae bacterium | reverse complement strand
GCCGGCCCTGGGTCCGGCCGGACCGAGCCGGGCGAGAGCGCAGGCCGGGACGCCGGTCGCAGCCCCGTCGGCGACCGGGCGCCCGGCACCGGGACCGGCGGCGGCCCTGGCAGCGGAACAGGCGGGGCGGGCGGGACGGGCAGCAGTCCGGCGCACGGGGCCGTCGACCGCAGCGCCGATGATCGCAGCGGGAGTGACCGCGGGGCCGGTAACCGCAGCGGCAATGGCGGCGGCCACGGCGGCCACCGGGCGGGCGCCCGGCCAGGCAGCCGGGGCAGCACCGGGGCATAGAACGCCCCGAATCTCACCGCCACGCCTCTTCGCCGGGGCGCAGGACGCCCGGGGGACGCTCCCGGCGGCACCGGCGTACTGTGGTCCCGGCCGCGGGGGCGCCAGGCCGGCGGTCGGCGGCCCTGTGGCGCGGGGCGGCCCGCTGGCGACGCCCTGGCGATGCCGGAGATCGCCGGAAATAACCGGTTGAGCACCTGCGACCCCGGCCGCGAAGCTATCGCGGTGTACTCCGACGCTGACGACGCCGCCCTCTACGACGTCCTGTATCCCTGGGACCCCGCTCAGTACCCCGCCGATCGCTTCTATACCGACCTCGTGATGGCTGCGGAAACGGTCCTGGACGTCGGCTGCGGCACCGGCGCGATGCTGCACCGGGCCCGCGAGCAGGGCCACCCCGGCCGGCTCGTCGGCCTGGATCCTGACGTGGCCGCCCTGGACCGGGCCCGCCGCCGGACCGACATCGAGTGGCTGGAGGCCACCGCCGCCGCCGCGCGGCAGGCCTGCCGGCCGGGCGAGGCCGGGTTCGCCCTGGCCACGATGACCAGTCACGCCTTCCAGTGCCTGGTCACCGCACCGGACCTGCGCGAGTCCCTGGCCGCCATCCGCGACTCGCTGCGCGACGGCGGCCGGTTCGCCTTCGAGACCCGCCATCCGCAAGCGCGGGCCTGGACGACCTGGACCCCGGCCAACGCCGCCGACGTAACCGACGCCGCGGGCCGCGCGCTGCGGGTCTGGCACGAGGTTGAGTCCGTCAGCGACGGGGTGGTCACCTTCACCGGCACTACGGCCGGGCAGGACGGCACGGTGCTCCGGGTGGGCCGGGAGAGCCTGCGTTTCCTCGATGTCGCCGAGCTGAACGACCTGCTGGCCGGCGCGGGCTTCCGGATCGAGGCGCAGCACGGCGACTGGGACGGCACGCCGGTCACCGGGACCAGCCGCGAGATCATCACGATCGCCCGCCGCGGCTAGCTCTCCCAGCTCGCGGGGCCGGCCCTGGACCGGCCCCTGGGCCGGCCCTCGACCGGCCCCCTCGACCGGCAGCCTGGACCGGCCCGCCTGGACCGGCCCGCCTGGACCGGCCCGCCTGGACCGGCCCCCTGGACCGGCCCGCCCGGGCCGGCCAGGCCGGTGCCGCGCAGGCCGGCGGCCGGTCGTCCAATCGGCAAGAAGCGCCGGGCCGGTCGCAGGCCGCACTAGACTCGGCCCGTGAGCGAGGCCCATCCCGGGGAGACCCGGCCGGTGACCGGGGAGCCCGGTCCCGAGGATCTCAAGATCATTACCCTGGCCCGGTCGGCCAGGGCCCGAGTCGCGGCCGCCGAGGGCGCCGCCGTCCGGGACGAGACCGGCCGTACCTATGCCGCCGCCGCGGTCGCGCTGCCCTCGCTGCGGCTGTCCGCCCTGCACCTGGCCGTCGCCATGGCCGCCTCCAGCGGCGCCTCCAGCCTGGAGGCGGCGGCCCTGGTCAGCGACGGACCCGGGCCCGACCCCGTGGACCTGGCCGCCGTCCGGGACCTGGGCCCGGCCGCCGTCGTGTTCCACGCCGCCTCCGACGGGAGCCTGCGCGCCACGCTGCGCGCCTAGGCCCGCGCTGCCCCGGCGGCACCGTCACCTGTCAGGACTGCCATGGACGCTCCCGAGTCCGCCCGGTCAGCGCCTAAGGCGCCAGCGCCCGGCAGCACACCCGGCGGCAGGTCAGCGCCGGATAGCACGAAAGCGCCGGGCAGCACGGCAGTGCCGGGCAGGACGCCAGTGCCGGGCGGGGCCAGCCTGCCGCCCGGGCGGGCCGCCGCGTTCATCGAGGCCCGGACCCGCCGGTCGGCCGTGCCGCTGGTCCCCGAGATCGAGCTGTTCCTGAGTCACGCGGAGCCGACCGCGCTGTGGGAGCAGACCGAGCGCGAACTCGGCCGGGCTGACCTCGCGCCGCCGTTCTGGGCTTATCCCTGGGCCGGGGGGATCGCGCTGGCCCGCTACATCCTGGATCACCCCGAGCGGGTCGCCGGCCAGAACGTGCTGGACATGGCCGCCGGGTCCGGGCTGGTCGCCATTGCCGCCGCCCTGGCCGGCGCCGCGCACGTCACCGCCAGCGACATCGACCCGATGGCCGCCGCCGCGATCGGCCTCAACAGCCGGGCCAACGACGTACGCGTCACCGTCACTGTCACCGACCTGCTGGCCAGCGGCACGCTGCGGGCCGAGGGCGGGGACATCACCGCCGACCTGGTGCTTGTCGGCGACGCCTGGTACGAGCGGCGGCTCGCCCATCGCATGCTGGCGTTCCTGGGCCGGGCCCGGGACGCCGGGGCCCGGGCGCTGATCGGCGACCCCGGCCGCACCTACCTGCCGCCCGGCGGGCTGCGCGCCCTGGCCAGCTACGCCGTGCCGGTCTGGCCCGGCCTCGAGGACGCCGAGGTCAAGCAGACCACCGTCTGGGAGCCCCTGAGCGAGTCGGCGGGATGCCGGCGCCGCCTGGACTGAGAGCCTGCGACGAGGGAAGGCGGTGCCTGCCAGGCATTCCGCCGGGGAGCGGGCAAACAGAGTGCCGGGCTAGGGGAGAATCGGGGGATGGGATCGCCGTCGTCGCAGCAGCCGGGGCTGCCGTCATCGCCAGCGCCGCAGCGGCCGCCGCCGGAGCGGGCGGCTGAGCCGGCCGGGTTCCGGTCCGGGTTCGCCTGCTTCGCGGGACGACCCAACGTGGGCAAGTCGACCCTGATGAACGCGCTGGTCGGCAGCAAGATCGCCATTACCAGCAGCCGGCCGCAGACCACCCGCCGGGCCATCCGCGGCATCGTGCACCGGCCCGACGCCCAGCTGATCATCGTGGACACGCCGGGCCTGCACCGGCCGCGGACCCTGCTCGGCGAGCGCCTGGACAGCCTGGTTCGCTCCACGCTGACCGAGGTCGACGTCATCGGCCTGTGCATCCCGGCCGGGGAGCGGATCGGGCCGGGCGACAAGTACCTGGCCACCGAGCTGGCCGGCCTGGGCAAGACGCCGGTGGTCGCGATCGTCACCAAGACCGACCAGGCCACCCGCGAGCAGGTCGCCCGGCAGCTCGCGGCCGTGGGCGAGCTCGGTGACTGGGCCGATGTCGTGCCCGTGTCCGCGGTGTCGGGGTTCCAGCTCGACGTGCTCACCAGCGTGCTCGTGTCACACCTGCCGCCCGGCCGGCCGCTGTATCCCGACGGGGATCTCACCGACGAGCCCGAGCAGCAGCTGGTGGCCGAGCTGATCCGCGAGGCGATCCTGGAGGGCGTCCGCGACGAGCTGCCGCACTCCATCGCCGTCCAGGTCGAGGAGATGGGCCCGCGCGACGGCCGGCCCGACCTGATCGACGTGCACGCCATCATGTATGTCGAGCGCCCCAGCCAGAAGGCGATCGTCATCGGCGCCAAGGGGACCCGGCTCAAGTCGGTGGGCACCCGGGCCCGGCAGCAGATCGAGGCCCTGCTCGGCGCCCGGGTCTACCTGGACCTGCGCATCAAGATCGCCCGGGACTGGCAGCGCGACCCCCGGCAGCTGCGCCGCCTCGGGTTCTACGACTGACGCGCGGCGCGCCGGCCGGCCGGGCCAGCGGCCGCCGCCTCAGTATCACGGAGCCGGCTGCCTTTTTCATGTCATTTCGTGATCACTGCCGCGCCATTTCCGGGCTGACCAGGCGAGTAATCTCCGACATCAAAAGCCAGTCATAACGAAAAGGCCGGTGCCAGCCGCGCCCCGTCAGCCGGCCAGCCCCAGTTCCCAGCCGTGAATGCGGCCCGCCACGCGGTAGCCCATCAGCTCGTTGATCGCGATCATGTGCTCGTTGCCCTCGCCGTTCACCGTCATGACCTGCCGGATGCCCGGGTCGGCGGCCAGCAGCACCTGGTGCAGCGCGGTCTTGACCAGCAGGCCGAGCCGGCGGCCCCGGTGCTGCCGGGCCACGACAGTGATCTGCTGGAAGGCCCATCCTGGCGTGCCCGGATCCAGAACGGCCTGGCTCAGCGCGGCGAGCTCGCCGGAACTGGCCTGCCGGGCGGCGACCGAGAACTGCCGCAGCCCGTGCTCGGCTGTCCATTCCCCGATCAGCTTGACCCGGCCGGCGTCCCAGCGGCCGGGCTCGATCACCTCGTCGCGCGGGGCATCGGAGATCGCCGACACGACCGCGGCCACCGGCTCCAGGTGCTCGGCGGGTACCGGCCCGCGCCAGCTGACCACGGTGTAGCCGGCGGCGGCCGACTCGGCCTGCGCGCGCAGCCGGGCCAGTCGTCCGGGCAGGTCAGCGCCGACGCGCAGGAGACGGCGCACGTCGGTCAGCCCGGCGCGGCCGCCGGCCTCCCGTGCGAAGGCGTCGCCCGGCGAGCCCGCCAGCGCATGGCCGGCCAGCAGCGTCCGGCCGTCCTGGCGGGCCTGGCCGCTGGCGTGCGCCAGCAGGGCCGCGCCGATGCCGCGCCGGCGCCGGGCGGGCGGCACGGCCGGCAGGAAGAAGGCGGTGCCGCGGTTGTCGCGGCTGGGTAGCTCGAGCAGGTAGCAGCCGGCCGCGCCGTCCGCGTCGCGGGCCAGCCAGGTCTGCTGCGGGTTGCCGGTGAAGCCGTAGGCCCACCAGTTGCTGAAGGAGGCGCGTGACATGGCCGGGACGTCCGGGTCATCGTGATCTGTGCCCGCCCGGTACAGCTGAAAGAAGGCACGCAGCGCGGCATGGTCGGCGCGCAGGTCGAACTGCTCGATGCGCATTCGCTCAGCCAACTGGCGGGCGAGGAAGCCGCGCAATGCATTTTCCCGCACCGGAAATGTCCCCTGTGCGCCCGCTGTTTGCCCGAATCCGCTGCTCATCGTCACCAGACGTGTGATGATCGGCGGACCCGGGACTTCCGAGAGCGGCCCGCAGCCCGCGGCCTGAACTCGCTGGAGGGGGAGCTGCACCAGGCATGTTGATCTTCGGATTGCGAGTCTGCTTCCGCACTGTCGGCACTGGCATGTTCCATTGCCAGCGCTGCGGCGGCGATCGCCGGTACCGGCACCGGGCCGGGCGTCGCTGGTTCCATATCTTCTTCATTCCGGTCATCCCGGTGGGCAAGGCAGGAGTCCACCTGCAGTGCACCTCGTGCCGCACGCGCTACCGGCCCGGCGTGCTGGCGGTCCCGACCGCCGCTCAGATGGAGGCCGCGCTGCCGGCCGGCACGCTGGCCGCCGCGACGTGCATGCTGCTGGCCGGCGACCCGTCCAGCGGCCCCGCCCGGCGCCGCGCGGTGGAGGCGATCCGGTCGGCCGGGCTGGCCGATTATGACGAGTCGGTGCTGGATGAGGACCTGGTGCAGGCCGCGGTCAACGGCGGCGACATCGCCGAGCCGCTGAACGCCCTGGCGGTGCAGCTGGCAGTGCCGGCCCGGGAGTGGTTCCTGGCCGGCATGGTGCGCATCGGCCTGGCCGACGGGCAGCTCAGCGACGATGAGCGGCAGGCCGCCCGCCAGGTGGCCTCGAACCTGGGCCTGACCGCGGCGCACGCCTACGGCGTCATCACGATGACCGAGGAAGGCGCCACCGCCGAGTAGCCGCCTGCACGCTGTGCCTCCACGCTCAATTCCCGGGTCGCCGGGAGCCACGTCCATCTCGCTGTGTGGGTGACAATAGCCAGGTGAGCATCTACCGGGACGACGGCATCGTGCTGCGCACCCACAAGCTGGGCGAGGCCGACCGCATCGTCACGGTGCTCGCCCGCAAGTCCGGGCGGATCCGCGCGGTGGCCAAGGGCGTGCGGCGCACCAAGTCCCGGTTCGGCGCCCGGGTCGAGCCGTTCACCCATGTCGACCTGCTGCTGTACACCGGGCGGTCGCTGGACGTGATTACCCAGGCCGAGACCGTCCGGCCCTACGGCGAGCCGCTGGCCGGCGACTACCCCCGGTACACCGCAGGCACCGCGATGCTGGAGACCGCCGAGCGGCTCACCCCGGTGGAGAAAGAGCCGGCCCTGCGCCAGTTCCTGCTGCTGGTCGGCGGGCTGCGGGCGCTGGGCGAGGGCGAGCACAACCCGCGGCTGGTCCTGGATGCCTACCTGCTGCGCTCGCTGGCCGTGGCCGGCTACGCCCCGGCCCTGGAGGAGTGCGCGGTCTGCGGGACCCGGGCCGGGGCGCCCGGAACCCCGGCCGCGCTGAGCGCGTTCGGGATCGCGGCGGGCGGGCTGACCTGCCAGGCCTGCCGTGCCCCGGGAGCGACGACGCCGTCGGCCGCTACGATCGCTTTGATGAACGCGCTGCTTCGGGGTGACTGGGCACATGCCGACGCCAGCGAGCGCCGGCACCAGGTGGAGTGCAGCGGGCTCACGGCGGCCTACCTGCAGTGGCACCTGGAGCACTCGATCCGCTCGCTGCGCCACGTGGAGCACGCTTGAGCCCCGCCGGGCACGGACCGCGCGACGGGCGCGGCCGGCCGGCGAAGCCGCCTGAGCCGCATGTCAGCGGCGCGCGGCCGCCGCAGATCCCGAAGGACCTGGTTCCCCGGCACGTGGCCCTGGTCATGGACGGCAACGGCCGGTGGGCCAAGGAGCGGGGCCTGCCCCGGACCGAGGGTCACAAGGCGGGCGAGTACTCGCTGTTCGACGTCATCATGGGCGCGATCGAGCTGGGCATCCCGTACCTGTCGGCGTACGCGTTCTCGACCGAGAACTGGCGCCGCTCGCCGGATGAGGTCCGGTTCCTGATGGGCTTCAACCGGGACGTGATCCGGCGGCGCCGGGACCAGCTGAACGAGATGGGGGTGCGGGTCCGCTGGGCGGGCCGCCGGCCGCGGTTGTGGCGCAGCGTCATCTCTGAGCTGGAGGACGCCGAGCAGATGACCGCCGGCAACTCGGTGCTGACCCTGCAGTTCTGCGTGAACTACGGCGGCCGGGCCGAGATCGCCGATGCCGCTGCCGCCATCGCGGCCGACGTTGCCGCGGGGAAGCTGCGGGCGGACAAGATCGACGAGAAGGTCTTCGCCCGGTACCTGGATGAGCCGGGAATCCCGGACGTCGACCTGTTCGTCCGGTCCTCGGGCGAGCAGCGCACCTCGAACTTCCTGCTGTGGCAGTCGGCCTACGCCGAGCTGGTGTTCCTGGACACGCTGTTCCCTGACTTTGACCGGCGGCACCTGTGGCAGGCCTGCGAGATCTTCGCCAGCCGGGACCGCCGCTACGGCGGCGCGGTGCCCAACCCGCCGGCCGCGGCAGGCTTAGGGCCGCCGGTATCAGGAGCCGCTGCGCTGGAGTTGCTGCCGTGAGCCAGCCCGCGTGACGGGCCCGGTCGCGGGCTGGCGGCCGGCCCGGCCGGCGGACTAGCGGGTGGCCTGGATGACGGCCACCAGCAGGACCACCGCGATGACCACGGTGCGGCCCAGGCGGCCGCCGGAGGACAGCCGGGGCCAGGACAGCGCGGCCAGCCAGCTCAGCACCAGGGCCACCGCGACCAGCGCGATGGCGGCGCCGATCCCGTGCAGCGCCAGCCCGGTGATCAGCAGGACGGCCAGCAGCATGGGCAGCAGCCAGCGCGGCATCTGCCGCAGGAACAGCAGCGGCGCGGCGCTGCGCTGCTCCATCGACTGGCGGGCCCGCGAGGTGCCCGGCGTGGTGCGCAGCCCGCCCTTGGCCAGCGGCTTGCCACGGGAACCCGGCCGGTTGGAGGTCACGGCCCTCAGCGTACCGCCCGGTCCGGGCTGCCCCGGAGATGGCGGTCCGTGGCCGCCGGATAACCAGGGGCAGCCACGGGCTGGCCGCCGCTAAGCTGATGACTACCGCCGCACCCGGGAACTGCCTGGGTCGCGCACGCTCTGCGAGCCGCCGACCACCAGCCGGATGGAGACCTAGATGGCACGCCGCAACGACCGCATGGACACCCTGGTCAGCCTGTCGAAGCGCCGGGGGATCGTCTACCCCTCCAGCGAGATCTACGGCGGCCTGCGCGCGGCCTGGGACTACGGCCCGCTCGGCGTGGAGATCAAGAACAACATCAAGCGCCAGTGGTGGCGCTCGATGGTGCAGGAGCGGGACGACGTCGTCGGCCTGGACTCCAGTGTCATTCTGGCCCCCGAGGTGTGGCGGGCCAGCGGCCACATCACCGAGTTCGTCGACCCGCTGACCGAGTGCACCTCCTGCCATCACCGGTTCCGCGCCGACCACCTGATCGAGGCCTACGAGGGCAAGCACGGCCACCCGCCTGAGAACGGGCTGGCCGACCTCGCCTGCCCGAACTGCGGGACCAGGGGCGCGTTCACCGAGCCGCGGATGTTCAACGGCCTGCTGCGGACCTATCTCGGCGCAGTGGAGCGGGACGGGGCTGCTGACGGGGAGTCGGGGCTGGCCTACCTGCGGCCGGAGACGGCCCAGGGCATCTTCATCAACTACCGCAATGTGCTGCAGACCTCGCGCCGGAAGCTCCCGTTCGGGATCGGTCAGATCGGCAAGTCGTTCCGGAACGAGATCACGCCGGGCAACTTCATCTTCCGGACCCGCGAGTTCGAGCAGATGGAGATGGAGTTCTTCGTCCGGCCGGGCACCGACGCCGAGTGGCACGAGCGCTGGATCGAGACCCGGATGGCCTGGTACACCGACCTGGGCGTCTCCAAGGACAACCTGCGGCTGTACGAGCACCAGGAGGGCCAGCGCTCGCACTACTCCACGCGCACGGTCGACATCGAGTACCGGTACGACTTCGCCGGCACCGAGTGGGGCGAGCTGGAGGGCATCGCCAACCGCACCGACTACGACCTCGGCGTGCACGGCAAGGCCTCCGGCCAGGACATGTCCTACCTGGATCCGGAGTCGGGTGAGCGGTTTATCCCGTATGTCATCGAGCCGGCCGCGGGCGTGGACCGCGCCATGCTGATGTTCCTGCTGGACGCCTATGCCGAGGACGAGGCCCCGGACGCCAAGGGCAAGCTGGAGAAGCGGACAGTGCTGCGGCTGGACCCGCGGCTGGCCCCGGTCAAGGTGGCGGTGCTGCCGCTGTCGCGGCACGCGGACCTGTCGCCCAAGGCCAGGGACGTGGCGGCGCAGCTGCGCAAGCACTGGAACTGCGACTTCGACGACGCCAGCGCGATCGGCCGCCGCTACCGCCGCCAGGACGAGATCGGCACGCCGTACTGCGTGACCGTCGACTTCGACACCCTCAACGACCAGGCCGTGACCGTCCGGGACCGGGACTCGATGGGCCAGGAGCGCATCGGCATCGACGCGCTGGCCGGCTATCTCACGGAGCGGCTGGCGGGCTGCTAGAGCCTGCCGGGCTGGCGGGCCCGGCCGGGCTGGTGGAGCCTGGAGGGCTGGTGGACCCGGGCGGGGGCGGCGTGGTCGTGGCCGGCTCGTCCGGGGCGAGCTGAGCCGCGGCGTTGCACCCGGTCAGGGACTCCTGGGCCACGGCGGTGTAGTGCCGGCCTCCCACGTGGTAGTGCACCGCTACCTTGCCGATGGCCCAGCAGCCCGAGGAGCCGGGCGGCGATACCTCGATGCCGACGTTGATGCCCCGGGTGCCCGGCGCGGCGCCCGGCCCGTCGTCCGCGAGCAGCGCCGCCGGGCGGATCGGCAGGACATGGCCGAGCAGCGGCACGGTGCCGTCCGGGGCGCATCGCTGGCGGAAGCTGCCGGATCCGGTCAGCGGGTACCAGATCCCGCTGCAGGCCTGGCTCGTGTCGCCGATGACCCCCAGGAGCTGCGGCGGCGGGGACCCGTTCCCGCCGGTGATGCCGACCGCGTCAATCACGGCGCGGCTGCTCGCTGTGGTCTGCACCGGGATGAGGACCATGGTGGGGGCCGCCGCCGGGACCGTCCCGAAGGAGGACACGGAGGCCACCGCCAGCGGCCCGTCGCCGACGCCGACCGGCCCCCAGGCGACGAAGGCGCCGGCGGCCAGGAGGATCAGGGCGGCCACGCCGCCGATCAGTCCCCAGTACCGTCCGCGCACGACTGCCTCCGAGACCCGTTGACAATTCGCATGAGCCGATGAGTGACCTGATTAGTCAGGACAGAATGCCGTTTGCCACTGTATCGCGGCGTCACTCTAGGTCGCAGGCAGCGACGAAACTCTCTGGCCGGCCGGCCTGGGTGCCGCCGGGCGGCGCGGCGGGCGGCATGGCGGTGCCGGTAAGCGGAGCGGCACGCGCCGCCGCGCGTGGGCAGTTAGCGGTGCCGGCACGCGGGGGCGGTAAGCGGTGCCGGTACCCGGTGGCACGCGGTGCCCGTACGCGGGGCGGCACGCGGCGCCGGTATTTACAGGGCCGCGCTGTCGCCGGTCAGCTCGCCCAGGACGCGCTCCAGCGCCTGGTCGGCCCCGGCCTCGTCAGTTCCCCCGCCAGCCTCCGCCTCGCCGGCCCGGGGCGAGCGGCGGAAGATCTCGGCCGCCGCCTGGTGGAAGCCGTCGGGCAGGCCGGCCGCGCTCATCGAGGCGGCGATCTCCTCCATCTCACCGACCCAGCGCCAGCCCTTGGTCACCGCCGAGCCGGCCGCCCCGCGCGAGCGCTCGGCCAGGCCCGGCTGGGACAGTCCCCACTCGGCCAGCAGCACGTCCTCGACGCCCTGCTCGCGGGCCAGCGCGCGGATAGCCAGCAGCAGCGCGGCGGTGCCCTTGGTCCACCCGGCGTAGGCCATCTTGACCGCCGAGGCGGCCGTGGCGCCGCCGGCGATCTCGCGGGTCTCCAGCACCGTCCCGGCAAAGATCCGCGCGACCTGCCCGGCGCCCGCGCCGGACAGGTACAGGCGGGTGGTGCCCGGCCGGGCCGGCGGCGGGCCGACGATGCCGCCGTCGACGTACTGGCCGCCGCTGTCGGTGATCAGCCGGGCGATCTCCCGTGCCGTGCCGGGCGCGATGGCGTTGGCGTCCACGTAGCGGCCGCCGAAGCCGTGCACCGCCCACGCCACGTCCAGCGCGGCATGCGGCGGGCAGACCGAGAGGATGACCGCGGCCCGGCGGGCCACCTCGGCGATGCTGCCCGCGCTGGTGAGCCCGGCCGCCTGGGCCCGGGCCGCCGTTGCCGGCCCGCGGCCCTGCGCGGCCCACAGCACCTGATGCCCGCGCTCGGTCAGGCACCGGCCGATGGCCGCGCCCATCTCGCCAGGGTGCAGCAGCCCGATGACCAGCGGGCCCTCCGTTGAGTTCACGTCTGCTATTGTCCCCGACCGCCGCCTTGTCCGGTCCGGCAACCAGGCGGCCCATCGAACTGCGCCGCGGCCGCTGCGGGGAGCGGACTGAGGACAGCACCGCGCAGCACGGCGATCTGGGCGCGGCGGGACGGGTCCCCGGCGATCAGCGTGCCGCCGGCAGTCAGGCACCCCGGCGGCGGCCGCCGGCTGAGCCAGTCCTGGCCATTCCGGCCGTCTCGGGCCGGGCGGACGGGCGGGGCCGCCGGATCTGGCTGTCGGTGGCCACGAGCACGGCAGATGCTCGGTAGAGTCCACACAGAGGGGCCGTGAGGCCGCAAATTTCACTGAGCCGTCTACCACCGTCGTCTTCCGCCGGATGTCAGGCCGGCGGGGCGGCATCCCGAGGAGTGCGTGCAGTGCCGAAGCTCGTCTATGACTTCACCGAGGGCAACAAGGACCTAAAGGACCTGCTGGGCGGCAAGGGCGCCAACCTGGCTGAGATGACCAACCTGGGGCTGCCGGTACCCCCGGGGTTCATCATCACGACCGACGCCTGCCGTCATTACCTCGCCAGCGGCTCGATTCCCGACGGCCTGGCCGCCGAAGTCAGCGAGCACCTGCAGAAGCTGGAAGAGCAGATGGGGCGCAAGCTGGGCGACCACGCTGACCCGCTGCTGGTCAGCGTCCGCTCCGGGGCGAAGTTCTCCATGCCGGGCATGATGGAGACGGTGCTGAACATCGGCCTGTCCGATGAGTCGGTGCACGGCCTGGCCAAGCAGGCCGGCAGCGAGCGGTTTGCCTGGGACTCCTACCGGCGGCTGATCCAGATGTTCGGCAAGACGGTGCTGGACATCGAGGGCGAGGCCTTCGAGCACGCGATTGACTCCGCCAAGCAGGCCAAGGGCACCCGCAACGACCTCGACCTGGACGCCGGCGACCTGCAGGCCCTGGTGGACACCTTCAAGGGGATCGTCCGCGAGCACACTGGCCGGGACTTCCCGCAGGACCCGCGCGAGCAGATGGACCTGGCCGTCAACGCCGTGTTCAACTCCTGGAACGCCGACCGGGCCATCCTGTACCGCCGCCAGGAGCGCATCCCCGCCGACCTGGGGACCGCCGTCAACATCGTGACCATGGTCTTCGGCAACCTCGGCCCCGACTCGGGCACCGGCGTGGCGTTCACCCGTGACCCGGGCACCGGCCAGCAGGGCGTGTACGGCGACTACCTGCAGAACGCCCAGGGCGAGGACGTGGTGGCCGGCATCCGCAACACGGTCCCGCTGCAGGACCTGGAGCAGATCGATGCCAAGTCCTACGGCGAGCTGATGCAGATCATGCAGACGCTGGAGAACCACTACAAGGACCTGTGCGACATCGAGTTCACCATCGAGCGCGGCAAGCTGTGGATGCTGCAGACCCGGGTCGGCAAGCGCACCGCCGCGGCCGCCTTCCGGATCGCCGTCCAGCTCGTCGACCAGGACATGATCGACCTGGACGAGGCGCTGCGCCGGGTCAGCGGCGACCAGCTCGCCCAGCTGATGTTCCCGCGCTTTGACGCCAGCTCCGACGTCAAGAAGATCGCCAGGGGCGTCAGCGCCTCGCCGGGCGCGGCGGTGGGCCGGGCCGTGTTCGACTCCGGTCGCGCGGTTGACCTGGCCGCCAAGGGCGAGCCGGTCATCCTGGTCCGGCGCGAGACCAACCCCGACGACCTGCACGGCATGATCGCCGCCCGGGGCATCCTGACCAGCCGCGGCGGCAAGACCAGTCACGCCGCCGTGGTCGCCCGCGGCATGGGCAAGACCTGCGTGTGCGGCGCCGACGAGTTGCAGGTGGACGTGGCCGGGCGCAAGTTCACCCTGGCCGACGGCTCGGTGGTCAGCGAGGGCGACATGCTGTCCATCGACGGCTCGTCCGGCGCGGTCTACCTGGGCGAGGTCCCGGTCGTCCCGTCCCCGGTGGTGGAGTACTTCGAGGGCGGCCTCGACCCGTCCGCTGACGAGCTGGTCAGCGCGGTGCACGCGATCATGCAGCACGCCGACGCGCAGCGCCGCCTCCAGGTGCGCACCAACGCCGACAACGGCGAGGACTCCGCCCGCGCGGTCCGGTTCGGTGCCCAGGGCATCGGCCTGACCCGGACCGAGCACATGTTCCTCGGCGACCGGCGGCAGCTGGTGGAGAACCTGATCCTGGCCGAGGACCAGGCCGGCCGTCAGGCCGCCCTGGACGCGCTGGAGCCGCTGCAGCGCGGCGACTTCGTCGAGATCCTGGAGGCGATGGACGGGCTGCCGGTCACCATCCGGCTGCTGGACCCGCCGCTGCACGAGTTCCTGCCCGACATCACCGAGCTGACCGTCAAGATCGCGCTCGCCGGCGACCAGGCCACCGCGCAGGACAAGAAGCTGCTGGAGGCGGTGCGCCGCCTGCACGAGCAGAACCCCATGCTGGGCCTGCGCGGCGTCCGGCTCGGCCTGGTCATCCCCGGCCTGTACGCGATGCAGGTGCGCGCGATCGCGCACGCCGCGGCCGACCGGGTCAAGGCCGGCGGCGACCCGCAGCCGGAGATCATGATCCCGCTGGTCGGCGCCGTGCAGGAGCTGGAGGCGGCGCGCGAGGAGACCGAGCAGGTGCTGGCTCAGGTCGCGCAGGAGACCGGCACCCAGGTGCACACGCTCATCGGCACCATGATCGAGGTGCCGCGGGCCGCGCTCACCGCCGGCCAGATCGCCCAGGCCGCGCAGTTCTTCTCGTTCGGCACCAACGACCTGACGCAGATGGGCTGGGGCTTCTCCCGCGATGACGTGGAAGGCTCGTTCTTCGGCCGCTACATCGACCTGGGCGTGTTCGGCGTCTCGCCGTTCGAGACCCTGGACGCTGAGGGCATCGGCCGGCTCGTCAAGATCGCCGTGGCCGAGGGCCGGGCCACCCGTCCCGGCCTCAAGATCGGCGTCTGCGGCGAGCACGGCGGCGACCCCGAGTCGGTGCACTTCTTCCACTCGGCGGGCCTGGACTACGTGTCCTGCTCGCCGTTCCGGGTCCCGGTGGCCCGGCTGGAGGCCGGCCGCGCCGCCGCCCTGGAGGCCGTGGGAGGTAGCGACAGCCGGTGATCCCCGGCTACGACGGCCTGGCCACGGCCCGGCGGGCAGCCGAGCCGTCCAAGCACGCCGGCAGCTCCGGGCGCGGTCCCTTCACCAGGGACCGCGCCCGGGTGCTGCACAGCGCCGCGCTGCGGCGCCTGGCAGCCAAGACCCAGGTCGTCGCCGTCGGGTCCGGGGACTTCCCGCGGACCCGGCTCACCCACTCCCTGGAGTGCGCCCAGATCGGCCGCGAGCTCGGCGGGGCGCTGGGCTGTGACCCCGACCTCGTCGACGCCGCCTGCCTCGCGCACGACCTCGGGCACCCGCCGTTCGGCCATAACGGCGAGGCCGCGCTGGCCCGGCTGGCCGCGGACTGCGGCGGATTCGAGGGCAACGCGCAGAGCCTGCGGCTGCTCACCCGGCTGGAGGCTAAGGCCCCCGGCGCCGGCCTCAACCTGACCCGCGCCACGCTGGACGCCACCCTGAAGTACCCCTGGCTCGCCCCGGCCGACGGCGCGCCCGGCAAGTACGGCGCCTACGCCGACGACGCGGGGACCTTCGCCTGGATCCGCGACGGCGCGCCGCCCGGACGGCCCTGCTTCGAGGCCCAGGTCATGGACTGGGCCGACGATGTCGCCTACTCGGTGCACGACCTGGAAGACGGCCTGCACGCGGGCCTGATCCGGCTCGGCCAGCTGCGCGACCCGGCCGAGCGCGAGCAGGTGACCCGGCTCGCCCTGGCCGAGTACTGCGCGCCCGGCTCGGTCAGCGCCGCCGGGCTGGGGGAGGTGCTCGCGGACCTGCTGGAGCTCGACTTCTGGCCGCGGGTGTTCGACGGCGGCGCCGCCGCGGCCGCGGCCGTCAAGAACCTGACCAGCGAGCTGATCGGCCGCTTCTGCGGGGCGGCCGAGCAGGCCACCCGGCCGCCCGGCACGCCGCCGCTGACCCGGTATGCGGCGGACCTGGTCGTGCCGCGCCGCCAGCGGCTGGAGTGCGCGCTGCTCAAGGGCATGACGGCGCACTACGTGATGAGCCGCCCCGGCGCAGCCGCCGCCCAGGCCGCCGAGCGGGAGCTGATCTGCGAGCTGACGGACGCCGTGCTGGCCGGTGCGCCGGGCACGCTGGACCCGATGCTGGCCACGGCGTTCGGGGCCGCCGCGGACGACGCGGCCCGGCGGCGGGTGGTCATCGACCAGATCGCCTCGCTCACCGACACTTCCGCTGTCTCATGGCACCAGCGGCTGTGCGGCCAGTCCCGGTAGCGTTGGGCTGTACTAGCCCAGGGGCCAGTACTGGCCGGGGGTAACCCCCGGAAACCCCGGTCCGGGGGACAGCCCCGGACCCCGAAGAGGAGGCCCGATGACAGACGCCTACGTGATCGTCGGGGCCAGCCTGGCCGGCGCCAAGGCCGCCGAGACGCTGCGCGCCGAGGGCTTCGACGGCACGGTCGTGCTCATCGGCGCGGAGTCCGAGCGGCCCTACGAGCGGCCGCCGCTGTCTAAGGACCTGCTGCTGGGCAAGGCCGACCGGAACAAGGCATTCGTGCACGAGCCGGGCTGGTACGCCGAGCACGACGTGGACCTGCGGCTGGGCAGCCGGATCACCTCGATCGACCGCAGCGCCCGGCAGGTCCGGCTGGAGGACGGCTCGGCCGTCGGCTACACCCGGCTGCTGCTGGCCACCGGCGCGTCGCCGCGCCGGCTGCCGGTGCCCGGTGCCGACCTGGCCGGGCTGCTGTACCTGCGCACCCTGGCCGACAGCGAGGCGCTGCTGGCAGCGCTGCGCCGGGGCGGCCAGGTGGTGATCGCCGGGGCCGGCTGGATCGGCCTGGAGGTGGCGGCCGCGGCCCGGCAGGCCGGCTGCCCGGTGACCGTCGTGGAGCCCGAGGCCACGGCCCTGCGGCGGGCGGTAGGCCCGGAGGTCGGCGAGGTCTTCGCGCAGCTGCACCGCGACCACGGCGTGCAGTTCCGGTTCGGCGAGACCGTCAGCGAGCTGCGCGGTGACGGCGCCGGCTCCAGCGCCGCGGGTCAGGCGGCGGGCTCGGTGCGCCAGGTGCTGACCTCCGGCGGTGCCACGCTGGACGCCGACATCGTGGTCGCCGGGATCGGCGCGGCGCCGAACGCCGGCCTGGCCGCCGACGCCGGCCTGGAGACCGACAACGGCGTGCTGACCGATGAGTCGCTGCGTACCTCGGACCCGGACATCTTCGCGGCCGGCGACGTGGCCAACGCGTTCAACCCGCTGCTGGGCCGGCGGATCCGGGTCGAGCACTGGGCTAACGCGCTCAACAGCGGCCCGGCGGCGGCCCGCGCGATGCTCGGCCAGCCGGTGAGCTACGACCGCGTCCCGTACTTCTACAGCGACCAGTACGACCTCGGCATGGAAGCCGCCGGGGTCCCGGAGCCGGGCAGCTACGACCAGCTGGTGTACCGGGGGGAGCCGCAGTCACGGGAATTCGTTGCGTTCTGGCTGAAATCCGGCGCGGTGGTGGCCGGCATGAACGTCAACGTGTGGGACGTCAACGACGCCATCCAGGACCTCATCCGGTCCGGCGCGCCGGCGGACCCGGCGCGCCTGTCGGATCCGGACGTGCCGCTGGCCGACCTGATCTAGCGGCGGGCCCTCGCGTGCCCGCCGCCGGGCGCCGCCGGGGCCGCCCTCGCTGATAACAGCAAGAGGCGGGCCGGCCCGACCGCTAGCCGGGTATTCCGCACATGGGGATTTTTAGGGGTTCTCCGGTGCGGCGGCTTGGTCGCGGGTGCCGGGGGCTGCAGCCTGCTGGGCTGTGAGACAAGATGCGCAGTTCGGGTCGTTGTCGGTGGAGAAGCTGCTGGGGGCGCTGCCGGTGGTGGCCGGTTTCTGTTCCCGGCTGAGGATCCGCGACATCATCGATGACGCGTGCCCGGTGCGTGACCTGGCCGAGCTCACGCACGGGCAGGTGATCGAGGCACTGGTCGCCAACCGGCTGACCTCGCCGTCGCCGTTAGTGCACGTCCAGGCGTGGGCGCGGGACTGGGCGGTCGGCGAGGCGCTCGGCGCGGAGCCCGGGCTGCTTAACGATGACCGGATCGGGCGGGCGCTGGACGCGATCGCCCCGCACCTGGACCAGATCGCCGGGTCGGCCGGGGTGGCCGCGATTCAGGCGTTCGGGATCGACGTGAGCCGGCTGCACTGGGACATGACCTCGGTCTCGGTGCACGGCGCCTATGAGCAGAGCCAGGAGGGGTTCGCGGCACCGGGGTTCGGTCATCCCAAGGACCGCCGCCCCGACCTCAAGCAGGTGCAGGCCGGGATCGCGGTCAGCGGGGACGGCGGCATCCCGGTGTTCCACCGGGCCTTCGACGGCGGCGCGGGGGAGGTCAGCCAGGTCATCCCGGTGATGAAAGCCCTGCAGGGCATGGCGACCCAGCGGCGGCTGCTGATCATCGGGGACTCCAAGCTGGTCTCGTATGCGAACCTGGCCGCGATGGACGGCGACGGGGTGACCTTCGTCGCGCCGGCTTCCAGGACGTATGTGGCTGCCGCCGATCTGGCTGGCCTGACCCTGGACGCTGCCGCGCAGGTCGATTACGTCGCCCGCCGGGATCAGGGCAAGCCCCCCGGCCGGCGCGGGACCTGGCACGTGATCGAGGACGCCATGAGCCTGGCCGGGCCGCGCAAGAGCGACCCGGTCCTGGCGCTGCGGCGGATATTCGTGCACTCCTCCGCCCGCGAGCAGGCCGCGGTCACCGCCCGTGCCAAGAAGCTGGACCGGGCCCGCGAGGACCTGCAGCGACTCGAACGCGGCCTCGGCTCGAGGCACTACCCGGACGAGGCCAAGGTCAGCGCCCGGATCGCGGCCATCACCGCCGGCAGGCGGGTCGGCGCCTTCCTGCGGGCAGAGACGGGCACCGATCCCGGCACCGGCAAGCCCACCCTCACCTGGGCCTTCGACCAGCAGGCCATCGACGCCGAGGCCGCCACCGACGGCTGGTACGCCCTGCTCACCAACCTGGACCCCGGCGAGGCCGGCGCCGCCGCGGTCCTGCTCCTCTACAAGGGCCAGGAAGCAGTCGAGCGCCGCTACTCCGCGTTCAAGGGACCCCTCGCCGTCGCCGCCCTGTTCTGCAAGAGCAACCGGCGCATCGCCGCCCTGGTCACCGTCATCTGCCTCGCCCTGCTCATCTTCTGCCTGATAGAACGCCAGGTCAGGCATGCCCTCGCTGAACAGGGCAAGACCACGGTCGAGGGCCTGTACGCCGGACGGCCCGCCATCCCCACAGGACGGCTCATCCTCCAGGCCCTCGCCACCATGAAAATCATCCCCGGCACAGGTCAGGACCCCCCGATCATCCCCCAGCCCACGCCCCTCCAGCTGCGACTCCTCGACCTCCTCGGCACCGACCCACGGCGACTCCGCTGACAATCACCCACGTGCGGAATACGGGGTGCTAGCCGCCGGCCGGCGGACCGGGCCGGCCTGGTCCCGAGCCACCTCCGCTAGCCTCCGGGGACGCCCTCATTGTCTGGTCCCCAAGGAGTCCCCGCGCGTGATCACCGTGTCGCCCGCCGAGCCCGCGGACGCGGCGGGCATCGCGGATCTGCTGGCCGAGCTCAGCGAGTTCTACGGCGCGCAGCCGGCCGGGTCGCCCGGCGAGCGCGCCCGGCAGGTGAGTGACGCCCTGTTCGCCAGCCCGGCGGCCGCGTACGCGCTGGTGGCCAGGGATGGCCAGGACGTGGCCGGGCTGGCCGCCTACACCTTCGCCTGGCCCGCAATCGGCCTCACCCGGTCGCTGTACCTCAAGGAACTGTTCGTGGCCAGCGCCGGCCGCGGCCAGGGCACCGGCCGGCTGCTCATGCAGGCTGTCTTCGACACCGCGGCACGGCTGGGCTGCAGCCGGGTGGAGTGGACCACCGACACCGGCAACAGCCAGGCGCAGTCGTTCTACGCGGGACTCGGCCTGCCGGTCCACCCGGGCAAGATCTTCTACCGCGTGGACGGCACAGCCGAGGGCGTCCGGCTGCCCGG
>DASUBV010000200.1:0-6553 GCA_035763085.1 Streptosporangiaceae bacterium | reverse complement strand
CCCAGTCGATGGTCTCGGCGACGCCCGGCGGCTTGGCCAGGTCCAGCTCGCGCAGCCGGTTCACCGCGGCCACGACCTTGCGGGCCAGCTCACGGGACACACCCGGCTCGCGGACCAGCACGATCTCCACCTCGCGGTCGGCTGGGGGATAGCCGATCCAGTGGTAGAGGCAGCGCCGCTTGAGCGCGTCATGCAGCTCGCGGGTGCGGTTGGAGGTCAGCACCACCAGGGGCGGGCTCGGCGCCGTGATCGTGCCGATCTCCGGGATGCTGATCTGGAAGTCCGACAGCACTTCCAGCAGAAAGGCCTCGAACTCGTCGTCAGCCCGGTCGACCTCGTCGATCAGCAGCACAGCCTGGTCGCCGGCCCGGACCGCCGCCAGCAGCGGCCGCTCCAGCAGGTACGCGGGGCCGAAGAGCTTGTCGACCGCCGCGGCATCGGCGGCCTGCTGGGCTGACAGCGCCCGGATATGCAGCATCTGCCGGGCGTAGTCCCACTCGTAGAGGGCCTGGTGGGTGTCGATGCCCTCGTAGCACTGCAGCCGGATCAGGCGGCGTCCGAAGGCGGCCGCGAGCACCTTGGCCACCTCGGTCTTGCCGACCCCGACCTCGCCTTCCAGCAAGATCGGGCGCTGCAGCGACAGTGCCACGAACAAGGCCGTGGCCAGGCCCCGGTCAGCCAGGTAACCGCCGCCGCGCAGCGTCTGGGTCAGCTGGGCGACGGTCTCCGGGCGGTCCATCCTGGCATCCTCCTTGCTGCGGGAGCCGCGGTGGCGCCGCCGGGCTAGTTGTCGCTGTCACCGGTCCGGGCGGCCGTGCCGAGCAGGAGGTCGCGGATGCTCCCGGTGGCGCCCGGATTCAGCTTGCCCTCGCGGGCCAGCCGGTCTTTCCACGCTGCGCGCAGGTCGCCATCCGGGCCGGCCATGCCGCCGAAGCCGATGTCGGACATCCGCTTGCAGCTCTTGGCCGGGCCGCTGGCCTCGGCTAGCGCGGCCGCGTCCTGGTCCTGCGCCGTCCAGACGGTGCGGAGCACCTCCAGCGCCTCATCCGGCTCATCACTCATGTCCGGGCACACCTTCCAGCTGGTGATCCTGGCTACCTACAAGCTATGCGCTGGTCAGCGCCGCGGGCGAGCCCGGATTAAGGCTTCTCTTATCGAGCCGGGAGTGACCGCCGTCACATTTCCGGGCGCCGGCGCGGGCCCTCCTGGCCGTCTCGCCCGGCCGGCCGCGAAATTTTCCGGATTTCCGGCAGCCCCGTGTCGATCTGGGCGAGCGCCGTTCGACGCATGGCCAGGAAGGACGGGGAACGATGAAAGCTCGTCAGCGCGGGCTGCCTCGATGACAGCCCGGGCCCCCGGCCACGACAGGAGAAGGAGAAGTCTCATGCGATTCCTCGGTTACACCCTGGGCGACCCGGCCACCCCCTTCACCGGCCCGACGCCGGAACTGATGGAGGAGATGGGCAAGTTCGTCGAGGAGGCGACCAAAGCGGGCGTGCTGCTGGCCACCGGCGGCGTCGGCCCCATCCAGGAGGCCACCCGCGTGATCCGCAAGAACGGCGAGTTCACCCTGGTCGACGGCCCGTTCACCGAGGCCAAGGAACTGATCGGCGGCTGGGCGCTGATGGAGTGCCGGGACAAGGCCGAGGCCATCGAGTGGACCAAGCGGTTCCTGAACATCGCCGGCGACGGCGAGAGCACGATCCGCACGGTCTATTAACGATCGGTGTCCCGCGAGCTAGCGCTAGCCCGCTGGCTCGTTCCCGCGAGATGGAGGGGCGCCCGTGCCCGCACCGCCTTCCGCCGTCGCTGCCGCTCAGTCCAGGCGGTGCCGGGCGCGCCCTCCGTCTCGCTCCACGGGCCGGCTGCGCCGGCCCGTTCTTGCGGGGGTTCGCCGACCGGTGGTGTGATGGCTGGTGATGACCTCGCCGGCCCGGGACGCGATCGAGACGGTCGTCCGCATGGAGTCGGCCCGGCTCATCGCGGGACTGGCGCGCTTTACCGGCGACATCGGCCTGGCCGAGGAACTGGCCCAGGACGCGATCGTCGCGGCCCTGGAGCAGTGGCCGGCCGACGGGGTACCGCGCAATCCCGGCGCGTGGCTCATGACAGTGGCCAAGCGGCGCGGAGTTGACCTGTTCCGCCGCAACCGCGAGCTGCGCCTCAAGTACGCCCAGATCGGCCGGGCGCTGGAGGCGGCGGGCGACGCCGTCACCCCCGACTTCGACCAGGCATTCTCCGACGAGATCGACGACGACCTGCTACGGCTGATCTTCACCGCCTGCCACCCGGTGCTGTCGGTCCAGGCCCGCGTCGCGCTGACGCTGCGGCTGCTTGGCGGCCTGACCACGACCGAGATCGCGCGCGCCTACCTGACCGGGGAGCCGACCGTCGCCCAGCGCATCGTCCGGGCCAAGAAGACCCTGGCCAGCGCTCACGTGCCCTTCGAGGTGCCCGCCCCGGGCCAGCGCCCCGCGCGGCTGTCCTCGGTGCTGGAGGTCATCTACCTCATCTTCAATGAGGGCTACTCGGCCACCGCCGGCGACAACTGGATGCGCCCGCAGTTGTGCGCCGAAGCGGTCCGGCTAGGCCGGATCCTGGCCGGGCTGATGCCCGCCGAGCCGGAGGTGCAGGGGCTGATCGCGCTGCTCGAGCTTCAGTCCTCGCGGATCCGCGCCCGCGCCGGGCCGTCCGGCGAGCCGGTGCTCCTGCTCGACCAGGACCGGGCCCGCTGGGACCGGCTGCTGATCACCCGCGGCCTGGCCGCACTGGCCCGGGCCGAGGAGCTCGGCGGCGCCGATGGCCCGTATGTCCTGCAGGCCGCCATCGCCGCCTGTCACGCCCGCGCGTTCCGGCCCGAGGACACCGACTGGGCGGTCATCGCGGCCCTGTATGACCGGCTCGCCGAGCAGAATCCGTCGCCGGTCATCGAGCTGAACCGCGCGGTGGCCCTGTCGATGGCGCACGGGCCGCAGGCGGGCCTGGACCTCGTCGATCAGCTGACCGGCGAGCCGACGCTGCGGGACTATCACCTGCTGCCCAGCGTGCGCGGCGACCTGCTGATGAAACTGGGCCGCCCGGCCGAGGCCCGGGCCGAGTTCGAGCGGGCTGCCGCGCTGGCCCGCAATGCCCCGGAGCGGGACCTGGTAGCCGAGCGGGCCCGCGCCGCCGCGCAGCAGGCCGCCGGTGATGAGCCGGTCAGCCGTCCTGACCAGCCAGGCTGACGGCTTCGGCCACGACCCGGCGCTGCCGCTCGGTGAACATGTCCCCGGCCGCGGCGACCGCGGCGGCATACAGGTCCAGGGCCGCCCGGCAGCTGACCGCCAGCGGCTGGCCGTCCAGGGCGAGCGCCCGGTCCTGCGCGGACCGCCAGGGCTCGCCCGCCCGCGCGGCGACCTGGTCCCAGATGTCGTTCTCGCTGTCCGACAGGATCCGGAAATGCACGGCCAGCACGGGGGCCAGATGCGTGGCCAGGAGGTTGCGCTGCACCGCCGCCACCCGCGGCCGCTCGTGCCGCAGCGCGGCCACCAGCTTGTGTACTTCCTCGGCGTAGCCGGCCAGCTCGGCTGCCACCCACTCCCGCGCCGGGGCCGCGATGTCCGCCCAGGCAAAGGCTCTGGCCAGCTCCTGCAGTTCGCCGGCCACTCCGGTCCGGTCCGCGACGATCACGGCGGAGCGCCAGGCCGGCACCTCCTTGCCGGCCGCCTGCGGCAGCCTGAACTGCTCGCGCTGCCGGCCGGCGGCCCGCCACGACAGCGACACCAGGCGGCCTGCCCGCACGTCCAGGTCATAGGCGGGACCATCGCCGATGACGACGAGATCGATATCCGACTCCGAGGTGGCCGTGCCCCTGGCCTGTGAGCCGGTCAGCACGACCGCTTCCGCGCCCGCGGCCACCAGCTCGCCGCAGATGCCATCGCACAGCGCCAGCACGTCGCTATCCATGACGCACCATGATGGCGGCCCGCGCGGCAGCCGGCGCAGCTGGCCTAGGCCGATCCCCAGCCGCCGAGCTGCTCGACAGAGCGCAGCAGGCTCTGCGGGTCGTGCCGGCGCCAGTCCTCGTGGCCGTCCGGCCAGCGCAGCAGCGCCGCCCAGCCATGCCGGTACCGGCACCACGCCACGATCGTCGCGGGGCGCCAGTGCCCGTCGGTGAACAGCACGATGGCCTGCGGCCACTGCGGGGTCATCCGGTCGGCCCCGATGAGCTCACCTTGCGGAACGCGGGTCAGGACCGGCTGAGCTGTCACCCGGCTGACGATAACAGGTTCGACTACCTGAATTAATGAGCTCGGTGAAACAAAATAATGTTCGACTACTCCGGCTTATCCAGGTAACTCCGCACGGTTAACGAGCGACTTGCCAGCTGCAACCAGTCCCCCGTGGCCGTCGCCTGGAACCCCGTGTCGCGGCACCGCGCCCTGGTGCCCCCGTATCTGTCCCGGGCACAGGGCGGCGCGCCCCTAGCCGCCGGCCATGGCTCCGATGATGAGGTAGGGCTCGCGGCCGGCGGCCACCGCCTCGGGCAGCGGCGTGTCCGGCTGCTCGTGCGACAGGTCCTCCTCGCAGGCGAAGAACCGGATGAACGCCCGCCGCGGCCCGCCGTCATGGTCACGGATGGTGCCCCTCAGCGTGGGGTAGCGAGTCTCGAGCGCGTCGAGTACCGAGCGCTGCGTCACCTCGCCCGAGACGTCCAGCCTGACCTCGCCGTCGATGCTGGCGAGCCGGCGCAGGTGCGCGGGGAGCACCACCCGGATCATGCCCGTACCCCTCTCATCGCCGCCGCTCAGGACAGGGTCTGCACCTCGACCGACAGGACGCCCGGCAGGTCGCGGACGATCGGCGCCCAGGTGTCCCCCGCGTCGGCCGAGGCATATACCTGCCCGCCGGTCGTGCCGAAGTAGATCCCGCAGTCGTCCAGCGAGTCCGCCGCCATCGCGTCGCGCAGCACGTTGACGTAGCAGTGCTCCTGCGGCAGCCCGCTGGTCAGCGGCTCCCACTCATCGCCGCCAGTCCGGCTGCGGTAGACCCGCAGCTTCCCCTCGGGCGGGTAGTGCTCGGAGTCGCTCTTGATCGGGACCACGTAGATGGTGTCGGGCTCGTGCGCGTGCACGTCGATGGGGAAGCCGAAGTCGGTCGGCAGGTTGCCGCTGACCTCATGCCACGACTCGCCGGCATCGTCACTGCGCATCACGTCCCAGTGCTTTTGCATGTAGAGCACGCCCGGCCGCTGCGGGTGCATGGCCAGCCGGTGCACGCAGTGCCCGACCTCGGCGTCGGGGTCGGGGATGCCCTCGGATTGCAGGCCGTGGTTGATCGGCCGCCAGTTCTGGCCGGCGTCATCGGAGCGGAATGCGCCCGCCGCCGAGATCGCGGCGTACATCCGGCCGGCGTTCTCGCGGTCCAGGAGAATGGTGTGCAGGCACATCCCGCCGGCGCCCGGCTGCCAGGACGGCCCGGAATCGTGCTGGCGCAGCGCCGGCATCTCCTGCCAGCTCTCGCCGCCGTCGGAGGTCCGGAACAGCCCGGCGTCTTCCACTCCGGCCCACACGGTGTCCGGATCATCCAGCGAGGGCTCCATGTGCCAGACCCGCTCGAATTCCCACGGGTGCGGCGTCCCGTCATACCACTGGTGTGTCCCAGGGGTGCCGTCGTAGGCGAACTGATTGCCCACCGGCCGCCAGGTCGCCCCGCCGTCATCGGAGCGCTGGATGACCTGCCCGGACCAGCCGCTGGACTGCGATGCGTACAGCCGGTCCGGATCGGCTGGCGAGCCCTTGACGTGGTAGATCTCCCAGCCGGCGAAGTGCGGGCCGCTGACCTGCCACTCCTGGCGCTTGCCGTCCGCGGTCAGGACGAAGGCGCCCTTGCGCGTTCCCACTAGTACTCGTACGCCGCCCATCGGCGCTCCCTTCCCCGCGGCCGTCCTGCCCGGCCGTTGTCACCAGCCTGGCCATGATCCCCCCGGCCGGGCCTGCCTGCACAAGGACCCAATCACAGCCCACTGACGGTGCAGACGCACGGCAGCCGGGAAACTCATCGCCGGGTCGATCAGCCGGCCTGGCCGGCGGGCGACTTGCCAGCTGAGTCGTCCGCGAGGCGCTCCGCGCGCTCGGCACTCTCCCGCGGATCACGGATCGTGGTGACCTCGCCGGGGCCGGGATCGGTGTGATGCTCCAGGGTGTAGAAGCGCAGCGGGTGCCCGTCGGGGTCGAGAACCTCCGGCAGGATCCAGCCGAAGCTGGCCCGGTGCACGCCGGCGTGCGGCTGGCCAAGCGCGTCGAGCCGCGCCGCCAGCCGCTCCATGGCCGGCTTGTCCGGCACGCCGATGGCGAAGTAGTCGAAGCCGGCCGCGGCCCTCGCCCGGTCCGGGTCCAGGCGCAGGGCCAGGTCCGGCCCGCCCCCGGGATGGGCCAGGCCAACGCCCATCAGCTGGCCCTGCTCGACGAACTCGATCTGCACCTCGTAGCCCAGGCGGCTGCGGTACCACTCCAGCGACCTGGCCAGGCCGGTCACCGGCAGCTTGAGGTGGTGAATGCCGGCCAGCACGGGC
>DASUBV010000199.1:0-12968 GCA_035763085.1 Streptosporangiaceae bacterium | reverse complement strand
TGCGGATGCTGCAGATGGGCGTGCACACCCACCTGATCACCTGCCGGGCAGCGATCCCGCTGATGCTGCGCACGGCCGGCGCGCGCGGCAGCCGGGGGCTGATCATCGAGATGACCGACGGCACGGCGCAGGCCAATGCGCAGTTCCGGCGCAACGTGGGTTTCTACTACGACCTGGTCAAGGCCAATGTGGAGCGGATCGTCACCGGCCTGACGGCCGAGCTCGATTCCCATCCGGTCACCGCGGTAGGAGTCACGCCGGGCTGGCTGCGCTCGGAGAAGATGCTGGAGAACTTCGGCGTCACCGAGGACACCTGGCGTGATGCCTGCGCCAGCACCCCGGGGTTCGCGATCTCCGAGTCGCCTGCCTATGTCGCCCGCGGCGTGGCAGCGCTGGCCCGGGCCGCCGACCCGGACCGGTGGGCCGGCACGATCATCAGCGCCCGCCAGCTGGCCGACGCCTACGGCGTCACCGACACCGATGGCAGCAAGCCCGACTGCTGGGGCTACCTGGCCGCCTACGGGTGGGAGCGCGAGGACGGCGCGGGCACTGACCAGTTCCGCTGACTGACGCAGCACAACGTCCGGTCACCGGGCACCCCGGCGGCCCGGTCCCGGCGTCAGACCGTCGTCACCTGAGCGCCGGCGCTGGTCAGGCTGCTCAGCTGCTCGCTGGTCACGCCGCGATCGGTGATGATGTCATCCACGTCGCCCGGCATGCAGATCCGCGCGAACGTCACCTTCCCGATCTTGGAGCTGTCCGCGATCACGACGCTGCGGCGGGCGCGGCGCAGGAACGCCAGGTCGGTCTGCGCCTCCATCTCATCGTGGGTGGTGCAGCCCTCCTGCGGGGTGAGGCCGTCGACGCCGATGAACCCGATGTCGAAGTGGTAGTTCGCGAGCATCGCCTCGGCCGCGGGCCCGACCAGCTCGAACGAGCTGCGCACGATGCCGCCGATCACCACCAGCCGCAGGCCGGGCCGGCCCACCAGCTCCGAGGCGATGTTGATCGCATTGGTCACGAACGTGATGTCGGTGCGATGCGCGAGCGCGCGGGCCACCTCCAGCGCGGTGCTCCCGCCGGTCAGGCCGACGACGGCACCGCGGCCGGCCAGGCTGGCCCCGGCGGCGCCGATGCGCCGCTTCTCGGCCAGGCGGCTTGGCTCGCTCTCGGTCTCGGCCAGCCGGGCCACCGCGCCGCCATGGGTACGCACCAGCAGCTTGCCCGTGCTCAGCGCGTGCAGGTCACGCCGCACGGTCGCACCCGACACGCCGAGCGCGCTGGCCAGGTCGCTGACATCGACTGACCCGCGCTCGGCAACGCGATCCAGGATCGCACTGAGCCGCTCCTGCTTCCGCACGCCTGGGATGCTACCAGTCAAGTGATCACTTATGCACACATGCTCATTTTTAGCTTACATACGCGCACTCTATGGCCTTGTGGTGACGATCACGTGATCTGTACGATGCCATAGCTGAACAACTTCGCCATAAATGAGCAGCTGATCGCGCATGTGACTGCGCACGTGCCAGCACAGGCCCCCGTACCCCCAGCCCCGCGATGGCGGCGTAACGAAGGAGAAGCGCATTGGCCAGGACGCTGAGCAGCAGCACACGAGGCCGCCGGGGCCGGGCGGCGACGGCCGGGGCAGCGGCCGCTCTGGCCGTCACGCTCGCTGCCTGCGGCGGCGGCAGCTCCGGCAGCTCCGGCGCCTCGAACAAGACGTCGGGCGTCACGATCACGGTCGCGCTCGCGGCGACCCCCCTGCCGAAGGCCGCGCTGACGGCCTTCACCAAGCAGACCGGCATCAAGGTCAAGTGGGTCAACATCGACTGGGACAGCCTGCAGACCAAGATCTCGGCCGCCGCGACCGCCAAGACCTACTTCGCTGACGCGACGGACGTCGACTGGTCGCGGGTCGGCCAGCTCGGCCGGCTCGGCTGGTTCTACCCGATGGAGCAGTTCCTCAACACCAAGTCGTTGGCCCCGGACATGCCGCAGATCGCGTCGTTCACGGTCGGCGGCCACGTCATCGGCATTCCCTACGACGCCTCGTTCATGGTGACCACCGTGAACAAGCACCTGTTCGCCAAGGCGGGCATCAAGACCATGCCGACCACGCTGGACCAGTACACCAGCGACCTGAAGAAGCTCCAGGCCAAGGGCGTGTCGGCGCACCCGCTGGACATCCCGTTCGCGGCCGCGGAGGGCCTGTCCACGTACTGGTACGAGACGACCGGCGCGCTGGGCGGGACCATCCTGGACAGCAGCGGGAAACCGCAGTTCACCAGCCCGGACTCCCCCGGCTACAAGGCCGCCGAGTGGATGATCGGCGCGATCAGGTCCGGGCTCGTGCCGAAGAGCAACATCAACGTCACCGACAGCCAGGGCATGCAGACGCTGATGGCCAAGGGCCAGGTGGCCAGCGTCTTCTCGGACTACTCCGGCAACGTCGGCACGCTGTACAACGTGCCCAGCTCCTCGTCGGTCGTCAACCAGGTCGACTACGTCCCGACGCCCGGCGCGACCGGCCCCGCGGACAACTGGAGCAACCCGGACGGCATCGGCATCCCGAAGGAGGCCAAGTACCCGAAGGCGGCGGCCAAGTTCATCTCGTGGTTCACCAGCGAGCAGCAGCAGGTCAGCTTCGCCGGCGTCAACGGCCCGGCGCAGGCCTGGTCGGCCTACGCGCTGCCCTCGCACCTGTCCGCCGTCAAGGTCATGGCCACCCGGGGCAAGCTGACCGGCGGCGCCGCCCTGAGCACCATGCTGGCCACGTCCAAGCCGGTGTTCCCGGGCGGCGCGCCGCCGTGGTACCCGCAGTTCTCTAACTCCGTCTACACCAACCTGCACGCCGCCGCCGCCGGCTCGGAGACCGTCGCGGCCGCCATCAAGGCGATCGCGAACACGGCGAACGGCCTCGCGGCCAGCTGATGACGGCAGCCTCATCGCCTGACGACACCAGCGCCGCCCCGGCGGCCCCGTCGCCCGCCCGGCGGCGGGCCGCCGGGCGGCGGCCAGGCCGGCGGCAGCAGGACGGCCGGCCAGCAGAAGGCCGCCGGCTCGCGGCTGCGGGCCTGCCGTACCTGCTGGTCACGCCGCTGACCGTGTTCATCATCGGCCTCGCCCTGGTCCCGGCCGCGTTCACCATCATCGAGTCGTTCTACCGGGTCAACCCGCTCGACCCGCCGACCCGGTTCGACGGCATCGGCAACTTCCGCCGGCTGTTCGCCGACAGCGCGGTCCTGACCAGCGTCGGCAACACCGCCATCTACGTCGTCATCGGCGTCGTGCTCTCGACCGTGCTGGGCATCTTCTTCGCGGTCGTGCTGCGCCGGCCGTTCCGCGGCCGCGGCATTCTCATCGCGGTGCTGATCCTGCCCTGGGCCCTGCCCGGGGTCGTCGAGGGCATCCTGTGGACGGGCATCTTCGATGCCAACACGGGCCTGCTGAACGGGGTGCTGTCGTCGGTGCACCTGGCCAGCCACGGCTCCGTGCTGCTCGGCGACAACCGCTGGCTGACGATCTTCCTCATCGAGCTGGTGCAGGTGTGGCAGATCACGCCGCTGTCCGCGCTGCTCGTGCTGGCCTCGATGCAGCTCATGCCGGAGGAGCTGTTCCAGGCCGCCGCGATCGACGGCTGCGGAGCGTGGCAGTCGTTCTGGCGGATCACCCTGCCGCTGGCCCGGCCGGGGGTCGCCGTGGCGATCGTGCAGGCGCTGATCGCCACGCTCAATGTCTTCGACCAGCCGTATGTGCTCAACGGGGCCGCGACGACCGGGTCGTCGATCACCGAGCAGACCTACTTCATCAGCTTCCAGGACCTGGACTTCGGCGGCGGCTACGCGCTCTCCCTGCTGATCACCGTGGCCACCCTGATCATCTCGCTGGTCGTGGTCCGCGGCGTGTACCGGAGGATTGACTATTGAGGCAGCAAGGACGCATTGCGCGCTGGGCCGGCTTCGCCGTCGTGCTGCTCTGGTCGCTGGTGCCGATCTACTGGGCGGTGAAGACCAGCCTGGAGACCGAGGCCGCGGCCAATGCCCAGAACTACGTGCCGCTGCACCCCACCCTGGGCAACTACGCGACGCTGCTGACGCGGTCCGGGGACCTGCCGGGCGAGATCCGCCGCGCGACGCTGAACATCCTCATCGAGTGCGGCGCCGCCACGATCATCACGGTCGCGCTGGCGACCCTGGCCGCCTACGCATTCGCGCGGATGAAGTTCCGCGGCCAGCAGGCGCTGTTCTACGCCGTGCTGGCCACGATGGCGTTCCCGGCCTACACGACCCTGATCCCGCTGTACCGGATCATGAGCGGCTTCAGCCTGGTGAACACCTATACCGGGATCGTGCTCGTGTACGTGTCCGGGTTCCTGCCGCTGGCCACCTGGATACTGCACAATTACTTCGCCAACATGCCGATCGGCCTGGAGGAGGCCGCGCTCATCGACGGGGCGAGCAGGCTGCGGGTGCTGCGCTACATCGTGCTGCCGCTGGCCCGGCCGGGCATCATCTCCACCGCGCTCATCACGTTCCTGTTCGCCTGGGCGCAATTCCTGTTCCCCCTGGTGCTGTCGACAGACTCCTCCACCCAGCCGCTGACCGTGGTGATCGCCGCGCTGCAGGGCCGCCACGTCGTCCCCTCCACGCTGCTCAACGCGGCCGGCGTGCTGGCCATCGCTGTCCCGGCGCTGCTCGCCCTCGGGTTCAACCGCTACATCGTCAACGGGCTGCTGACCGGTAGTAACAGATAGCTCGCCACCGCCTGTCCCCCCGCGTCCTGCAAAGGAGCCCCGTGCCAGAGAACTCGTTCGTGCTCATCGGCGCCGGCAGCACCGTCTTCACGCCAGGCCTGATGACCGACCTGGCGTCCTCCCCCGTGTTTGCCGGCTGGACCATCCACCTGGTCGACCTGTCCGCCGACGCGGCCGACACCATGGCCCGGCTGGGCCGCCGGATCGCCAAGGAGCGGGGTGCCGACCTGACCTTCGTCGCGCACACCGACCGGCGCGAGGCGCTGCCCGGCGCCCGGTTCGTCACCACGACGATCGCCGTCGGCGCGGCAGCGGGCTGGCTGGCGGACATCGAGGTGCCGGCCCGGCACGGCATCGCGCAGACGGTGGGCGACAGCGTCGGGCCGGGCGGCGTGCTGCGCGCGCTGCGGCACGTGCCCGAGCTGGTCGCGATCGCCCGCGACGTAGCCGAGCTCGCGCCCGGCGCTCTGATGGTCAACTACAGCAACCCCCTGACGGCCAACGTCCGCGCCATCGCGTCGCAGACCCCGGTGCGGGTGATCGGGCTGTGCCACGGGACCATGCACACGCTCGGCGCGCTGGCCGGCGACCTCGGCGTGCCGCGCGAGGAGGTACATGCCACCTTCGCCGGCCTCAACCACCTGTGCTGGCTGCTCGACCTGCGCCGCGGCTCGCAGGACCTCTACCCGCAGCTGCGCGCACTGGTCAGCGAGCGGGCAGGCGGCCCGGACGCGCCGTCCACCCGGCGCGAGGGCGTGCACCTGGCGGTGTCCGCCGACCTGCTGCGGACCTTTGGCCGCTACCCGGCGCCGGGCGACCGGCACGTCAGCGAGTTCTTCAGCTGGTACCTGCGCGGGGCCGACGGCGATGCCCTGCCCTGGGGACTGCAAGGCGGCCGCGACGCGACGATGCAGTACATCGGCCAGAAAACTGACCTGTGGGACCGGCTGCACGGCCAGGCCGACGGGACGGTGCCGCTGGACGGGCTGGAGAAGCAGGAAGCCGAGCGGCTTGTCGCGATCGCCGCGGCGGTCGTCACCGGGCGCGACGCGGTCGAGCTGGCCGTCAACCTGCCCAACGACGGGAAGATCTCCAACCTGCCGCCTGGGGCCGTGGTCGAGGTCCCGGCCGTGGTGGGCGCCGCCGGGGTGACCGGGCTGGCCGTCGGCCCGCTGCCCGCGGCCATCGCCGCGGTGCTGACCGCCCGCGTGCAGCAGCAGGAGCTGACCGTGCGGGCCGCGCTGTCGGGCAGCCGGGAGCAGGCTATCCAGGCGCTGGCGCTCGATCCGCTGGTGACCGGCCCGGGCACCGCCGCAGCGATCCTTGATGACGCGATCGCCGCCCACGGCGGGACCATGAGCCGGTTCGCGGCGCCGCCGTCGTGAGCTGCAGCATGCGGGATCACCCGGCAGACGGCCTACTACGAAGGAGCACGGCTTGACCAGCAACCCCGCCGGCGGCAGCCCCGGCACCGAGGGCGGGCCGGCCGCCGGCCCGGTCACGGCGGCCGAGATCCGGCAGCAGCCCCGGCTCTGGGAGCTCGTGGCGGCCGAGGCACAGCTGCGCCGCGAGTCAGCGGCCGCCTTCCTGCGCCCGCTGCTGAGCGAGCCGCGGGCCCGGATCGTGCTCGCGGGCGCCGGCACCTCCGCGTTCGCGGGACAGGTGCTGGCCCCGGCGCTGACCGGCCGGCTGCGCCGCCGCGTCGACGCCGTCGCGACCACCGACATCGTGGCCAGCCCGCGGGAGGCCTTCGGCGAGGACGTGCCGACGCTGCTGGTCTCGCTGGCCCGCTCCGGCGACAGCCCGGAGAGCACCGCGACCACCGCCCTCGCCGACGAGCTGCTGTCGTCGGTCCGCCACCTGATCATCACCTGCAACGCCGCCGGCCAGCTGGCCACGACGCAGGCCGGCCGGGCCGGCTCGCTGGTGGTGCTCACGCCGCCCGCGGCCAACGACCGCGGCTTCGCCATGACGTCCAGCTTCACCTGCATGCTGCTGGCCGCGCAGCTGACCCTGGACCCGGACGGGGCTGGCGGCGAGCAGGTGAGCCGGCTCGGCGCGGCCGCCGGCCAGCTGCTCGCGGCGCGGGCCGGCCAGCTCGCTGAGCTCGTCGCCCGCGGCTACCGCCGGGTGGTCTACCTGGGCAGCGGCGCGCTGACCGGCCTGGCCCGCGAGGCCGCGCTCAAGCTGCTGGAGCTCACCGCCGGCCAGGTCGTCAGCTACTGGGACTCCTCGCTCGGCTTCCGGCACGGCCCGAAGGCGATCCTGGAGCCGGGAACGCTCGGCGTCGTGTTCGTCTCCGCCGACCCCTACACCCGGCGCTACGACCAGGACATCGCCGACGAGCTGCGCCGCGCCCTCGGCGACGAGCATGTCGTGGAGGTCTCCGCGCAGGCCGGCGACGGCCGGCCGGCGTGGCACCTCGGCGGCCTCAGCCAGCTGCCCGACTCGCTGATCGCCCTGCCGTACGCCGTCCTGGCCCAGGAATTCGCTCTGCTGACCTCCCTGGACCTCGGGCTCACCCCGGACAACCCGTTCCCGTCCGGGGAGCTCAGCCGGGTCGTCCGCCGGGTGGGCATCTACCCGCTGGCCGGGCCAGCGTGACGGACTACTTCCTGGGCTGTGACAGCGGCGGGACGAAGACCGACCTGGTCATCGTCACCGGCGCGGGCCGGGTGGCCGCGTCCCGGCAGGCTCCGAGCACCTATTACCTGACCTCGGGAGCGCCCGGCGTCGGCCTGGTCGGCGACGTGCTCGGCGCGGCTGTGCCCGCCGTCTGCGCGCAGGCCGGGATCACGCCCGGCGACCTCCGTTTCGCCTTCTTCGGACTGCCCGGCTACGGCGAGATCCGCGCGGACGTCCCGCACCTGGACGCAGCGGCGGCCGGAGCGCTGCGGCACGACCGGTTCCGCTGCGACAACGACATGGTGTGCGGCTGGGCCGGATCACTGGCTGGGGCCGACGGCATCAATGTCATCGCCGGCACCGGCTCGATGGCCTACGGGCGGCGCGCCGGCGCGGGCGTCCGCGCCGGCGGCTGGGGTGAGCTGTTCGGCGACGAGGGGTCCGGCTACTGGATCGGCATCCAGGCGCTGCGCGCCTTCACGAAGATGAGCGACGGCCGGGCGGAGCGCGGCCCGCTGCACGACGTGCTCCGCCGCGAGCTGGCGCTGGAAGCGGACATCGACCTCGTCGGCCTGGTGCTGCAGCAGTGGCAGGGGGCGCGGCAGCAGATCGCCGCCCTCGCGCCTGCGGTCGGCCGGGCCGCCGCCTGCGGCGACCGGTGCGCTCAGGCCATCCTGGCTGCCGCGGCCGCCGAGCTCACCGAGCTGGTCAGCGCCACCCAGCGGCGGCTCGGGTTCACCGCCGGCGACGTCGTCCCGGTGTCCTACTCCGGCGGGATATTCGCGATGCCGCAGGTGCGGGATGCCTTCCTGGCCGGCATCGGCGCCCTGCCCGCCGGTTACGACGTGCGCACGCCCCGGTTCACGCCGGTGATCGGCGCCGCGCTCTACGCCGCCACCCTGGCCGGAACACCGCTCGACGAGGCCGCGCTGACGGCCCTGTCGCAGGAACCAGGCCAGGCCTGACCCGTCAGCCCGCCCACAAGGACGACCCGCCCGCGACCGCCGCCGGTGGCTTCTGGCCTCCGCTCCTGGCGTGGTCTGCGATCATGGCGCTCGTGGTGTACGTGACGGCTGAGATCGGGCCTAGCACCGATGCTTTGGTGAAGCTTCAGGGCGATGCGTGGGAGCTGAACGTCCGGGCTTCGGCTGCGGACTTCATCAGGCTCGGGGACATTCAGCAGATGACCCGGCCAGGCGGCGGTGGGTCGCTGGCGATCGGCCGGTGGCCGGCGCCCGGGTGTGGTGGAGCGAGCATGACAGCCGGGTCGAGATCATGGTCGGTCACGATGATGTGACCTGGGATGCCGCAGTCACGGCGCCACTGATGGCCGTCAAGGACATTGTCCGGGCCATAGAGCAGGGACTCTGCCGAGGCACTGAGGCCGGGCCTGCGGGACGTTCGGTACCGGCCCGTTCGGCGACCGCTGCAATCCGACCTGGGAAGACTGGACCAGGTAATAGTGCAGATTAGCGGCAAGATCAAGACGATCGTGATACTGCTGGGTGTCGCGGCCCTCGCCTGCGGTAGTGCTCTTGCCTGGGCTATAGAGAAATCATGGGCCATTGGCGTTAACGCCAGCGACACCGGTGGAAATGGCGGGTCCGACCAGATCCTATGGCTCTGGCTTTTCCTGGCTCTTGCCGGGACTGCCGCATCGTTGCTCTGCTTGATCATCATCGTGAGCCGATTGCGAACTCACAGATAATGTCTTCTGACGCGGGCGTCGCCCGCCCCAGATCTCCCGTGCTGGCTGCTCTGCACATCATGGGCGGGATGGGCGGTAGGGGCGGCGATTGTTTGGCTGGTGTCCTGCGGCGTGGCGGGGGCGGGGCCTACTAGCCTCGCCGGCGAACAGCCAGGTTCCTTGCCTGCCCCGATGTGCCCAAGTGCAGGCCCGCAGGGTCCCGCCGCGACGCAGGTGGCTAAAAATCGCCGCCCCATCCTCGTGTCCTGACGGGTGTGTGGACGGCCATCTGGGTCTGCCCAGTGACGGTCGTGAAGTCGGCGCCACGGCCATCACAGAGAGTGATCGGATTCGCTGGCCGTCTGTCGCTGGCCCGCAGGCTGCCCCGATCGCCGATTATTTTCATGGTGGCCGGCTTGCAGATGCCGGGACCCAGGGGCGCAGATTATCTGTTCTGAGTGCCACCGGTGGTGAGCGGCTGGTCAGCACCGCGGTGTTCAGGCTTCGTCGTCGGCGAGCAGTCGGCCGGTTCCAGCATGACGAACTCCGTGATGGGCGGAAGTCCTGGACTTGCTAGAGCTACAAGCGGTTCCGGTGCTCCTCGCTCCGCGCGACTGCACCTGAGAGCGGTCTCCCTCGCATGTGGTGGCGCCGACCGATGGCTTCACTCAGGCGCGTCGGAGCGACAGGCCGGGTGAGTTCCCGCGGACCGGCGAGCGGGTCAGCGCGCCCGCCGTACGTCTACGTCTGCATGGAGAGCTCCGCACCACACAATGGTCCATTCCAGGAAGGAAGAACGGTATCATTTGTGCATCCTGTCCGCTATTCTCCTTGCCTGATCAACATATGGGGAAGGATCGGTTCATGTTGCGACAGGTCGGTCTCGCGGCAACCGTCAGTGTCGTACTACTCCTGGCCGGGTGCACCGGCAAGATTGGGACATCAGCAGCGCCTGCCGCGTCTTCCTCCCGTTCCGCGGGCGCCGTCGCGCCCGCAGCTGCTTCTGCACCGCCGACTGTCGCGGAGACGATCCCGGACCATTACGACCCGGCCCGAAACCCTGCCGCCGACCTGCAAGCGGCTCTCGCGCAGGCCGCGGCCGATCGCAAAGAGGTCCTGATCGACTTCGGTGCCGATTGGTGCCCCGACTGCCAAGTGCTCGACAGGTTGTTTCAATCGAAGCAGACCAAACCGCTGCTCCAGCGCGACTACCATGTGGTGGCAGTGGATGTCGGCCAGTTCAACCACAACCTGGGCTTCGCCGCGAAGTACGTGAACCTGCAGACCAGCGGCATACCGGCGCTAGTGGTGCTGACACCCGGCGGCAAGATCCGCGTCGCCACTAATGACGGCTCGTTCGAAAACGCACGCACCATGAATAGCCGCCAGGTCAACGCGTTCCTGAACCGCTGGGCACCGGCAACCTGATGGCGCGCAGCGCGCTGCTGGCCGCGGCGGTGACGGTCGCGTTGCTGGCCGGCGGATGTGCCAGACCTACGGTAAGCCGGCCATCAACTGACCCGTCGGGACGCCTGACCGGCGGCGGTGTCACCGTCGTGGCCGTGCTGGCCACCGAACCGGACGGCACCGGTCACGTGCGAGTGACGTTCAGCCCGCAGAAGCCCGGATACCACCTATACAGCATTCATCTGCCGCCGGGCGGCGTGAACGGCCTGGGCATCCCTACCGTCGTGAGCGTGCGTGACGGCCTGCGTGTGACGGGCAGCCCGGCCGCAGACAAGCCCGTGATCGACGTACAGATCGCGGAGCTGAATGTGGACCTGCCCGTCTACCCAGATGGCCCGGTCACCGTTACGGTGCCCGTGCGCCGGACCGGGAACGGACGAGCCGAGGTGGTCGTCACTTATGGGGCATGCAGCGCGACCACCTGCCTGCCCCCAGTACGCAACCGCCTCATCACCCTGGCCTAGACACCTCGTGCCATAACGCCCGCTCATCGGCATGAGCGGCTTACTCCCAGGCCATGGCAGATCGGCCTGTTATGCGCCACCCGATGGCACCGGGCCGGTTACCCCGGAGCCGAGCAGATCGGCGGCTTTGTGCGCGACTCCACCATGGACAGCAGTCACACGAAGTAATCAATCTGTTCGCCACCGGGCCTCTCGGCATGGCCGCCTCTGGGCAAATTCAGGTGACCGTCGTCACGGGTGCTGGTCCGGTGGATGGCGCGGTAAAAGCCGCTGGTGCGCGGATGGCTGCTTGCCTGTTGACCGGGCCGCCCTCGGCTGAGTAGGTTGCCCGCACCTGTTGTTCGTGTTTCCAGTTAAGGCGGCGCGGTGTCGTAGGGGATTCCGAGATTGAAGGCGGTCCGTCTCAGCGGAGACGGGCCGTGCTTGTGACCTTGGACGAGTAGCTCGTGCGAGGCGTGCCTGCGCTGCATTGATCGCGATGCAGCGCTCACCTGGCGCCTGGCATCCCTGGCTGTGCAGCCCATCTCCGGCACGCCCTGGCCCCATGACGCTGTTACCTGTGGTGACCGGCGTGCAGTGACGCCAGGGCTCCTTAGCAGGGAGACGACACGAATGCCCTGGTGAAGCGGCTGATTACTGCGAACGCAGTCTCCAGCCTGGGGGACGGCATGCAGGTGGCGGCGTTCCCGCTGATCGGCGCGTCCCTGACAGGCGACCCGAGGACGATCGCCGCGCTGGCGGCAGCCGGCTCGGTCCCGGCCCTGACCGGCGCCCTGCCAGCTGGCGGCCTTGTCGAGGGACTGTCCCGTGCCAGGCTCATGGTGATCCTGGATCTTGCGCGGGCACTGCAGCTGGGCACGCTCGTCGCGCTGATCGCGCTGCATCTGCTGGCACTGTGGCAGCTTTTTGTCCTGGCGCTGCTCATGGGCGCCGGCCAGATGCTCTCCGAGATCAGCTCATCGGCGCTGGTCCCGGAAATCGCTCCCGCCCGGCAGCTGCCCCGGGTAAACGGGCTGCTGTCCACCACGACCGAGCTCGGCGGCGGGCTGGCCGGCCCGGCCGTCGGCGGCTTCCTCTATGCGGAATCTGCCGGGCTGCCGTTCGGGGTCAACGCGGTCTCGTTTCTTGTTGCCGGGATCATCCTGTCCAGCCTGGCCCGCCACGAGAGGCAAGCGCGAGCGCAGTCGTCCGGTGCCCGGCCGCGCTCCCGCCTCGGGCTGGGCCTGCGAGCCGGCGCCGGCTGGGTTGCGCGGGACCGCCAGGTGCGCAGCCTTGCCCTGATGGTGGCCGCCTGGAGCCTCTTCGGCTGGATGCCCGAGGCAGTGCTCGTCCTCTACACCAGGCAGGACCTGCACGGCTCCAGCGTGACATTCGGCGGCCTGCTGGCCGCGACCTCCGTAGGCGCGGTACTCGGCGGCGCGCTCTCCGGTCGGCTGATCGCGCGCATGGGCGTCGCCCGGACACTGGCGCCGGCCCTGCTCATTTACGCGGTCCTGATGGCACCCCCGGCGTTCCTGACCAGCGCGTACCTGGTTGCCGTGGTCTTCTTCCTGCAGGGAATACCCGTGCTGATCTTCACGGTCGCTGCCGCAACGGTCCGGCAGACCCTGGTGCCAGCAGGCCTGATGGCCCGCGTGTCGTCGGTCTTCTACCTGACCGGCGCCGGGATGGCACCGCTCGGCCTGCTCGCAGGAGGACTCATCGGCAGCTACCTCGGCCTGCGCATGGCCTTTCTCGCCGGCGCTGCCGGCCTGTCCATCTCCGTGATCCTGCTGAGCCGGCCTCTCAGGGAAATCGACGGGCGGATGGCCGGATGAGCAGCTGCGACGTACACCGCCACTGATGACGAGTCCTGGCGGCTGCGCGCGGCGGGCAGGCGGGACTGCCTAGAGCTGCCCGCTTGCCGCCACCAGAGCATGCACGGCTGCGCGGTACTCGCTGAGGACTGCGAGCAGCTCGCGGCGGCTGG
>DASUBV010000198.1:0-13943 GCA_035763085.1 Streptosporangiaceae bacterium | reverse complement strand
CGCCCGTACCCGTCCGGGTCGCGGGCGAGCACGAGCAGGTGCCGACCGGGCGGATCGGGTACTCCGGCGCGCTCCGCCGACTGCTGGGCTGCGGGCTGCCGGGCGCCGGACTGCCGGGCCGAGGGGCGGTGGCCTGGGACTCGCTGGCTGCTCAGGTTGAGCTCGGCGCCGAAGACCGTTCCGAGTGAGACTCCGCTGTCGCGCAGCCGCGCCGTCGCCTGAGCGAACTGCGGCACCCCGTACATGCCGTCGTGATCGGTGATGGCCAGCGCTGTCAGGCCCCGTTCAGCCGCCTCCTTCACCAGGTCCTCAGGGCCGGATGCCCCGTCCAGGAAGCTGTAGGACGAATGGCAGTGCAGCTCGGCCCAGGCGGGTGCCGTGCCCGGCCGGCGCGCCCGAACGGGTCGGCCCGGGCCGGGCGGCTGGCGAGCCGGACCGGGCGGGCCGGCTGAGGCGGCCGGGGCGGACTGGTCCTCGGCGGCGCGGTGATCCTGGCCGTTGCCCGGAGATCCGCTCTTCTTCCAGGACAGCTGCCGTTCGAGCTCTCGCCACGGGACCGGCGGGTTATCCCAGCCCATGTGCTCTGCCTCCCTCCGGTGCTTTCGGTGCGGTTCCCCGCGGTCCTGGCGGGGCCTCTTGGTGGTGCGTTGGTTGTACGGCCTGGTGGTGCGGTTTGGTTATGCGGCGTGGCTATCGGGGATGGCGCCGTACGTCCGGCCAGCCGACGTCGTCCACAGGAAGGTTCCAGGCGTGACCTGAGCCAGCTGCCAGCCGGGATGCTGCTTCAGGATGTGGTGGTGCCGGCAGAGGCCGCCCAGGTTGCAGGAGCAGGTCCTGCCGCCCTTGTCCCACGGCCGGGTGTGATCGAGGTCGCCGCGCCAGGCAGGCTGCCCGCAGGACGGGAACCGGCAGGTCAGGTCTCGCGCCACGACGAACTCCCGCAGGCGGCTGGCGGGCCGGTAGCCAGGGTTGGCCGTGGTGTGGGCGCATCCGCTCCTGGCCGCCGCATCGGCAGCGGCACGCGTGGCGGCCGCGGTTGCCGCCCGGCCTGCCGCACGCAGCGCCCGGGCGAGGACGCTGCCGCGCAAGACGGCCTGGGCGGCCTGGGCGGCCTGAGCGGCTTGGGTGGAGGCCGCCGCCCCAGGTAGTGCCTGCGGCTGCGGCGGGGCGATGAGGACGTCCTCGGGCACGGTCAGCGTGACCCGACCGACCAGCCCGAGCCCCGGACTCGGCGGCGCCAGATTAGGGCCAGGTCCGGCACCGGAACCGGGGACGATACGGAGTCCGGATGCACGAGCCGGGGGCACACGCGTGACAGCGATGGCCTGGCCCGGCCGGGTAACCAGGATGACCCGCCACTCCACGGCAGGATCGGCGGCCGCCGCGTCGGCAATCTCGCGTGCCTGGACAGGCGTGACCGGACCCAGCCGGCCCAGGTAGCCGGGATCGGGTGAGCAGCCTGCCAGGGTCTCCCACGGCAGGGTGAGATCGAGCAGCCCCGGTGGCGGGCGGCCCGGCCGAGAATCCGGACCTGGTCCGGGACCTGCTCTCGGTTGCGGTGCCAGGACCGGCAGGGCGGACCAGGACAGGGACGTCAGCAGCGACTGGGATTCCCCGACCTCATCGTCGGCGTCCAGGCTCTCGCTGGCGGCAGCCCAGGCCGGATCTCCGCCTAGCGGGTCGCCCAGGGCGTCGTCATCGGGGGCGTCATGGTCGGTGGGGGCTGGCACGTCGCGATCATCGAAGTCAGGCGGGAAGCCGGAGCCGCCTGGGAAGCCGGGTGCGCGGTCTTGTCCCGCAGGCGCGAGCTCTGTGCTGGGGGTCTGCTGCGTGCCGGGATCGTCTGTGCCGGGATCGGGGCTCCCGCCCGGCATGCTGTCGCCCGGAGCCGAGCTGGGAGCCGGGCGGCCGCCGACCGGCTGAGGGTCACGAGACCGTGGGTCACGCGGGCCTGGCGACCGCGGATCACGGCACCGCGGATCACAGGGCCGCGGATCACGGCACCGCGGATCACGGGACCGCGGATCACGAGGCTGCGGGTCACGGGGCCGTGGGCCACGAGATCCAGGCGGTCGCCCGGACGAGTTGGGGTCGCCGCCTCTCGTGCTTTCGCCACTAGCGCCAGGACCGCCGTGGCCATCGCTGCCGTCATCATCGTCGGCAGGCGGAGGTTCCTTGTCAGGCGGACCGTCGGGAGCCGGCGGAATGCCGGGCAAGGTGCCCAGCAGCAAGCCGACAAATACCTGGGCACGCAGCAGGTCCATCCCGCCCGCGGCGCCGGCAGCCTTGAGCGCCCTGGCCATGGCGCTGATCCGGGCCATGGCCGCGGTAGCGCGAGTCCCAGGCAGGCTCTGCCCGGCGAGCGTCGCGGTCCCATCGTCATCGGCGTACAAGAGCACCCGCGCCCGGCGCTCGGACTCCTGGCGGCGCTGCTCGGCGCCCTCGGGGTCGGCCGCGATCACGGCGCGGCGCAGCCCGGAGCGCAGCTGGCTCAACGTCTGGTCCCCGGCTCCGTCCAGGACTTTCGCCTCGACCGCGCGGGCTTTCTCGTCATCCAGCCCCGCGGTCGCATCGGCGATCAGCTGGGCCCGGGCCAGGTCGATGCGGCCAGCGGCCAGAGCCGCGCCAGTCGCGGTCAGCCGCCAGCCCAGCGTTACGGCCAGGTCCGTCCACCAGCATGCGCCGAACCGGGTCATGGCCAGGGCGAGGGAGACCTGGGCAGCGGCCTCGTCCGGGATCCGGGCCGGGCGGCCCTGCTTGTCGACCCCGATCTTGTCGTCGGCCGCAGCGGACCGAGAAGCCATCTGGGCGACCACGGCCAGCTCTCCGGCCTGTGCCCAGGACGCCAGCCGCCGGAAGGAAGCAGCCACGCCGGGCAGCGCCCCGCTATCGAGATCCTTGGGGGACGTCGTGGCTAGCCAGCCGGCCAGGTCAGGACTGGGTGGCAGCGCCTCGGCAACCCGGCCCGCCACCATTCCAATCGGCACCTCGCGGGTCCGCTCGGCCAAGGTCGCCTCGATCAGGTCCTCCAGGAGGGCGTCCGGGTCGTCCTCGTCCTGGTCCTGGTCTTCCGAGATGGCGTCCGGCTCAACCCGAGCGGAGTCTGCGGATGCCGCCTGGCCGTCGGCCGCTGAGCTATCTGGAGCCGCCTGACCGTGCTCATCACCCACGGAGCCGTCCGAGGCCGAGCCGCCGTCCGTAGAGCTCGCGCTGGTCGCGCTGGCCTGGGTCGCGCTGCCGTGTGCTGAGCCACCCTGGGCTGATGCGTTCTCGGCTGGGCCGTCCTCGGCGGCATCAGCCGGGGAGCGCTCGGCATCTCGCTCCTCGCGCTCATCCTCGGGAGAAGCTTCAGCGGAGTCATCGTCAGGGCCACGGGGGCGGGGGCGGCTCCAGGGTGCGGGTTCGTTCAGCACCGCCTGAACCGTCTCCAAGTCCAGCGCCCACGACCAGGACAGTCCCTGAGGCGCCAGCCCGCCCGTATCGGCCAGCAGACCCGTATTGCGTAGGGCACCCGCGTCCGCCAGGGCACCCGGCTCACTGCCCGGCCGGGGATCGCTGCCCTCAGCTGGAGGCTGAGCTGGATCTGCCATGGCGGTCACCTCCCTGTGGCTAGCTCGCGCCGGTGTCTAGCTCCTGCGGCTGGCTCCGTACTGGCTTGGTATGTACTGGGATGATTTGTACTTGTTTGACCACGGACTGGGCTGTCTCCTGATCATCTGTCTTCGACCAGCATAGCGAGCGGGTCTGACAAAACGCCTTCTCGTCCGAATAAGAATTCGAAAAACAGCCGCCCATGGATGTCAGCCGTACCGTCGGCCACCCATGCATGCAGGTGCTGGAGATCGCCATCGACGCGATGAACATCGCTGCGATCAGGCCGTTCTGGTTGGCGGTCATGGGTTACGGCGACGAGCCCGGGGGACGCCGGCCCGGAAGGCGGGCTGGCCGATCCGGACGGGCAGGGACCGACAATCTGGTTCCAGCAGATGGATCAGCCGCGCCCGCAGCGCAACCGCATCCACTTCGATGTCTCGGTCCCGCATGACGAGGCCGCCCGGCGGATCGAGGCGGCACTGGCGGCAGGCGGCCGGTTGCTGTCCGACGCCGAGGCACCCGCGTTCTGGATCCTGGGTGACGCCGAGGGCAACGAGGCGTGCGTCACGACCTGGCAGGGCCGCGATGATGTCACCGGGGAGGCGGTCGAGGCGTCATGACGGACAAGCCCGCCGGGTGATATGGAGGGCAGCTCCCAGCACGAGAACGTGATCAGCCGAGGATCTGGCCGGCCCGAGAACGCGGTCATCCCATCTGACCCGAGAACGCGGTCATCCCGTCGACCCGGTCAGCCCGAGCAACCTGACCTTGGCCAGGAATCGGCTCATGTGCGGATCGAACCGGTCTGGCCCGCCTGCCTCCGCCCCGCCTGCCTCCGCCCCGCCCGGCTCGGCCCCGCCCGCCTCAGCCCAGGCCGCCTCGACTCGCACCGCCCCAGGCCGCGCCGCCGCAGCCTGAGCCGCCTCGACCTCCTCCGCGGACCACCAGCGCCCGCCGCTGAACTCCCGCGGATCCAGCGTGACCGGCAGCTCGCGGTGTCCCGCGAGCACGTACCACAAGCTCACGTCGGTGTGGCCGGCATCGGCGGCCGACGCAACCGTGCGGGTCACGGTGATGAACACCGGCCGCTCCCCCGCCAGCGAGAAATCCGCCTCGACCCCCAGTTCCTCGCGGGCCTCCCGGCGGGCGGTCCGCGCCGGATCCTCGTCAGGCTCGACATGGCCGCCAGGCGGCAGGCACAGGCCGCTGAGCCGATGATCGACCAGGAACACGCTGCCGGCCGCCGGATCCATCAGGACGGTGTAGGACACCAGGTGCTGAGGCGGCGTGGCCGGCTTGGCGCGGCGGTAGATGTCGTGCGTGCTGTCCAGCCAGGTCAGCGCGTCACGCTGATGCGCGGACTCGGCGGCATCGCCCGGCACGATCCCGGCGACGAGCTTGCGGACGGCGCGAAAACGGCTGGACGGCCCCGGCATCGTCTGGCCTAGTGTGACGGGCATGCAGACCACCGTAACCGCGGGTGCCGACAAGCTCTGGGCCGAGGATTCCGGCGGGTCCGGGCCCGTCCTGGTGCTGCTGCATCCGGGCGTCGGCGACAGCCGGATCTGGGACCGGATGTGGCCCGCGCTGACCGAGCGCTGCCGGGTGATCCGGTATGACGTCCGGGCCTATGGCCAGTCGCCCGCCGCCACCGAGGACTACACCCTGGTCGGCGACCTGATCAGGGTTCTTGACCATTTCGGCGTCGGTCAGGCGCACCTGGTGGGGTGCAGCATGGGTGGCGGCACGTCGCTCGAGCTGGCGCTGGCCGACCCCGGCCGGGTCCGGTCGCTGACCCTGCTGTGCCCGGGCATCAGCGGCTACCCGTGGCCGGATGAGCCGGAACTGGACGCGGAGTGGGATGCGGTCGAGGACGACGAGGACGGTCAGGTCGCGTTTTTCCAGCGGCTGTGGGCTGCCGCCGGTGGCGGGCCGGACGTCATGGAGCAACTGCGGTCGGCGGTACGCGCGGGAGCCAATGAGGAACTGCATCAAAAGCCCGGCGAGCGCATCTGGGACCGGCTGGACCAGGTGCGCACGCCCACGATCCTGATGGTCGGCGACCGTGACCGGCCAGCGCTGATCGCCTCCAACGAGGAAGCGGCCCGGCGGATTCCTGGCTGCCAGCTCATCTGGATGCCCGGCGTCGATCACCTGCCACCCCTGCGCGAGCCCGAGCTCATCACGCGGACCGTGCTGGAGCACGTTCACAGCGCTGAGTAGGCGAGTAAGTGAGCCCCGACGGCGCCGCACGCGACCCGGCCGAGCTGCTCCGGCTGCTGCGCCGCGAGGCCGGCCTCGACCTCATCGCGCTGGAGCCGACGGCGGCCGGCGAGTCCGGCAACGTGTACTGGGCCACCGACCGGGCCGGCGAGGTCCTGCTGCTCAAGCTGATGCACGGCCCGGTCCCGGCCGGGCTCAGCTACCTGCGCGCACTCACCGCCGTGGTGGCCCGGCTGCACGAACGCGGGTACCCGGCTCCGCTGGTGCGCGCCGTGGGCCAGGCAGCAGGGCTGGTCTTCTGGATTCAGGAACGGGCTGACGGGACCACTCTGGTTTCCCCGGCCGGTCGCCCGGACGCGGACCGGATCATGGCTGCGCTGCCCGAGCTCATCCGGCTCAACGATGCCCAGGCCGGCCTGGGAACCGGGCCGGGCGACGCCGGTACCAACGACTTCAGCCCGGGCGACGCCGCGGCCGGCGACCCCTGCCCGGGATCACCTGCGCGGAGCTCCTGGCCCGACCTGATCCGGCAGACGCTGACCGAGGGCGGCGACGGGTACTGCCGGCCCGAGACGCTGGCCGGCCGGGCGGACGCCCGGGACCTGCTGGCGGTGCTGCGCAGGGTCGCGGACTCCTGCTGCGGCGCGGTCCCGGCGGCAGCGGACTTCGTGCACTACGACTTCAGCCCGTGGAACCTGCTGGGCAGTACCGGCCAGGGCAGTGCCAGTTCGGACAGTGCCAGCCCGGGCAGTGCCCGCTCGGACGGCGGCGCAGCCATCACGGCTGTGATCGACATCAACCCGCCGATCCTGGCCGGGGATCGCGCGTTCGACCTAGCCACGCTGCTGTTCTACTGCTACGAGCACGACGGGGTCCGGCGGCGGCTCTGGACCCGGTTGCTCGAGCTGGCCGATACCCGCGCGGCACGCGCCTACCTGGCGCACATGGTGCTGCGCCAGGCCGACTGGTCGCTGCGGTTCTACCCGGACGCTGAACATACCCGGCACTATCTGGGCCTGGCCCGGCGGGTCGCCGCGGACATCGACGATGGGGCGTTGGTGGACTCCGCGGGGGCTTAGTCGTAGCTGGCTTCCACGAGCCAGCGACCATCCTGCAGGACCGCCAGCCAGGCCCGGCCGTCCTCGGTCACCAGCTGGAACCGGGCCTGGCGGCACGCCCGGGCGGGGTCCCACCACTGCTCGGTGACCGGCCAGGGCCCGGCCCAGGCGGTGACGGCCAGCGCGGGCCGGCCGGCCGCTGGCAGCCCCGTCTCCAGCCCGCCCTCCGGCCACCCGGCTGCTGACAGCCGGGCCGGCGGGGCAGATACCTGAATCCGCCCGGTCACGGTCACCGGGGTCCCGGAGTCGTCGGTGACCTGGGCCGGCAGCGGCACGGGGTAGACGGTGGACGGCGCGGGCGCGGGGATCGCCCCAGGCCACGGCCGGTCAGCTGGCCGCCGCGGGTCCTTGCTGTCCCCGAAGGGCACCAGCAGGACCTGATCGGCCGGGCGGCGGCCGCCGGCCAGCACCGGCCGCGTCACCGCGCCGTGGCCGAGCATGGCCTGAACCCGGACGGCCGCGCGGGCCACCCGGTCGCTGACCACCGCGTCGCCCCACAGGCCGAGCTGGCGGCCGGCCGCCCGGACCAGCTGATCGGGGATCAGGCGCAGCAGCGTGATCTCGGCGCCCCCGGACTCATCGTCATCCCCGGGGCCGGGGCCCGCCGGGCCGCGAGTCGCGGGGCGGCCCGTGTTCCGCGTGCGGCTTGTCCGCCAGCTATCGAGCTGCCAGCGCACCCGCTCGGCCACGGCCAGCCCGGTCAGCAGCCCGTCATGCCGCCAGAACCGGGTGATCTCCCGCCCGTCCGCGCAGCGCACCTGAACCTGCAGCCGCACGCAGGCCAGCCCGCTCGCAGCCAGCCGGGCATGCAGGTCCTCGGCCAGGGACTTGGCCGCGAAGATCACGGGCTCAGCCTGCTCGGCAGGCGGGTCGAACTCCTGCCTGACGCTCAGGTCGGCGGCGGGCGGGCGGGGAGCCAGCGGGCGCGGGTCCAGACCACGGGCCAGCCGGTGCGCGAGCACGCCCTGCGCCCCGAACCGGCTAGCGGCCTCGGCGGCAGGCAGCCCAGCGAACTCGCCCAGGGTGGTGATGCCCAGCCGGGGCAGCAGGCTGGTGAGGTCGGGCATTCCGAGCGCGCTGACGGGCTGGCCGGCCAGGAACGCGACGGTTCCGCCGGCCGGCACGATCATGGCCTGCTCTCCTGGCTCGCCTGGCTCGCCCTGGCGCTCTGGCTGCTGCGGCTCTTCCGGGAACTCACTTCCGTGTCCGGGGGCGTGCGCGGGCCCGGAGCCGAGGACGGTCCCGCCGCCCTCGGATGCGGCCTGGTCGGGCTCGAGCGGGCCAGCTGGTGCCGTCCGGGCGGCCAGCTCCGCGGCGAACAGGCCGTCGGCGACGCCTGCCTGGCAGGCCAGGCCCAGTGCGCGGACGGCTGTGGTGATCTTGCTGACCAGGGCATGCTCCCCGCCGAAGTACCGCGCCGGGCCGCGGGTGCCGATCGCGCAGGCTCCGGGCCACAGCACCTCGACCTTGGGGCAGAACTCCTCGACCACGGCGACCACCGGCTCGAAGGCCCGCGCCTCCGGCGACGCATGCGCGGCACTCCCACCCGGCGCCCCGTGCGCCAGTGACGGTGCCTCGCGCGCCTCCGGCTCGGGTTCTGGCCAGTCCGGGCAGCGCAGCACGAGCACCCTGGCCGGCCCGGCCGTGCGGCCGGTCATCCGGTACTCACCAGCACGTCCTGCTCTGCCAGTACATCGTGCCCCGCCAGTACGCCCTGCCCCGCTAGCACGTTCTGCTCTGCCAGTACGCCCTGCTCCGCCAGCACGTCTCGCCCGGTCTGCGTGTCTCGTCTGGCTGTTTCGCCTGGCTCGTGCCAGCCCGGGCCGGTGCGGGTCCCTTGCTCCGCAGTAGCTCTCACGGTCCCGTCCGGGCCCGGCAGCCAGAGCCAGGCCGACCGGGGCCTGGCCCCGGCGCCCCGGCCTTCCGCCACTACCTGAACCTGGCGGGCGCGCAGCCGCCCGTGCCCGGCACCGATGCCGGCCCATCCCCGGCGGGCGACGTGCAGGCGGGCCGCCGCGCCCTCCCACTCCCCGGCCACCAGCAGCACGCTCCCGTGCCGCCGGGCGGTGGCCTCGAGCTTGCGCCGCAGCTGGGCGGAGGGCCGGCCGGGCGGGCGGAGCAAGATGATGTCGCAGCCATCCAGCAGCGACGCCACCACCTGCGGCCAGCCCGCGCCAGGCTCGGCGACCAGCAGCAGCCGCCCGGGGTCGACGCCGAGGCCGGCCGCCGCGCGGACGCCCACCGCCGGCAGGCCGACCGCCGCGCACCACGCTCCCGACGCCGAGGCACCCGCGGCCAGCGCGAGGCACAGCAGCCCCCAGCCGCCGGTCGTTACCACCTGGCCGCGCTGCAGCCCGCCGGAGGTCAGCAGCCCGCTCAGGGCCGGGAGCACCGGCAGGACATCCCCGCCGGCCACGACGCTCCCAGGCACGGCGTTTCCCGGCACGGCGCTCCCGCCAGCCACGACGCTCCCGACGGCCGGCCGCACGAGGCTCAGCAGCTCTGGGCCCGCGGCTGCGGGATCCCGGGACAGCGAACTGATCCGCGCAGCCTCCTCCCCCATAGACCCCACTATCGAATATGTATTCGATTACTGTCAAGCGGAGCTCACCGGGCCATGCTTTCGCAGGGTGACCTGGGTTGACGCGTTCGCCGGTGGCCACCAGCTGTTCGGTCACGACGACCGCTGTTCCGTCATGTCCGCACATGGCGAGCGGCCCGCAAACACGGTGAGCGGCCCGTAAACAAGTGGCGTAGCCGAGCGGTTCATCGGCACGCTGAACCACGAACATCTCTACCGCGCCACGATTGACGGCAACGCTCTCGCCTGCGATCAGCGTGGCCTTGCCGGACCCGCTACCTGACCGGGAGATCCTGACATGACCAGTAAGTTCACCGAGCTTGCGATCGACTGTGCCGATCCCAGCAGTCTCGCCCGGTTCTGGTGCTCGGTCCTTGACTACGAGGTCCAGGACGAAGAGGACGGACTGGTCACCATTGGCTCCCCGATGGTGCCGGAAGGCAAGAGCCACCCTGGCCCCGTGCCACCGACGCTGACGTTCGCGCGCGTACCCGAGGGCAAGACCGTCAAGAACAGGGTCCACCTCGACGTCAACGCAACCGACCGGGAGCAGGACGAGGAGGTCCGCCGCCTGCTCGACCTTGGTGCCCGGCACGCCGACGTCGGCCAGACCGGCGAGGAGAGCTGGGTCACTCTCGCCGACCCGGAGGGGAACGAGTTCTGCGTCCTTGCGGGCCGCCATCCCTGATCACAGGCCCTGTCAGGCCCGCAGGCCCGGCCGCCCGGGCGGCACCGGGACGTTAGAGATCACCCCTGCTGGGCAGGGGGCCGACATGCCTGTACTCAGAGCAGTTGCGCGCCCCATGCTGGCCACGATCTTCGCCATCCAGGGCTATGACAGCTTCCGGCGTCCGGAGCGGGTGGCGCCGAAGGCTGACCGGGTGGTACGGCCGGCGGCCGAGCACCTGCCGGGCATCCCGGCCGACACCGAGCAGGCCGTCCGGATCAACGGCGCGGTCCAGTTCACGGCCGGCTCGCTGCTGGCCATCGGCTGGCTGCCCCGGCTGTCGGCCCTGGCCATCGCGGCGACCCTGATCCCGACGACCCTCGCCGGGCACCGGTTCTGGGAAGCCGACAACGATCAGGAGCGCGCCCAGCAGCGCATCCACTTCCTGAAGAACCTCGCGATCCTCGGCGGCCTGCTGATCACCGCGGCCGATACCGAGGGCCGGCCATCGCTGGCCTGGCGGAGCCGTCACGCGGCCAGGACCGCCCGCCGGGAGGTGTCGCTGGCGGCCAAGACGGCGCGGGCGTCGGGGAAGGCCGGCGCGGCCGCGGGCCGTCTCAGCAGCCGCCTGCCCGGCGCCACCTCGCACTGACCGCCTCGCGCCGGCCATCTCCCGCACGGCCATCTCCCGCACGCGCCGCCTCCCGCAGCCCGCGCGAGTCCGCAGCCCGCGCGGGTCAGCTACCCGGAAGGAGCAGTCCATCGTGACCGCGGTACCCGAGATCATGCTGAACAACGGCCAGGCCATCCCCCAGTTCGGCTTCGGCGTCTTCCTCGTCGAGCCCGACGACACCGCTGAGGCGGTGAGCACGGCGCTGCAGGCCGGCTACCGGCACATCGACACCGCCGAGATGTACGGCAACGAGCGGCAGGTCGGCGAGGCCATCGCCAAGTCGGGCCTGGACCGCAGCGACCTGTTCGTGACCAGCAAGCTGAGCAATGCTGCGCACCGGCCGGAGGACGCCCGGGTGGCGTTCGACCTCACCCTCGACGAACTCGGCCTGGACTACATCGACCTGTTCCTGATCCACTGGCCGCTGCCCACCAGGTACGACGGTGACTTTGTGTCGACCTGGAAGACCATGGAGGAGTTCTACCGGGACGGCCGGGCCCGCTCCATCGGCGTCTCGAACTTCCAGCCGCATCACCTGCGGCGGCTGCACGCCGAGTCCGAGATCACGCCCGCCGTCAACCAGATCGAGGTGCACCCCTACCTGACCCAGGATGATGTCCGCAGGTTCTGCGCCGGGCACCAGATCGCGGTCGAGGCCTGGTCGCCGATCGCGCGGGGACGGGTCCTGAATGACCCGACGGTGGCCTCGATCGCCAGCCAGGCGGGCAAGACCCCGGCCCAGGTGGTGCTGCGCTGGCACATCGAGCGCGGCGACATCGTGTTCCCCAAGTCGGTCTCGCCCGCCCGGATCAGGGAGAACATCGACATCTTCGACTTCGAGCTGTCCGGCGCGGATGTCGAGGCGATCAGCGCGCTGAACCGGGACGAGCGCACCGGGCCGGACCCCGACACCTTCGACATGATCCCGCACTAGGCGGGCCCGGCTCGCCCGTCCCGTTTGACCCGCTTGGCGGACTCCGGGCGCGTACAGTGCTGGGCCATGCGGCTCCCCCCGCCCCCGGAGCTCCGCCTGCGCGTCCCGCAGCTCCCCGCATCGCTGGCGTGGGATCACAACGCGCATTACCACCCGTGGCTGCTGGGCCAGCTGCCCGCCGCAGCTGGCCGAGTCCTGGACGCCGGCTGCGGCGCCGGGGCGCTGGCGGCGCGGCTGGCCGGGCAGGCGGCCAGCGTCGACGCGGTGGACGCCTCGCCGGACATGATCGAGCGGGCCAGATCGCAATGGCCGGGCGCCACCACCGTGCGCTGGATCCGCGGTGACCTGCTCGACCCGGACCTGCCGCTGGCCGCCGGCGGCTACGACGCCGTCACCGCCCTCTCCAGCCTGCACCACCTGCCGCTGCGGCCCGGCCTGAGCCGCCTGGCGAGCCTGGTCCGGCCCGGCGGGGTCCTCGCCGTGGTCGGCCTGTACCGGCTTGCCACGCCGGCCGACTTCTCGTTTGAGGTCATCCGGCTTCCGGCGAATGCGGCGATGGGGGCGGTCCTGGCGCTGCGCGGCCAGGCTGGCAAGCCACACGAGGCCGGCATGCCGGTCCGCGATGCGCAGGACAGCCTCGCCGAGATCCGCGGCGCGGCGCGCGAGTTCACCCCCGGTGCGCAGCTGCGCAGGCGCCTGTTCTGGCGCTACACGCTGCTGTGGCGGCGCCCGGCGAGCCCGGCCGCGGCCAGGCAGACCCCCGCCCTGGCAAAGGACGCGAGCGACTGAGCATGGAGACGTGGCTGAGCAAACTCCGCACAACCGGGAGTACCTACCACCAGGGCGACCTGCGGGGCTGCCTCAGTCGCTGGTTCGCCGGGCGCTGGCACCCAGCCGGCGCCCGGCAGCAGATCACCCAAGGTGAAGTCCCACCAGCGCCACAGGATCTGGCCAGCTAAGAATTTCCAGCAGAGATGACGCCCTCGGCTTCCGCGACCAGGTCGGCATCCGGGTCCAGCGCCGTGGCCTCGCGGAGCAGGTCGCTGCCGTCCTGGCCGAGCGCGTGCCGGGCCATCGCGATCGTGGCCAGGACTGTCGCGCGCTGCGCCGGCTTCAGCTCGGCCTGCAGGTCCGCCGCGCACAGCGCCTCGACCTCGGCGGCCCGACCCTGCCGGAGCCGGGCGACGGCCAGCGTGTTCTGCATGCCCGGCGGCGGCGGATCAGGGCTGTGCCGGAGTACCCATTCCATGCGTGCCGCCGCGAGGCTGACATCAGCCGCTGGCAGGCCCGGCCAGCACAGCACTTCCCACTCCAGCAGGTGAACCTGGGCAGGCACGTCCGCGGCCGGCGCTTCGCTGAGGCTGAGCTGGATGGCGTGCACCCCCGGCAGTTCCCAGACCCGGCCCGACTTGCGCAGCACATGAGCCAGGTAGGGATGGCCTCTCAGCGCCCCCGACAGCCCAGCCCGGTACACGGCGAGGAAGCGGTCCACTGCTTCTGGCCGGCTCATCCAGTCCGGCGACCTGCTCACCTCCACCAACTCCGCGCGCATACGTCGCAGGCGGTACAGGCGCAGCAGCACGGCGCCGTCTGTCCGGCGACCCGACCGGGTACGGACCGGGATGAGGTTGGTCAGGCCCACGTAGGCGGCCACCAGGCCCAGCGACCGGAATACCCACTGCGGCCCGGGCAGGATCGCCAGCAGCGGTGCTGTTACCAGGTTGGCCAGCGGGCCCGCAGCCACCATGATGGCCTGCCTGGCCGGCGGGCCACCCGCCGTCTGCACCAGGCCACGCAGCCGCAGGCCCAGGCCCACCTGCACTCCGCCCAGCCGGATCGTCACCAGCGCGGGCGGGCCGCCCAGGTAGATAGCGCGGACCTCCAGCCCGGTGAGCCGCGCCGCCACGACATGGCCGAGCTCATGAATCACCAGTACCGAGATCACGATCCCGGCCAGCGCCAGCAGTCCGACCCAGGGCGACAGCGCCCGCGCGAGCAGCCAGGCGAAGCCGATTCCGCTGGCCAGCGTGAGCACCGCGACGACGACAGCGGCGACCAGCCGGCCGAGGTACAGCAGGACACCTCTGGCGATACGGCGCACAGCTGAAGAATGGCAGGCGCGCCTTTTCACCGCAATTACTCATGTTTGAGGC
>DASUBV010000197.1:0-42063 GCA_035763085.1 Streptosporangiaceae bacterium | reverse complement strand
GCCGGCCGGCTACCCCGGCATCGCGCCCGGTGGCGCGGGCCGGATCGCCCGGCCAGTGAAATGGCAGCGGAATGGCAGCAAAATGAGTGGCCGGAAGGTTCAAGGGACGGTAAAAATTGGCATTACCGGGCATATGGCCTGAAGCCATCCCGATTTCTGCTGCCCGCCGCCCGCGGCTTACCCAGGAGCGCGCCATGCCCGCATCGCCCCCGGCCCCGGCACCACCCGTAGCAGACAGCACCACCACCCTGGCCGCCAACCGGCTGGGCGTGCCGTCGGTGCTGTACTTCGTCCTGGCCGGCGTCGCCCCCCTGACGGTGGCGGCCGGCGTCATCCCGACCGCCTTCCAGACCACCGGGCTGACCGGGATCCCGGCTGCGTTCATCGCGGTGGGCGTCATCCTGGGCATCTTCGCGGCCGGCTATGTGGCCATGGCCCGGCATGTCACCAACAGCGGCGCGTTCTATGCCTTCATTGCCCGCGGGCTCGGCCGGGTGGCCGGGGTCCCGGCCGCGCTGGTGGCGCTGCTGGCTTACACGTTCCTGCAGGTCGGGCTGTACGGCGCGCTCGGCCCGACAGCGGCGAGCGAGGCCGCCGGGCACCTGGGCGTGCACTGGGACTGGTGGATCTGGGCGCTGATCGCGTGGGCCATCGTCGCGGTGCTGGGCCTGCTGCGGGTGGACATCACCGGCTGGGTGCTCGGCGTGCTGCTGTGCGCCGAGGTCGTGGTCATCGTGGCCGAGGCGGCGTCCGGCCTGGCGCACCCCGCTGGCGGCCACCTCAGCTTCGCCACGCTGTCCCCGTCGGACCTGACGTCGGCGGGCTTCGGCACCTTCGGGGTGCTGGCCGTCGTGGCCGTGCTCGGGTTCATCGGCTTCGAGCAGGCCCCGGTGCTGGCCGAGGAGGCTCGCAGCGCCCGGCGCACCATCCCCCTCGCGACCTACCTGGCGCTGGGCCTGATCGCGGTGGTCTACGCGGCGGTGAGCTGGGCCATGGCCGCGCACGCCGGGAAGTCGCACGTCGTGGCGGTGGCCGGGCAGCAGGGCCCCGGGCTGCTGTTCGGGCTGGGCAGCAGCGGGCTCTCCGACGCCGCTCAGCTGCTGTTCCTGACCTCGCTGTTCGCGGCGGCGCTGGCCTTCCACAACGTGGTGTGGCGGTACATGTACGCGCTGGGCCGGGAGAACGTGCTGCCGACCGTGCTCGGCCGCACCGGCGCCAACCACGTCTCCACGGCCGCCTCGCTGACTCAGAGCGCCACCGCCGTGATCGTCATCGCGGCGTACGCGGCGGGCGGCTGGGACCCGATGACCCACCTGTTCTTCTGGCTGGGCACCACCGGCGGCTTCGGGATCCTCCTCCTGCTCGCCTGCACCTCGGCCGCGGTCATCACCTTCTTCAGCCGGGACGCCCGCGGCGAGAATGCCTGGCGGCGGCTGATCGCGCCGGCGCTGGCTGTCCTGGCACTGGCCGGCATTATCGTGCTGGCCGTGCAGAACTATGCCGGCCTGCTCGGTGTCGCGCCCGGCGACGCGGCGGCCTGGATCCTGCCGGCCAGCTACGCCGCGGTGGCCGCGATCGGGGTGTGCTGGGGCCTGCTGCTGCGGTCCCGCCGCCTGGCCGTCTACGCCGCGGTCGGTCGCGCGGGCCGGCCCGCCGGGCCGGCCGGCGAGCAGGCGTGACCGGTCCGGAGCGAGGCGGGCCGGTCACGGCCGGCCCGGCGGATGCCGGTGCGCTCAGCGGCGTGGTGGCCGCGGCGTTTCACGACCTGGAGCCGTCCCGGTGGCTGATCGCCGACCCAGCGGTCCGCCGGGAGATCTTCCCTGGCTACTTCGCGATCTTCGTCGAGCATGTCCTCGCGGCCGGCGTGGTGCACACGACGCCGGACCGCGCTGCCGCGGCGCTGTGGCTGCCCGCCGGGGACGGCACAGCCGCGCCCCCGGATGGCTACGACACCCGGCTGGCCGCGGTCACCGGCCCCTACCTGAGCCGGTTCCAGGCGTTTGACGAGGCCCTGGACCAGCGGCATCCGGGCGGCGTCCCGCACCACCACCTGGCCATGATGGCGGTGCGGCCGGACCGGCAGGGCCAGGGCACCGGGACCGCGCTGCTGCGCGCTTACCTGCGCGGCCTCGACCAGGCCGGGATGCCGTCCTACCTGGAGGCGGCCAGCCTGCGCACCCGGGCCATCTACCTGAAGCACGGCTATGCCGATCACGGCCCGCCCATCCGGCTGGGCGGCGACGGGCCCAGCATGTACCCGATGTGGCGGGAGTCGGCCGGCACTTATTAGGCCCCGGCACGTCCCGGGCGGCTGTCAGTGGCGAGCTATTGACAGGAAATGTTCACGGGATGATACTCGTCGGTAACCTAGGTGGCCTGAATGGCATCGTGCCTGGCAGCGCCGCCCTGAGCTGATTATTGCTGCGCCAGATAGCGGGTTCGGCTTCCATTCCTGACTATTGCTCCGGCCTGCCCGTTGAGAAGAAAAACAACAGAGGAGCAAGAATGCGATCACGGCCCTGGCGCAGGTTTTTCGGGATGCCCGCGGTCGCGGCCGGGGCGGCGGTCGTGCTGGCCGCCGGCGTCGTGCCGGCCCGGGCGGCAACCACGGTGCAGCTGCCCCTCGGCGGCGAGGCGGCAGCGTTCCTGGTCTCGGCCAGCCCGCTGTTCTACGAGGCGTCGCCAGCCGGCGCCAACGCCGGCTGCCATCCGTCGGCCGCGCACCCGTATCCGGTCGTGCTGGTGGAGGGCACGTTCGCCAGCATGTACAACAGCTTCGAGGCGATCTCTCCGGACCTCGTCAATAACGGATACTGCGTTTACGCCTTCAATTACGGCCAGACAATCCCGCTGTCGATGTTCCACGCGATGGGTGACATCCGGTCGTCGGCGGCGCAGTTGTCGGCGGAAGTCAGCCACGTGCTCGCGGCGACCGGGGCCAGCAAGGTGGACCTGGTGGGGTGGTCGCAGGGCGGCATGATGCCGCGCTACTACATCGATAACCTGGGCGGCGCGGCGAAGGTGAACATGCTGGTCGGCTTCGCGCCGTCGAACTACGGCACCACGGTTGACGGGCTGCAGCAGCTGGTCAGCGACTTCGGCCTGGCGGGCGTGGTGACGGGGCTGCTGTCGATCGGCTGCGTGGCGTGCGTCCAGCAGCTGCAGGGCTCGTCGTTCCTGAGCTCGCTCAACCAGGCGCCGACGGCGGCCGGCGTGCAGTACGTCGTCATCGAGACGGCCGGCGACGACGTGGTGACGCCCTACACCAACGCGTTCTTGCCGGCGGCGCCGAACGTGCAGAACATCACCTTGCAGAACCAGTGCCGCCAGGACGCCAGCGACCACCTCTCGATCGCCTACGACTCAAACGCGCTGCAGGACATGATCAACGCGCTGGGCCTGGACGCGCCGGACTTCCAGCCGTCCTGCGCGGCGGTCGGGCCGATCTTCGGCAACGTCTGACCCGGTGGCGGCCGGGCTAGCCTGCGGCCCGGCCGCCACCGCAGGCCGGCCGCTCGAACTGGCCTGGCACCGCGATGCCGGGCCAGCAGGCTGTCCGTCGGCTAGCCGCCGGCGATGTTGGTCAGGCTCTCCTGGACGACCAGGGTCAGCGGGTCGCCCGGCGGCAAGGCGCGCTCACAGCGGGCGGCGGTGTCACGCAGCAGCGTCGTGGCGTCGGTCAGCCGGCCGGCGGCGTAGTAGGCGTTAGCCAGGCTGGCCCGGTAGGCCAGGGTGTCCGGGTGATCGGCGCCGAGCACCCGCTCGTAGCCGTCGCGGGTCTCCTCATACAGCTGGAGCGCCGAGGCCATCCGGCCCGCCGAGTGGTAGGCCGAGCCGAGGCTGCCGCGGGCGGCGATCGTGTCCAGGTGATCGGGTCCCAGGACGCGCTCCCGGTCCGCCACGACCCGCTTGTACTGGGCCAGCGCCTCCTTGCTCCGCCCGGCGGCGAGGAGGGCACCGGCCAGCTTCTGCCGGGTCGCCATGGTGTCGGGGTGCTGTGCGCCCTGGATCCGCTCCCGGCCGGCGAGCGTGCGCTGGGCCAGCTGGACCGCCGCCCTGGCCTGGCCTGCCGCGTAGTAGGCAGCGGCCAGCTCGTCGCGGGCGTCGAGCGTCTCCAGGTGATCGGTGCCATGGACGCGCTCGTAGTCGCCGACTGCGGTGTCCAGCGCGGTGATCGCGTCGCTGAGCTGGCCGGCGGCCACCAGGGCATGGCCCAGGCTGCGGCGCGCGGCCAGGGTGGCGGGGTGCTCGGGCCCGAGCGCGCGCAGCCGCCGGGTCAGCACCCACTGGAACCACGGAACCGCCTCCGGAGCCCGGCCGGCGGCCAGGCATGCGCGGGCCAGCTGCTCGCCGGCCACCAGGGTGTCCTGGTGGCCGGGGCCGAGGATCCGGTCGCTGGCCGCGACCAGCTCCCGCCAGTGCATGACGGCCGGCCCGGCCATGTGGGCCGCGTCCAGGCTCCGCCCGGCCCGCATCAGCAGCGGATGACAGCCGCCCGCCCACAGCAGGTCGCCCGCGTTGCGCTGGAGCGCTGCCGCGCAGGAGCGCAGCTCGCTGGCGAGCCAGGGCAGGCCCTCTTCCTCGGGCCAGGCCTCCAGCACGGCATCGGCCGCAGCGCGTACCGTCTGCTCCAGCATCTGCGCCGGCATGGCCGAGCGGGTCGCGGCCTGTACCGTCTGGCTCATCCGGATCGTGGGCCAGGTCTCACCCGGCTCGATGGCCAGCAGGCCGGCGCGTTCCAGGATGAGCAGCGCCGCGCGGACCCGCTCCTGGTCGGCGGGGCTGCCCGTACCACCGCCGGGCAGGTACCCGGACGCCGCCGGCGTGGCGAAGATGGCGCCGGGAATCGCGTGGCCGTCCAGCACCGCGCCGAGTGCCAGCACGGACCTGGCCGCGCCATCCGGCGAGAGCCGGTCGGCCTGCTCCACCGAGAACGTCCAGGTCACCGACGCAGCGGCCGGCTCGGTGCCGGTGGTGCCGGCCAGGTGATCGCGCCGCCGCACGAAGTAGTCGCGGTAGTCCCGGCAGGACAGCGCCGAGCTGGCGATGACCGCGCTGGCCTGGGCCAGGGCCAGCGGCTCGCAGTTCAGGTCCTTGACCAGGTCGATGGCCCCGAGCCGCTGGTCAGGGTCGGTGGTGAGCCGGCCCATCAGGTAGCCAAGCGACTCGCGCGGGCTGAAGCCGCCGACGGCCACGGCGCTGGCCATGATCTCGGCCGGCACGGCGGCCGGGTTCGAGGTCGTGATGAGAACCCGCCCGGCCGGCCCGCCCGGCCATAGCCCTTCCATGTCGGCAGGATCGGTCAGGGCGTCCAGCACGACCAGCCAGGACTGGCCGGTCCCGGCGAGCCAGGCGGCGAACCGCGCCGCGACCGACTCGGCGTCCCCGGCCGGATCGGCGCCCAGGGCAGTCGCGGCCGCCTCCACGTAGCCAGCCAGAACCGAGGCGCGGCTGGATGCCGTGACCCAGGCCAGCAGGCCGACATCGCGGGACTGGCACAGGGTCTCGGCCAGGTGCGCGGCGATCTGGGTCTTGCCGCAGGAGGCCGGCCAGTCGGCCGCGGCGTCCGCCGGGGCCCGTCCCGGGACCAGGACGGTCGAGGTTCCCGCGATCAGTGTCGCCCCGGTGCCCGGTCCGGTCTCCGGCCTCGCGCTGAACCCGTCGGCCAGGGCCGGCACCGACCCCGTCCGGACGGGCCAGGTCATGAGCCCGCCCTGCGCTTGCGCCGACTCCACGGTCGGCACCCGGCTGTCCACGGCCAGCTATCCCTGCCTGTGCGAAGCGATCATCTTGCCTGTATACCGACAACTTCGGGCCAGTGGCCAGCCAATCGGCGGACCTGCCCGCTGCTGTGCTGTTTGCCCACCTGGCCTCCACATGCGGCGCACGCCGGGCCGTCAGCCGCCGGCTGAGGTGATGGCCCCGGCGGCCGGCTGACCGGCCGCCGCCCGGCCGGACAGGACGTGCTCGACCAGGGTGATGAGCACCTCCTTGGCCGAGGTCATGCTGCGCGCGTCGCACAGCACCACCGGAACCCGCGGGTCCAGGTCCAGCGCGATGCGCACGTCCTCCGGGTCGTACCGGGGCGCGCCGTCGAAGCAGTTGATGGCGACCAGGAAGGGCACCCGGCGCCGCTCGAAGTAGTCGACGGACGGGAAGCAGTCATCCAGGCGGCGCGTGTCGGCGAGCACGACGGCGCCCAGCGCGCCGTAGGACAGCTCATCCCACATGAACCAGAACCGCTCCTGGCCGGGCGTGCCGAACAGGTACAGCACCAGGTGATTGCTCATGGTGATCCGGCCGAAGTCCATGGCCACGGTCGTGGTGTTCTTGGCGGCCACGCCGCGCAGGTCGTCGTGGCCGACGCTGGCGCTGGTCAGCGCCTCCTCGGTGCGCAGCGGCCGGACCTCGCTGATCGCCCCGACGAGGGTGGTCTTGCCCGCCCCGAAGCCACCCGCGACCAGGATCTTGAAGATGGTCAGCGGGATGCCGCCGGTGTCATCAGAGGGCGCGGAGTCCATGCAGGACCTCCTTCAGCAAGGCGGTGCTCGGCTGCTCATCGGCGGGCCGCCGGGGCAGGACGCTCAGGCGCTCGGTGAGCAGGAGGTCGGCCAGCAGGACGCGGACCACGCCCAGCGGCAGCGCCATATCAGACGCCACATCCGCGACGGTGGCCGGATTGCGGCACAGGCTCATGATCCTGCGGTGCTCAGGAGTGAGCGGGACCGGCTCGGAGTCTTCCGCCGCCTCCGGCGGCTCGACGGCGACGACCACGGCGACCAGGTCCAGTACCTCGCCGCTGGCGGGCTCGGTCCGGCCGCCGGTCAGCGCGTAAGGGCGGACAACGGGCCCCGAATCCCGGTCCAGCCACGTGCCGCCCGGCTCCACGGCCCGATCACTCCGCCGGCAGCTGGGTGGCCGACACCCGCGGATGCGACGCCAGGTGCGGCCCGGCCCGTTTCACCAGCATCGCCATCTCGTAGGCGACCAGGCCGGCGTCGGCGCTGGCGGGACACAGCACAGCCAGGCAGCTCCCCTGGCCGGCCGCGGTCACGAACAGCAGCGCCTGCTGCAGCTCGACGATGCTCTGCCGCACCTCGCCGACCCCGAAGCGCTCGCCCGCTCCCCTGGCCAGGCTCTGCAGGCCCGAGGCCAGCGCGGCCAGGTGCTCAGCGTCCTCCCGGTCCAGGTCCTTGGTGGCGGCGATCACCAGCCCGTCCCTGGACAGGATCACGGCCTTGCGGAAATCCTCCACCCGGTCGGCAAGGTCATCGAGCAGCCAGCTCAGATCCCGCCCCGAGCCGCCTGCGCCCTGCTCCGTCATCACTTCTCCTTGCCTGGGGCAGATGCGGGGTCACGCCCCGCCTGGTCGCTGCCGGCGGCCGGCGAGCTGCCAGCCTCCGGCAGGTCGGCCGCACGTCCGCGCTGCCATCCGCTCTGCAGCGACGCCGCGAGATTACGCGCCTCCTCGGGGGCGCGCTCGTCCACCGGGGCCGGGAGGGGACCGGAAGCTGATGACCGGCCGGCCGCCGCCGCGGAGTCGCGCAGGTGCGGCGACAGGCTGGCCTGGCGAGTCCGCCGCGGCAGGCCGCGGTAGGTGCCGCTGTCCGGGGTGCCAGCCGCTGGCGCTGGCGCGGACGCCTTCGCGGGGGCGGATGACCGGGCGGGCAGCGCTGACCGGGCGGCTGGCGCGGACGGCGCGGGGTCAGGCGCCGGCCCGGGCCGGGTGGAGGGTGTCTCCGCCGGCGAGAAGACCGAGCGTCCGGGCGGCACCGACCAGACCGACGGGATGGCGGGTGCCGCGGACGGCCCCGGCGAGCCGGCCGGCGGCGCGCCGCCCGCGGGCGAGCTGACGGCGGGCGGCAGCGGAGCCGGCGGCACTGGCTGCGCTGGCAGGACGGGTTGCCCGGCTGACGCGGGTGACGCCGAGCTGGCCGGGGCGGTCACGACGGGCGGCGCTGTCGTCCGCGGCCCCGGCGGGACGGGCCGCGGGCCGACCAGGGCCAGTGGCTCGCCGGGGCGCCCGCCCGGCGCGGCGCTGATGGCCGGGTGCTCGGTCGCGGGCTGCAGGGCGATGCCGGCTCCGCCGACGGGCACCACGATGCTGGCGGGCAGCAGCACGATGGCCGTGGTCCCCCCATAGGGAGACGGCCGCAGCGACACCCGCACGCCATAGCGGGCGGCGAGCTTGCCGCCGACGAATAGGCCGAGGCGATCGGAATTGGCCAGGTCAAAGTCGGGCGGGTCGTCCAGCTGCCGGTTGATCTCGGCCAGCTGCCCGGGCTCGATGCCCAGGCCCCGGTCGTCCACTTCAATGGCGAAGCCATTGGCGACCCGGCCGGCCCGGACCTCAACCGGCGTTCCCGACGGGGAGAACAGCGTCGCGTTCTCGATCAGCTCGGCGAGCAGGTGGATCATGTCGGCGGCGGCCGATCCTGAGATCGCATCCTCAGCCCTGGTCACGACGGCGACGCGCTGATAGTCCTCGACCTCGGCCATGGCGCCGCGGATGACGTCGATCACCGGCACGGGCTCGCGCCATGACCGGCCGGGCGCCGCGCCGGCCAGGATGGCCAGGCTCTCGGCATGACGGCGCATCCGGGTCGTGAGGTGGTCGAGGGCAAACAGGTCGGCCAGCGCAGCCGGGTCAGCCGCCTTCTGCTCCAGAGCGTCGATGAGGCGGAGCTGGCGCTGCAGCAGTGACTGGTTGCGCCGCGCCAGGCTGACGATGACCTGCCGCAGGCCGTCGCGCAGGCCGGCCTCGCCCGCCGCCGCGGCCGCCGCGGCCTGCTGCAGGCCGGCGATAGCTCCCGTGGCCTCGGCAATCTCGGTCGTCCTGGTGCCGCGCTGCGAGACGGTCCCGGCCGCTGCGGTACCGGGCTTGCTGTCTGCCGCATCAGCCTGGACCTGCTGGCCGGCGGCCAGCCGCCGGGCCGCGACGGTCAGGCCGGACAGGTCGCGCGCCACCCGGCGGGCGAAGGAGCCGGCCAGCACGAGCGTGACCGCGACGACGAGCGCTCCGGCGACGGCCACCAGCGCGACCTCGGCCAGCTGGCTGTGGCTGAGCGAGGCGAGCCGGTGCCCGTCGAGCAGGCCGGCGAGAGTCAGGCTGACCGCCGCCAGCCAGAGCACGGTCAGGCAGACGGCGGGCGCGACGACCATCGCGATGAAGGTGGACCGGAGCCTCCGGTGCGGGGTACGTCCGAGGTCGGGTCCTGCCGAGCTGGGTACGCCCATGTGGCCACTCCTGGATCGATCCCGTGCGCGCAGGCCTGGCACGGCAAGCCGCCCCGGCTCCGCCGCCAGTCCAACATCCTGCGCTATTGCGGATCAATTGTCCTGGCGCTTGGTAAAAGTCGCCGTACTGTTACGGCTATTGGATATACGCCCTCTGCTGTAGCCGCTGAAACGCAGGTGAGCCGGGCCCCGCAACGACGCGCCCGCCGCTCGTGCCGGCTCTGGCGGCGCCATTTCCTGTTCGCTATGGCGCTGGATTCTGGCTGGCGTTCGCGAGGCGCCGGAAATGCCCGGCTCGCGGCCTCGCCGGCTGATCAACGATCAGCCCGGGCGCGCAGCGGGTCACTCCGGCCGCACCGCGACGAACAGGTTCTGCGGACGGCGGCCGGCGGGCGCCTGGCTAGCCGCCGGGCCGTGACCGGACTCCAGCTCGAACCCGGCCGCAGCGAGCAGGCGCTGCCAGGTGGCGCTGCTGAAGGCGCCCAGCCGGTGCGACTCGCGGACCATCGTGACCCGGCCATCGGCCTCCTGCAGGGTGAACTCGTACTCCACCTGGATCCAGCCGTCGGCCGGATCGGGGTCAAAGGCCCGCTCGCGGAAGCTGGCCTGGCGGCCGGCCGCGTCGCGGCCGCCGCCGCCGTGACCGCCGGAGGCACGGAACGTCTCGGCGGTGTAGTCCGGCACGAACAGCGCGATCCCGCCCGGGCGGCAGTGCGCGAAGGCCGTCTCGATCACCTGCCGCAGGTCATCCTGGCTGGTCATGTAGTCAATCGCATCGTGGACCAGGACGGCATCGAAGGTCCTGCCGAGCCGGGCGGTGCGCATGTCGCCCTGCTCGTGCGCGCACTCGGGGTTGAGCTGACGGGACACCGCCAGCATCTGCTCCGACAGGTCCAGGAGGGTCAGCGACAGCCGGTCCTTGAGGTGCACGGCGTTGTGGCCGCCGCCGCTGCCGAGATCCAGCACCTCATGCACCGGCCCCGGCGCGGAGCCGAGCACGGCGGCCAGGTAGGCGGCCTCCTCGGCGTACTCGCCGGGCGGTGAGATCAGCGGCCACCACGACGCGAGGTCGGAGTACAGGCGGTAACGCTCCGGCGCGCCCGTCCTGTCACCCTCCTGGCTCACGACCCCATCCTGGCTTACGGCCGATGCGGCGCCGTCACCAGCGCCGGGCCGGCGGCCGTCACCGCCCGGTGATAGCAAAGAAGGCATGGCGGAGGGAACCGGGCCGGGCGAGGGCAGCGCCGGGCTGCGCCGCGAGGCGCAGGAGCGGCTGGCGGCGCTGGCCGGGCCGGGAGCGCGGCTGCGCGACGATCAGTGGACCGCGATCGAGGCACTGGTCAGCGGCCGGCGCCGGGCGCTGGTGGTGCAGCGCACGGGCTGGGGGAAGTCGGCGGTGTACTTCACGGCGACCGCCTTGCTGCGGGCCCGCGGCGCCGGGCCCGCGGTGATCGTGTCGCCGCTGATCGCCTTGATGCGCAACCAGATCGGGGCGGCGCAGCGAGCCGGGATCGTGGCCCGGACGGTCAACTCGGCGAACGCCGACGACTGGGCGGAGGTCTATGCCGAGGTCTCGGCCGGCGCCGTGGACGTCCTGCTGGTCAGCCCGGAGCGGCTGAATAACCCCGGCTTCCGGGATGCGGTGCTGCCCGGGCTGATGGCCGCTGCCGGGATGCTGGTGGTCGACGAGGCGCACTGCATCTCCGACTGGGGGCACGATTTCCGGCCCGACTATCGCCGGCTGCGGACCCTGCTGGCGGGCTTGCCGCCGGAGATCCCGGTGCTGGCGACAACCGCGACGGCCAACGCGCGGGTCGCCCGTGATGTCGCCGAGCAGCTCGGCGCGGGCGACAGCGCCGGGACGCTGGTGCTGCGCGGCTCGCTGGACCGGGAGAGCCTGCACCTGGCCGTGGTGCGACTGCCCACGGCGCAGCAGCGGCTGGGCTGGCTCGCCGAGCGCCTGGCCGGGCTGACCGGCTCGGGCATTATCTACACCCTGACCGTGGCCGCCGCCCATGAGGTCGCGGAGTTCCTGCGTGACCGCGGCCACCTGGTCGCCGCCTACACCGGGCGCGATGACCACGCCACCCGGGTGGCCGCGGAGAACGCCCTGCTCGGGAACGAGATCAAGGCACTGGTCGCGACCAGCGCGCTGGGCATGGGGTTCGACAAGCCCGACCTCTCCTTCATCGCTCACCTGGGTGCCCCGCAGTCGCCGATCGCGTACTACCAGCAGATCGGGCGGGCCGGCCGCGGCGTCGACCGGGCGGATGTCATCCTGCTGCCCGGCCGGGAGGACGCCGACATCTGGGCCTACTTCACCTCCCTGGCCTTCCCGCCAGAGCCGGTGGTGCGGGCTACGCTCGCCGCCCTGGAGCGGGCCGGCCGGCCGCTGTCCACGGCGGCGCTGGAGACGAGGATCGACCTGACCAGGTCCCGGCTCGAGATGATGCTCAAGGTCCTGGACGTGGACGGCGCCGTCCGCCGGGTCAGCGGCGGCTGGACGGCGACCGGCCAGGCCTGGTCCTACGATGCGGAGCGCTACGCGCGGGTGGCCGCCGAGCGGGCCAGGGAGCAGCGGGCCATGCTCGGCTATATCGAGGATGGCGGCTGCCGCATGGAATACCTGCGCCGGGAGCTGGATGACCCCGGCGCCGAGCCGTGCGGCCGCTGCGACAACTGCACCGGCCGGGCCTGGCCGGTCACGGTGTCGGACACCGCGGCGGAGGCCGCGCGCGAGCGCCTGCTGCGCCCCGGCAGCGAGCTCGCGCCCCGCCAGATGTGGCCATCGGGGATGAGTGAGCTGGGGGTCCCGGTGTCGGGGCGGATCCCGGAGCAGTCCCGTGCCGAGCCGGGCCGCGCCCTGGCGCGGCTGACCGACCTGGGGTGGGGCACCCGGCTCCGGGCGCTGCTGGCCGGCGCGGCCGGGGACGGGACGGCAGCGGACGAGCCCGTGCCGCCGGACATTGTCGCGGCCGTCGTCCAGGTGCTGGCCGACTGGACCTGGGCCGAGCGGCCCGCGGTGGTGGTCACCATCCCGTCCCGGACCCGGCCGCGGCTGATTGCCAGCCTGGGCGAGCAGATCGCCAGCATCGGGCGGCTGCCCTATGCCGGCTCGCTGGAGTACGCCAGTCCGGACCGGCTCGCCGCGCCCGGCGCCCGGCAGCGCAACAGTGCCCAGCGGCTGCAGGCCGTCTGGCAGCAGCTAGCCGTGCCCGGACCGGTCCGCTCGGCCCTGGCCGAGGCGGCCGGGCCGGTGCTGCTGGTTGATGACCAGGTCGAAACCGGCTGGACGCTGACCGTGGCGGCCAGGGCGCTGCGCGAGGCAGGCGCCCCCGCCGTCCTCCCGTTCAGCCTGGCCATCACGGGGTAGCGGACGTTAGTTCCCGAGGCTGACCGGCGGCAGGTCGCCCACCTCGGCCTTGCTGATGCTCAGCATGATCCCGGCATCGGTCCGGGTGACGACGGTGACCGGGATGGCCACCTCCTTGCGGTCCCACAGGTGCCCCTCCTGGAGCAGCACGTGCGTCACGTGATGGCTGGCCGGGTCCACGACCAGGCCCTGCACCCGCCCGATGGCGCCGTCGCTGGCGTAGACGTGATCGCCGCGCCGCACATCCACCTCGCCGGGCGGGACGGCGTCGTAGCGGACCGTCGGTGACATGCCGTCCATGGCCGTGCCCGCGCCCATCCCGATGCCGCCGCCCAGGCCGTAGTACGGCCAGGCCAGCACCTGACCAGGGCCATAGGCCGAATAGCCGCCTTCGTCCGGGATGAACTGCGTCTCCTCGGCGCAGTCCAGGGCCTGGAAATGCGCGGTGGTGCAGTCCAGGACGATCCCGCCGGATGACCCGCTGACCAGGTCGACCGGCACCAGCCGGCCCAGGCCCGGCCGGTGCTTCGGCTCGATGACCAGGTGCGTGACCTTCTGCGCGACCGGGTCGATGACGATGCGGCTGACCTCGCCGCAGGGCCCGTCGCTGCACCGGGCAGGCATCCCGATCACGAAATCCGCTGCCCCCGTCATGGCATCCTCCCTGCCTGGCTGGCCAGGTGACTCCCGCCCGCCGCGGGCCCGTCACCCCTGGTCCCTCAGTCCCCGCCTCCCTGGCCTACCCCGATTGGCCGCCCCTGATGACCGGCCGCGGCCCCGGACAGCGCAGGCCAGGCCCGGCCGAACCGGTTAAGTCCTATCATCGGGCCATGCTGGCGGCCGGTTACCTGACGCTGCGGCCGGTGCCGGCCACCTCCGCGAGCGGTCCCGCCGGGCCGGCCGCGACGACCCTGACGGCGGTAGCGGCCCGCACCGCCTCCGCGATCCGCTGCGTCGCGCTGAGCTACATCGTCGTCCAGGCCATCATCTGGCACTCGTTTTACGCTGCCGACCCGCGACGGCTGGCAGGCCCGGCGCCGTGCCGGCCAGACGTAGGCTCGCCAGACGTGGCAGTCCCGATCCCGTTCCCCGCTCCGGAGGAGATGCCGTGGCCGCGCTGCAGATCGTGACCGTGACGGGCAACCCCCGCCCGGACTCGCGCACCCACCTGCTGGCCCGCACGCTGGGCGGCGCCCTGGCCGGGGTGCTCCCGGACGCGGCGGTCAGCGACGTTGACCTGGCCGTGCTCGGCCCGCGGGTGCTCGACCCGGCCGACGCGGCGGCGGACGCCGCGGTCAAGGAAGTGCTGGGCGGTGATGTGCTGGTGATTGCCAGCCCGACGTACAAGGCGACCTACTCCGGCTTGCTCAAGTCGTTCCTGGACCGGCTCGGGACCGGGAGCCTGGCGGGCAAGGCCGCGGTCCCGGTTCTGCTGGGCGGAGCGCCCGATCACCTGCTCGCGGTGGACGTTCACTTCACGCCGCTGCTGCTGGAGCTCGGGGCCAGCGTCCCGGCGCGCGGCCTGTTCGTGCTGGAGTCCGACGTCGCGGACTTCGGCACGTTCGCCGCCGGGTGGGCCGCCGGGCACGCTCCGGCGCTGGCCGCCGGCCACCCCGGCCGGTGAGCGGGCAGCACCGCCGCATCTGCCCGGGCGCGGGCCGTCCGGCGGGTAGGCTGAGCCGGACTGGTGAGCGGAGGTGCGCAGGGGGCCGGTTCCCCTGGAATCCCCGGCAAGCCGGGAGCCGGAACCGCTGAGCCTCACCGCCGAGTCCCAGCGCGACCCCAGGGCAGGAGCCATGAGCGGAGCAGGCGCGTGAGCCGGGTGGGACAGCTGATCCGCCGCGGCGGCAGCGGCCGGAACGGGGCGGCGCCGTCACGGGCCGGGCAGTACGCGGCGCCGGGCCGTCCGCTGCTGGGCTCGCAGGAGCTGTCCAGCAGCCTGTTCGCCGATGCCTCCAACTTCGAGCTGCGCTTCGTGGAGAGCTACGACCAGATCGAGACCATCGTCGGCGCCCTGAAGACGCTGGGCCTGCGGGTCGTGCTGACCAGCGGCTCGTTCGACATCATTCACGAAGGTCACTCGATGTACCTGGAGGCCGCGCGGCGCTTCGGGGACTTCCTCATCGTCGGGCTGGACAGCGACGACAAGATCCGGGCCCGCAAGGGTGAGGGCCGGCCGGCCGTGCCGCAGATGGAGCGGCTGCGCATGGTGACGCACCAGCGCGGCGTGGGCCTGGTGACCCTCAAGCACGCCGGCCGGCCGCGGTGGGAGCTGATCAAGACCGTTGGCCCGGATGTCCTGGTCGCGACGGCTGACACCTACACGACCGAGGAGATCCGCGAGCTGGAGGAGCGGTACTGCGGGCGAGTGGAGGTGCTGGAGCGGATGGCGACCGTCAGCACCTCGGCGCGGCTGCGCCGGATCCAGCTGGGCATCCCCGAGCCCGACGCAGCCCCGGACGCCGCGGACACCCCGGCCGCGGGCGCCACGGAGCGAGACCAGCCGGGACCGGCCGGGCAGGCAGGGGACGAGCTGGCGCGGGCCAGCCGGCCGGTGAATTGAAGCAGATCCTGCTCTACCTGCCCGTCATCCACGGCGGATACGAGGCATTGCTCGCCCGGCACCCGGACGCCGCCAGCGTGCTGGTGCTCGGCCCGGGGTTCCGGGTCAGCTACCCGAGTCTGGCCAAGGACATCAGGGCGCTGCCGCCCGAGCGGGCCGCGCAGTACCTGCGGCTGGCGCTGCCGCACGCCACCATCACGGTCATCGAGCCGGATGACCTGCCCGCCGCGGTGACCGGCGACCCGCTGGTGCTGCCGGACGAGGAGATCACCCGGGATCTGGCCGCCCGGCATGACCTCGGCCGCGGCCGAACCCTGATCTTCGACCCGTCGTTCCTGCGCTGGGACCGGGCCTGGAGCCGCGCTCAGCGCCCGGCCAGCTTCGACGGCCAGGTCACCGCCGATGAGCTGCCGCGCGGCATGATCACCCGGGCCCGGGAACTGGCCGGCCGGAGCTCGGACTGGTGGCGTCAGGTCGGGGCCATCGCGGTGCGAGGCGATGAGCTGCTCGGCGCCGCGTGGAACCGGCATTACCCGACCGAGTACGCGCCCTACCTCGACGGTGACCCGCGCGACGGGTTCAGCCGCGGCGTGCGAACCGACCTGTCGACCGCGCTGCACGCCGAGGCGGCGATCATCGCAGCGGCGGCCCGGCAGGGCATCTCGCTGGCCGGCGCGGACCTGTACGTGACGACGTTCCCGTGCCCGGCCTGCGCCCGGCTCATCGCCGAGGCCGGGCTGCGCCGGTGCTACTTCGCCGGGCCGTACTCGGTACTCGACGGCGAGAGCGTGCTGCGCGCCGCCGGGGTGCAGATCTTCTGGGTCGACACCGGCGAGGCGGGCGCCGAGGAGGGCGGGCCCCAGCCGGGCGGTGCCGGGACGGGCGGTGCTAGCGCTGCCGGCCTAGACGGCTGGCGAGCAGGCGCACAGCGGCTCGAGTAGCTCCGCTGGCAGGACCTGGGCCAGTACGTCACGGTGGGTGGGAGCCGCCTCGGCGTGCCGCTGCTGGCCCGCCTCGGTAATGGTCACGTAGATGCCGCGCCGGTCCATGTCGCACAGGCAGCGCTCGACCAGGCCGTGCCTGGCCAGCCGGTCGATCAGCCGGGACGTCGCGCTCTGGCTCAGGTGCACGGCAGCAGCCAGTTCCTGGGCGCGGTACTTGTGCGCGGGGTGCTCGGCGAGCCGTTCCAGGACCTCGAACTCGCTGACCCCGAGCCCGTGCCGGTCGCCTAGCTCGTGCTCCAGCGCGGCGAATGCCGCGGCATGACTGGCCGTGATCATGCGCCAGGCCGTCACCACCGGGTGCCCGTCCCCGGCAGGAGCCTGCTGCTCCACGCCCTGCGTCACGCCCACGTCCGCATCCTAGCCGCCCGTTGCCTTAGATGCAAGTACATTAATTGCGTTTGCACCTAGTGTGTGTACATGCATATATTTCAGGCATGAGCTCCTCCGGCGTTCTTCACGACGCACCCCGTCCGTACCCGCAGCGCCCGGCGCTCGCCGCCGCGGATCAGAGATGGAGCCCCCGGCTGTGGGCCACGCTGATCGTGCTGTGCGGAGCGCTGTTCCTCGACGCGCTCGACGTCTCGATGGTGGGCGTCGCGCTGCCCGACATCCGCTCGAGCCTCGGCCTGACGACCACGTCGCTGCAGTGGATCATCAGCGGCTACGTGCTCGGCTACGGGGGACTCCTGCTGCTCGGCGGGCGCGCCGCCGACCTGCTGGGCCGCCGCCGCGTCTTCCTCGCGGCACTGGCCCTGTTCGCGGTCGCGTCGCTGTTCGGCGGCCTGGTCAGCAGCCCGGGGCTGCTGATCGCCGCGCGGTTCATCAAGGGCGTGGCCGCGGCATTCACCGCGCCGGCCGGACTGTCCCTGCTGACCACCACGTTTGGCGAGGGCCCCATGCGCAACCGCGCGATGAGCGTGTACTCCGCCTTCGGGGCCAGCGGCTTCTCGCTCGGGCTGGTGCTGTCGGGCCTGCTGACCGAGGTGAGCTGGCGGCTGACGCTGCTGGTGCCCGCACCGGTGGCGCTCATCACGCTTGCCGCCGGGGTCCTGGCGATCCCGCGCTCGGCGCCGGCGGACAGCCGGAGCCGGCATTTCGACATCCCTGGCGCGGTCGCGGCAACCGCCGCGATGCTGCTGCTGGTTTACACGGTCGTCTCGGCCCAGCAGGCCGGGTGGGCGTCAGCCAGGACCATCGGGTCGTTCGCGGCCGTGGCCGTCCTGCTGGCCGCCTTCGTCCGCATCGAGCTGCGCAGCCGGCACCCGCTCGTGCGCCTGGGCATGTTCCGCCTGGGCGCGCTGACCCGCGCGAACATCGGCGCCATCACCCTGTTCGGCTCCTACGTCGCCTTCCAGTTCCTGGTCACCCAGTACCTGCAGAGCCTGGCCGGCTGGTCGGCGCTGGCCACCGCGCTGGCCTTCCTGCCGACTGGCGTGGTGGTCGCGGTCCTGTCCACCCGGATGGCCTCGGTCATCGGCCGGTTCGGGCCCGCCAGGATCACGGTCATCGCCTTCGCCTGCCTGGTCGCCGGATATGCCGTCTTCCTGCGGGTCGGCGTGCGACCCGACTATCCCGCCGTCATCCTGCCGGCCGTGCTGCTGCTCGGCCTCGCGTTCGGCCTCGGCTTCTCCGCGATGAACCTGTCGGCGACGGCCGGCGTGGCCGACCACGAGCAGGGGATGGCCGCCAGCCTGTTCCAGACCTCCTTCCAGGTCGGCGGCGCGATCGTGCTCGCGGTCGTGACGGCGGTGGTGAACGCCGGGGGCGCCAACCGGGCGGTCTCGGCGGCGGCGACGCTGGGTGCCTACCGGCCAGCCCTGGCCGTGATCACGGGGGTCGCGGCGGTCGGGGCCCTGGCGGCCCTCACCGCCTTCTGGCCGGCGAGGCGCGCGGCATCGCCCGTGCCGGTGCCAGTGCCCGGCGCGCAGCTGCGCGGCGGGCAGGTCCCCGGCGAGCGCGTTTCCCGCGAAGCCGTGCTCTGCGAGGACTAGCGGGGCTGTGCGGCGGCGGAGCGCGGGCTCAGCCGCCGCGCGGGTGCGCTGCCCGGGACGGCCGTGCTGGCCCGGTCGGGCTGCGCGCCGGGGCGCTGGCTAGACCACGGGGCTGCGCCGCTCGACCAGGACGACGTCGCGCCACCGGCCGTGATGCTGGCCGACCCGCTCCTGGACCCCGACCACGCGGAACCCGGCCGCCTCGTGCAGCGCCAGGCTCGCGGTGTTCTCCGGGAAGATCCCGGACTGGATGGTCCAGATCCCGGCCGCCTCGGTGGAGGCGATCAGCGCGCCGAGGAGGGCCCGGCCGACGCCGCGGCCCCGGGCGTCCGGGTGCACGTAGACCGAGTGCTCGACCACGCCCGCGTAGACGCAGCGGCTGGAGGTCGCCGACACCGCGGCCCAGCCCGTGACCGTGCCCGCGCTGACCGCCACCAGCCGGTGCTCTGGCAGCCGCGCCGCGCAGAACTCCGCCCAGGTCGGCACCCGGGTCTCGAAGGTGGCGTTGCCGGTGTCGATGCCGGCCTGGTAGATCGCGAGCACCGCCGCCGCGTGCTCGTCGGTCATCGGCCCGATCCGCACGGCTACTCCGGCCGGGAGCTGAACCGCATCCGCACCGGGCCGTCCGGGCCGGCCGCCCGGGGCCCGGCCAGCACGTGCGCGTGCACGTGGACGATGGTCGCGCCGGTGTACCGGCAGTCGCCGTTGCGCACGCCCAGCCCGTAGTAGTCCAGCTCATAGCGCTCGCGGACCTGGCCCAGCGCCGTCCAGAAATCGGCCTGCACCCCGGGGTCCAGGTCGAGCAGGTCGGCGGCGTGCTGGTCGGGCACCAGCAGCAGGTGCAGCTTCGTGCCCCGATACGGGAACGCGTTCGGCGTGACCGACCAGTGCTTGGTGCGCAGCAGCACCTCCTGCCGGTCCTGCCCGGCCAGCCCGCCGGGGCAGAACAGGCACACCCCGGCGGCCTCGAGCCGCTGCATCTCCGCCAGCTGCTCGGCGGTCCGGACATTCTCCATGCAGTACAGGCTCACGATGCCGGCTCCCGCTCATAATCCAGCCACGAGTACCCGCCGTCGGGCGCTGCGGTGTCCCGGTCCTCGCGGGCCACCAGCGTGAAGCCCGCCAGCCAGCCCGGCGGCATCGTCGTGTCGCCGGGCACGTCGCGGTGCAGCCGGGTCAGGTAGATGCGGTCGGCCTGCGGCAGCGCCTGCTGGTAGACCGACGTGCCGCCGCCGACGAAGACCTCGCCGCCGGGCGGCGAGCCGGCCCGGGCCGCGATCGCCCGCGCGCTGGCCAGCGCGTCGCCCACCGACCTGGCCCAGACCACCCCGTCCCCGGCCGCCGCCGGCGGGCGCGAGCTGATCACCACCGACGTGCGGCCCGGCAGCGGGCGGCCGAGCCGGGCCACGATCGACTCGTGCGTCAGCCGGCCCAGCACGACCGGGCGGCCGGTCGTCAGCCGCTTGAAGCGGCGCAGGTCCTCGGGCAGGTGCCAGGGCAGTGCCCCGTCGCGGCCGATGACGTCGTTGGCCGCCGCGGCCACGATCAGCGCGATGGTCACGGCGCGACCGGGATGCCGCCGATGTAGGGGTGCGGCTCGTAGTCGGCGATCTCGAAGTGCCCAGCGCGGAAGTCGTGGATGTCGGTGACCTGCCGCCCGGCGTCGGTGAGCGTGACCGTCGGCAGCCGCCGGTCCTCGCGGGCCAGCATGACCTTGACGTGCTCCAGCTGGTCGTCGTAGATGTGCGCGTCGGAGATCGTGTGGTAGTACGCGACGGCCCCGATGCCGGTGAGCTGCTCCAGCATCAGCGCCAGGGCGGCGTACTGGACCATGTTGGCCGGCACTCCGACCGGCACGTCTCCGGACCGCTGGAACATGTGCAGGTGCAGGCCGCCGTCCAGGACGCGGACGTGCACCCAGCCGTGGCACGGCGCGATCGTGGTCTGCGGTGTCTTGCCGGCGCCCCGGACCTGGTATTGCGGGATCCACGGCGAGACAAAGTGCGTGCGGTCGCCCGGCAGCTCGGTGAGCTGCTCCACCAGGTGCTGGAACTGGTCGAACTCGCCGCCCCCGGCCGTGGGGAAGCGGCGGAACGCCCCGCCGTAGGAACCCGGCCCCAGGTCGCCCGGCGGCAGCCCGCGCCTGGCCGTCTTCTCCGGCGTGGCCCACGCCTCCCACCAGTCACAGCCGAACGCGGCGAGCTCGTCCAGCGTGGTAGCGCCGTTGATGAACGCGCACAGCTCGCCGATCGGCTTGCGCCAGAACGACTTCAGGCTCCGCTCGGTGATCACCGGGAAGCCGTTGGCCAGCTCGAAGCGCATCGCCTGCTGCATCAGCGTCAGCGCCTTGGGCCCCTGCCGGGTCGGCACCGGGATCCCGTCGGCCGCGATGCGCCCGAGCAGCCGCCGGTACTGGCCGTCGGGCTCGCGCTCGTCAAAGGGGCGGTAGCGCATCTGGCCGATCCCTGCCTCACTCGTCCCGCGGGTTACCGTTCGCGGGTCAGCGGCTCCCGCCGCCCCGCGCCGGCTTCCAGCTTGCCAGAACGAGACGGCACGGGGCCGGCCGCCAGGCCGGGAGCGCGCGGCCGGCCTGGCGGAATCCCGCGTGGCTCAGGGCCGGGCTTCGTAGACCACGTTGACCGGGGTCTGCGCGACCTGCCGCCAGCGGGTGAAGCCGGCCGGCTGCACGGCAGCGCGGAGCGCTTCCTCGCCGGCATGGTTGCCCAGGGCCTGCGAGCCGTGCTGGGCCATGGCCGAGGGCAGGCAGACCGCCAGCGACGCGGCCAGGAAGAACCGGCCGATCGGGTGGAAGTTCTCCTCCAGTGTCCCGCTCCCGGCCGGCTCGACCAGCATCCAGGTCCCGTCGCCGGCCAGCGCCCGGCGGACCTGCCGGGCCACCCCGGCCGGATCACCCATGTCGTGCAGGCAGTCGAAGCAGGTGACCAGGTCGAACCCGCTGCCCCTGAAGTTGGCGCCGCCGGCGATCTCGAAGCTGACCCGCTCGCTCACTCCCGCGTCCGCCGCCGCCTTCTCCGCGGCCTCGATGGACGGGCCGTGAAAGTCGATGCCGGTGAAGGTCGACTTCGGGAAGGCCTTCGCCATGATGATGGTCGAGTACCCGAACCCGCAGCCGACATCGGCGACCCGGGCGCCGGCCTTGAGCCGCGGCACCATGCCCTCCAGCGCGGGCAGCCACGAGCTCACGATGTTCTCCCGGTAACCGGGCCGGAACAGCCGGGCGGTGCCCCGGTACAGCGGGTCGCTGTGCTCATCCCAGCCCACTCCGCCGCCCACGCGGAAGGCGTTGACCAGGCCGTCCTCGGTCCCGTAGATCGAGCGCAGCACCGGGAAGACGCCGGCCAGGAAGGTCGGGCTGTCCTCGTCGGCCAGCACGGCGGCGTGCTCGGCGGGCAGCGTGAAGGTCTGCTCTTGCGGGTCATAAGTGATGTAGCCCAGCCCGGCCTGGACGGCCAGCCACTCCTGCAGGTAACGCTCCACCAGGCCGGTGCGCTCGGCCAGGCTGGCCGCCGTGACCGGCCCGGCGCCCGCCATCGCGGCGTACAGGCCCAGCCGGTCCCCGATCGCCACCGCTATCCCGCCCGAGGCGGCCGCGGCGTCCCCGGTCACCTTCATCAGGAAGTCGAGGACTGCCTGCTCGTCTACCTTCGGCGCGGCCCGCCGCTGGCCTTTCGGCGCCCGGGCCTCCGGCCGCCCGGCCGGCGACTGCTTCCCTCGCTGGCTGGCCGCCGGTGCCTTGCCGCGCGCCTGCTTGCTGGTCTGTTTCCTGGCCTTCTGCTGCTCGCCCATCGGCGCCGCCCCCTCGGCTCCTGGCCCATCTGGTCTCAGCAAGCGTTCATACCCAGCCTGCGGCCCCGCCGCGCTGGCACGCGCCCCGTGACGCCGAAAATCCCGGCCACTGGAGCGACCGGGATCCTCGGCGTGCTGTAGCGGGCGGCTAGGCCTCCTTCTTCTTCTCGGCGTGGCCGCCGAACTCCGAGCGCATCGCCGACAGGATCTTGCCGGTGAACTCGCCGTTGTCGCGGGACTCGAACCGCTCGTACAGCGCCGCGGTGATGGCCGGGGCGGGCACCCCGGTGTCGACCGCCGCCAGCACCGTCCACCGGCCCTCGCCGGAGTCGGAGACATGCCCGGCGAACTCACCGAGGCCGGGGGAGCGGGAGAACGCCTCGGCCGTCAGGTCGACCAGCCAGGAGCTCACCACCGAGCCGCGGCGCCACACCTCGGCGACCTCGCCCACGTCAATGCTGTACTGGTAGGCCTCCGGGGTGCGCAGCGGCGTCGTCTCGGCGTCGGCGGTCTCGGGGTGCTGCCCGGCGTCGGCGTGCTTGATGATGCTCAGCCCCTCGGCGATGGCCGCCATCATGCCGTACTCGATCCCGTTGTGGATCATCTTCACGAAGTGGCCGGCGCCGCTCGGGCCGCAGTGCAGGTAGCCCAGTGGTGCCGTGCCGTGCCGGGTACGGGACGGGGTCGGCTCCACGTCCCCCAGGCCGGGGGCGATGGTCTTGAACAGCGGGTCCAGGTGCTCGACCTGCTCGGTCTCGCCGCCGATCATCAGGCAGTAGCCGCGCTCCAGGCCCCACACGCCGCCGCTGGTGCCGCAGTCCACGTAGTGGATGCCGCGGGTGATCAGCTGCTTGGCCCGGGTGATGTCGTCGCGGTAGTAGGAATTGCCGCCGTCGATGACGATGTCGCCGGCGTCCAGCAGCGGGACGAGCTCATCGAGCGTCGGCTGCACGACGGCGGCCGGGACCATGATCCAGATGGCCCGGGGCCGGTCCAGCTGGCTGACGAACTCCGCCAGGCTGGTGGCGCCCTGCGCGCCGTCGGCCGCCAGTGCCTTGACCGCGTCGGCGCTGACGTCGTAGGCGACGCACTGGTGGCCGTCGCGCATGAGCCGGCGGACGAGGTTGGCCCCCATCCGGCCGAGCCCGATCATCCCCAGCTGCATCGGCTTATCTGTTGACATGCGTCGGCCTCTCGATATGTCGTGATCTGTGTACCTGTGCGCGCCCGGCTGCGGGGGCGCCGTCAGGAGCCGGCCTTCAGCGACCGGTACCGGCGGATGAGCTCGTTGGTGGACGAGTCGTGGCTGGGCTCGGGCTCCTGCGCGCTCTCCAGCTCCGGCGCGATCTGCTGGGCTAGCACCTTGCCGAGTTCTACCCCCCACTGGTCAAACGAGTCGACATCCCAGATCGCGCCCTGGGTGAAGACGCTGTGCTCATACAGGGCGACCAGCGAGCCGAGCAGCCGCGGCGTGAGCAGCCGGCACAGCAGCACGCTGGTGGGCCGGTTGCCCGGCATGACGCGGTGCGGCACCACGTGCTCGGGCGTGCCCTCGGCGCGCACCTGCTCCTCGGTCTTGCCGAAGGCCAGCGCCTGGGCCTGCGCGAACACGTTGGACGACAACAGGTCGTGGTGCTCGCGCAGCGGGTTGACCGACTGGCCGAACCCGATCAGGTCCACCGGGATGAGCCGGGTCCCCTGGTGCAGCAGCTGGTAGAAGCTGTGCTGGCCGTTAGTGCCGGGCTCACCCCAGTAGATCGCGCCGGTCTGGTAATCGACCGGATCGCCCCCGGTCGTCACGCTCTTGCCGTTGGACTCCATGGTGAGCTGCTGCAAGTAGGCCGGGAACCGCTTCAGGTACTGCTCATACGGCATGACGCCGATGGCCTGGGCGTCGAAGAAGCCGCCGTACCAGACCGCGAGCAGGCCCATCAGCACCGGCAGGTTCGCCTCCAGCGGGGCGGTGCGGAAGTGCTCGTCCATCTCGCGGAAGCCGGCCAGCAGCTCGCCGAAGTTGTCCGGGCCGATGGCCAGCATCGTGGACAGCCCGATGGCGGAGTCCATCGAGTACCGCCCGCCGACCCAGTCCCAGAAGCCGAACATGTTCGCGGTGTCGATGCCGAACTCCGCCACCCGCCTGGCGTTCGTGGACACCGCCACGAAGTGCCGCGCCACCGCGGCCTCGTCGCCCAGCTCGCCGACCACCCAGTCGCGGGCCGAGGTGGCGTTGGTCAGCGTCTCCAGCGTGCCGAAGGTCTTGGACGAGATGATGAACAGCGTCTCGTCGGCGGCCAGGTGCCGGGTCGCCTCGACAAAGTCGGTGGAATCGACATTGGAGACAAACCGGAACGTCAGGTCGCGCCGCGCGTAGTGCCGCAGCGCCTCGTAGGCCATGACCGGCCCCAGGTCAGAGCCGCCGATGCCGACATTGACGATGTTGCGGATGGGCTTGCCGGTAAAGCCCTTCCACTCCCCGGAACGGACCCGCTCGGCGAACCCGCGCATCCGGTCCAGCACCTCGTGCACCTGCGCCACCACGTCCTGCCCGTCCACCACCAGGCTGGCCGTGCGCGGCATCCGCAGCGCGACGTGCAGGACGGCACGGTCCTCGGAGGTGTTGATGTGCTCGCCGGCGAACATCGCGTCCCGGCGCTCCGGCACGCCCGATTCCCTGGCCAGGTCGACCAGCAGGGCCATGGTCTCGTCGGTGATGCGGTGCTTGGAGTAGTCGAGGTAGATGCCCGCGGCCTCCGCGGTCAGCCGTTCCCCCCGGCCGGGGTCGGCGGCGAACAGGTCCCGCAGGTGCCGCCCGGCGATCTGCTCGTGGTGCCGCTCGAGCGCCTGCCACGCCGCGCGCTTGCGCAGCGGCGTGCGCGGGGTCCCTGGCATGTCGCCTCCCTGATGCAGTCGTCTGTCCGATGACATCGTTCCATGTTGCCGCGCCCCCTCACGCAGTGCTGCTGGGGGTTCCAGGGGGGTGGCCCACTGGGTTACTTGGCAGTGCTGCTGGGGGCTCCAGGGGGTGGCCCTCCGGGATACACGGCGGCCGGCCGGGGGGCAAAAATGCGCCACAAGGTGGGTGCCGGGCTGGCTGGACACGGTCTTTACGATGGGGAACGTGGGCTCCCGGGACTCGCCGGGCGGCCGAGGGGGCGCGAGGAGGCAGGTGGAGCACCGATGCCGGTGACGGCGGCTGGCGGTACCCCGCGGACAGCGATACTGACCGTGGATGATGACCCTGGCGTGTCCCGTGCGGTGGCCAGGGACCTGCGCCGGCGCTACGGCGAGCAGTACCGCATCGTGCGGGCGGAGTCGGGCGAGGCGGCCCTGGACGCGCTGCGGGAGATGAAGCTGCGCGGCGATCAGGTGGCCCTGATGCTGGCGGACTACCGGATGCCCCAGATGAACGGGATCCAGTTCCTGGAGCAGGCCATGGACCTGTACTCCGGGGCCCGCCGGGCACTGCTGACCGCCTATGCCGACACCAACGCCGCGATCGACGCGATCAACCTGGTCGACGTCGACAGCTACCTGCTCAAGCCCTGGGACCCGCCCGAGGAGAAGCTTTACCCGGCGATCGACTCGATGCTGGAAGCATGGAAGGCCGACGACTACCAGCCGGTCCCGGAAACCAAGGTCATCGGGCACCGGTGGTCGGCCCGGTCCTCGGAGGTCCGCGAGTTCCTGGCCCGCAACCAGGTGCCCTACCGCTGGTACTCGGCCGAGGACGCGGTCGGCCGCCGCCTGGCCGAGATAGCCGGGAAGCAACTGGCCGAGGTGGCCGGGCCGCCGGCCGATGCCGGCGGCGCGGAACCAGGCGCGGCGCTGGCCGCGGGCAGTGGCCAGGCGGCGGATGCCCTGCGGCTGCCGATCGTGGTCACCCCCGGCGGCCAGGTGCTGGTCGAGCCCACCGATGCCGAGCTTGCCGCCCGGGTCGGCCTGGCCACCACACCCTCGACGGGGTTTTACGACCTGATCGTCATCGGCGGCGGGCCGGCCGGCCTGGGTGCCGCGCTGTACGGCGCCTCGGAGGGACTGCAGACCGTGCTGGTGGAGCGGACCGCCACCGGCGGCCAGGCCGGGCAGAGTTCCCGGATCGAGAATTACCTGGGCTTCCCGGACGGGGTGTCGGGTTCTCAGCTGACCGGCCGGGCCCGCATGCAGGCGACCAAGTTCGGGGCCGAGCTGCTGACCACCCGGGAGGTGGTCGGCCTGGATGTGAGCGGCTCGGCGCGCACCGTCCGGTTCGCGGACGGCACCTCGATCGGCGGGCAGACGGTGATCCTGGCCACCGGGGTCACCTACCGGAAGCTCGCCGCGCCCGGCATCGGGAAGCTGACCGGTCGCGGGGTGTTCTACGGGTCGGCGCTGACGGAGGCCAAGGGCTGCACGGACCGCGACGTGTACATCGTGGGCGGCGCAAACTCAGCCGGGCAGGCGGCGGTCTACCTGTCCCGGCACGCCAGGTCGGTGACGATCCTGGTGCGCGGGCCGTCGCTGCGCAAGTCGATGTCGTACTACCTGATCCAGCAGATCGCGCAGATCCCGAACATCACCGTCCGCACGTGCACCGAGGTCGCCGAGGCGCATGGCGGCAACCACCTGGAGCAGCTCACTCTCCGGGACAGCAACACCGGGGCGACCGAGACCGCCGACGCGCAGTACCTGTTCGTGTTTATCGGCGCGGCCCCGCTGACCGGCTGGCTGGACGGCGTGCTCACCCGCGATCAGCGGGGCTTCATCCCGGCCGGGCCCGACCTGTCCCCGGACGGCGCACGGCCGCCGGGCTGGACCCTGGACCGGGCGCCGTACCACCTGGAGACCAGCGTCCCCGGCGTCTTCGTGGCCGGCGACGTCCGGGCCGAGTCGGCCAAGCGGGTCGCCTCGGCGGTCGGCGAGGGGGCGATGGCCGTCATGCTCGTGCACAGATACCTGGAGAAACTGTGACAGCAACGCCGCAAGCCGCCGCAGGCGGCGCCAGCAGCGGCCCGGCCGGAGACGGCAGCGCGCAGTGCAGCGCCGAGGAGCTGCACAGCCTGTTCCTGTTCGAGAAGCTGACCGATGATCAGCTCGCCTGGCTGTGCGCCGAGGGCCGGGTGGAGCGCATCGAGCCCGGCCTGGTGTACTCCCAGGGGGATCCCGCGACCTGCTTTTACGTGCTGCTCAGCGGGGAGGTCGTGCTGCTGCAGCGGGTCGGCGGCGATGAGATCGAGGTGCACCGGGCCAGCAGTCCCGGCGTCTACGCGGGCGCCTTCTACGCCTACCTCGGCGACCGGGTCCGGCAGGTGTACAACAACTCGATGAGAGCCACTGTCGCATCCCGGTTCTTCGTGCTGGACGCTGAAAAGTTCGCCGAGCTGATGACCGAGTGGTTCCCGATGGCGGCACACCTCCTGGAGGGCCTGCTATTCGGCCATAAGAACACGCAGGAGGCGATCGGCCAGCGTGAGCGGCTGCTGGCGCTCGGCACGCTGACGGCGGGCCTTGCCCACGAGCTCAACAACCCGGCCGCCGCCGCCGTCCGGGCCACCGCGACGCTGCGCGAGCGGGTCGCGGGGATGCGCGGCAAGCTCGGCGCGATCGCCGCCAGGCGGTATGACAACGCGACCATGGAAGTCCTGATCGCGCTGCAGAACGAGGCCGCCGAGCGGGTCTCCAAGGCGCCCGCGCTGAGCCCGCTGGAGGCCTCCGACGCCGAGGACGAGGTCACCGACTGGCTGGAGGACCACGGCATCGAGGGCGGCTGGCAGCTGGCCCCGATCTACGTGCAGGGCGGCCTGGACCGCAGCTGGCTGGACCGGGTCGAGGCCAGCGTGGCCGACTCGGTACCGCCTGACGGCGTGGCCGCCGCCCTGGACGGCTCGGTGCGGTGGATCGCCTACACCATCGAGTCCGAGCTGCTGATGAACGAGATCGACGACTCCACGGCGCGGATCTCCGCGCTGGTCGGGGCGGCGAAGCAGTACTCGCAGCTGGACCGCGCGCCGTTCCAGGTGACCGACGTGCATGAGCTGCTGGACAGCACGCTGATGATGCTGGGCGGCAAGATCGGCCCCGACATCACGGTGGTCAGGGACTACGACCGGTCGGTGCCCGATATCCCGTGCTTCCCCGGCGAGCTCAACCAGGTCTGGACCAACCTCATCGACAATGCGGTTTCCGCGATGGGCACGGCGGGCACTCTCACCATCCGGACGGCCCGCGAGCGGGACCAGGTCCTGGTCGAGATCGGTGACACCGGGCCGGGGGTAGCGCCCGAGATCCAGGACCGGATCTTCGAGCCGTTCTTCACCACCAAGCCGGTGGGGCAGGGGACGGGCCTGGGACTGGACATCTCCTGGCGGATCGTCGTGAATGCTCATCACGGTGACCTGCGGGTCGTCTCGGAGCCGGGCGACACCCGGTTCCAGGTGCGGCTGCCGCTGGCCGCCCCGGCCGGGGCGGAAGCCGCCGGGCCGCAGCGGCCAGGCGAGCAAGAGGAAGGAGCGGCCGGATGACGGCACAACCGGGGATCGACCCCGCGGTCCCGCCGAGCGGGACTGGCTGCATGGAGTGCGAGGCGGCCGGGGGCTGGTGGTTCCACCTGCGCCGGTGCGCCCAGTGCGGGCATATCGGCTGCTGCGACTCATCACCGTCCCAGCACGCCAGCGGGCATGCCGCCGAGACCGGGCACCCGATCGTGACCAGCTTCGAGCCGGGCGAGTCCTGGTTCTGGAGCTACCCGTCCAGCGAGATGTACCAGTCAGGCCCCGAGCTGGCCCGGCCGGACAGTCATCCGGCCGATCAGCCGGTGCCGGGCCCGGCCGGCCGGGTTCCGGCCGACTGGATGACCCGCCTGAATTAGCGCCGTCAGCTGGAGGGGTTACGTTCATGGGTATTGTCTCGCCGGGTTTCACCGGGCGGCGGCGGCCGGGCGGCGAGCACCTGCCGCCGGGCCAGTACCTGGTGACGGACTTCCCGGTCCTGTCGGCCGGCCCGACGCCGAAGGTCGACACCCGCGCCTGGCAGCTGCAGATCAGGACCGAGACGGGCCAGGTGCATGCGTGGGACTGGACGGCCTTCCGCCAGCTGCCCGCCGAGGACATCACCGTCGACCTGCACTGCGTGACCAAGTGGTCCAAGCTGGGCACGGGCTGGCGCGGCGTCTCGCTCGACACGCTGATGTCGGGGGTGGAGACCGCCGCCGAGTATGCGCTCGCCCGCTCCTACGGCGGGTACACCACGAACCTGCCGCTGGCCGACCTGCTGGACGGCCAGGCGTGGGTCGCGTTCCGCTACGACGGCGATGACCTGGAGCCGGAGCATGGCGGCCCGGCCCGGCTGCTGGTGCCGCACCTCTACCTGTGGAAGTCGGCCAAGTGGCTGACCGGGATCGACCTGCTGGAAACCGACGAGCCGGGGTTCTGGGAGACGCTCGGCTACCACCACTACGGGGATCCATGGCGCGAGCAGCGGTACTGGGGCGACTGACCTGGCTGGTCGGCAAGGTCACCGACGTTCGTGACGAGACGCCGACAGCGCGCACGATCACGCTGGAGGTGCCCGGCTGGCCCGGCCACGCGCCGGGTCAGCACGTGGACGTCCGGCTGACGGCGGCCGACGGGTACTCCGCGCAGCGGTCGTACTCGATCGCGTCGGCCGCCGACGGCACCCGGCTGGAGCTGACTGTCCAGCGGCTGGCGGACGGCGAGGTGTCACCGTACCTGGCCGGGGTGCTCGCGGCGGGCTACCCGCTGGAGCTGCGCGGCCCGATCGGCGGCTGGTTCCTGTGGGACGCCGCCGATCCGGCGCCGGTGCTGCTGGTCGCCGGGGGCAGCGGGATCGTCCCGCTGATGGCGATGCTGCGGGCCCGCGCGGCGGCCGCGGCCAGCATCCCGTTCCGGCTGGTGTACTCCGCGCGCAGCCCGGACGACGTGATCTACGCCGGCGAGCTGGCCGGCCTGCAGCGCGCCGGGCTGGACGTGCAGCTCGTGTACACCCGCTCGGCGCCGCCGGGATCGGGCCGCCCGGCGGGCCGCATCACCGCCGCCGACCTGACCGCCGGAAGCTGGGGGCCGGACCGGGCCCCGGCCGTCTTCGTGTGCGGCCCGACCGGCTTCGTGACCGCGGCGGCCGAGCTGCTCACGGCGGCGGGCCACGATCCGGGGCGGATCAAGACGGAGCGGTTCGGGCCGACCGGGGGATAGCCCGGCCGGGATGGCTGGCGCGAACGGGAGGAGCCGGGAGATGACGGATTACCTGGACGGGAACGTACTCGGCGGCACGCTCGGCGAGCTGTTCGCGGTGGACATCACCGCGGCGCGGGCCCAGTGCGCGTCGTGCGGCAACCGCGGCGCGGTCGCGCAGACCCTGGTCTACCCGGCGGGTCCGGGCATGGTGGCCCGGTGCCCGGCCTGCGGTGCGGTCGTGATCCGGCTGGCCCGCGGGGAAGACCGGGCCTGGCTGGACCTGCGCGGCCTCAGCTACCTGCAGCTGGAGGTCCCGCCCGGCCCCGAACCGTCACCCGCTGTCTAGCCGCTGACGGCTCGGCCGGCGGTTCCGGCGCGGCATGCAGTTCCGGCGCGGCCGGCGGTTCCGGCGCGGCCAGCTCGGCTGCCTCGCGACGAGCCTGCTCCGTCTCGGTGCTCGGCGGACGGGCCTGACGCCGGGCTCGGCGGCCTGCCAGCAGGCTCGTGACCGTCACCACCACCAGCACGGCCGCGATGACCAGCAGCGAGAAGTCGGTGCTGATGTGCGGGACCGGCACCGGGCCGACGTGATGCACGCCCGACTCCAGCAGGGCCTCGGTCACCAGCTTGAAGCCGATGAAGCCCAGGATGACCGCCAGGCCTGCCGACAGGTGCACCAGCCGGTTCAGCAGCCCGCCGATCAGGAAGTACAGCTGCCGCAGTCCGAGCAGGGCGAACATGTTCGCGGTGAAGATCAGGTAAGGCTCGCGGGTCAGCCCGAAGATCGCCGGGATGGAGTCCAGGGCGAAGGCCAGGTCGGTGGCGGCAATCGCGATGATCAGGAAGAGCACCGGCGTGGCCATCCGCCGGCCGTCGACCCGGGTGATCAGGCGCGAGCCGTCGGCGTGCTCGGACACCGGCACCACCCGCCGGGCCAGGCGCAGCAGGACGCCATCGCGCGGCGGCTGGTCGGTGCCCGGCCCGCTGTGGCCGAAGACCAGCCGGGCCGCGGTGTAGATCAGCAGCGCCCCGAACACGTACAGCAGCCAGCTGAAGCGGTTCAGCGCCGACGCCCCGACGGCGATGAAGATGCCGCGCAGGCCCAGGGCCATCATCACGCCCATCAGCAGGATCCGGCTGTGCTGTTCCTCCGGGACCTTCGAGTGGCCGATCAGCAGCACGAAGATGAACAGGTTGTCCAGGGACAAGCTGTACTCAGTCAGCCAGCCCGCGAAGAACTGCCGGGCCGCCGCAGGCTCACCGAGCCAGCCCAGCCCGAGGCCGAACAGGACAGCCAGCAGGACGACCGCCCCGGTCCACAGCGCGGACTCGCGTAGCCCGGGACGGTGCGCGCCGCGCCGGGCGCCCACAATCAGCTCGAACCCGATGACCAGGAGCAGGGCGCCGATGGTGACGGCCCACACCCAGAACGGGATGCTCAGGGTGCTCATTATCGGGTTTCAGCGGCTCCTGCTGGCCAGATCGCCCCGGTCCCCGGGCCTTCCCGGCCAGGCCTGACCGGGAAGGCCGAGTGCGCCTCCGTCAGCGCTCGGACAATCCGGTCACCTGGCTGTGCAGTCCCAGGGGGCCACCCCCTGGAACCCCCAGTCCCGGGCTGCGTCGGTCCAGGGGGCCACCCCCTGGAACCCCCAGTTCCAGGGGGCCCGCTCCCTGGAACCCCCGGCCTGCCCGCCAGGAGGGGAGGAACCGCCCCGCCGCGACCCTGGCCGCCGGCCCGCCGGACGCCCCATCCGGTCATCGGCACAGCAGCACCACCAGCCATCCGCCCCCCTCGGTTAGCACGCCCGGCACCGGCATGCCTCCGGGCGAGCGTGAGCGGATGGTCCAGTGCCGGTGTCGCGATCATGAGTGATCCCTCCAGCGCCGGGTGGCGCGACTGGTCCCTCCTGGCTGTCGTTGGGGTACGACTGTTACAGTCTTTCTTGCCGGGCCAGTACCGTCACTGGCCCACGTAACCAGTTTCACGGGCCATGATCTTGCCTGCTTCCGGCAACTTCATGGCGGCGAGCCAGGGAGGGCGGCCATGCCGGTCGGGTCCGGGCCGGGCAAGCCTGCAAGATCGGCCAGCCAGGCCAGTCCGGCCGCGGCAGGCGCGGCCAGCGCTGCTGGCCAGGCGGCCGGGCCGAGCGGAGTGGCGGGCCCGGACCTGGCCGCGATTACCCGGGCTGCCAGCCGGGAAGCCGGGGGCGTCCCGGCCGACCTGCTCGGTGACTACCTGCCCGCGGTCCTGGACGCGGCGAGCACCGGGCGCCGGCTGACCGCGGCCGAACTGGCGGGCTATGGCCGCTCGGGCGAGCAGGCGGCCGAGAACGGCGTGGCCCTGCGCGGCCTGGTGGACCTGTACCTGTCGGCCACCTGGCGGCTGTGGCGCGAACTGCCCGGTGATGGCAGGATGCCCGGCTCGCGCGCCTCCGGCACGGTGTCTGCCTCGCGTGCCTCCGGCACGGTGCCCGGCTCGCGTGCCTCCGGCACGGTGCCCGGCTCGCGCGCCTCCGGCACGGTGCCTTCCTCGCGCGCCTCCGGCACGACGTCCACGCTGCGGGAGGCCGGGCTGGCCGTGCTGCGCGCGGCTGATGACGCTGTTGCTGCCGCAGCGGAGGGATTCGAGCGCGCCCACCTGTCCATCGCCCGCCGTCAGGAGGCCGAGCGGATCGAGTTCCTCGACGACCTGCTCGGCGGCCGCGGCAGCCTGCCCGACCTGGTTGCCCGCGGCGCCCGGCTGGGTCTGCGGCTGGCCGGACGGCACCAGGTCGTGCTGGCCCACGGCCCCGCCGGATCGCGCTACGCCGGCCCGCACGCCCTGGTGGTCGAGCGGCTGATCGCCGGGGCCGTCGCGCCCGCCCCATCGCTGACGATGATCCGCAGCGGGCGCCTGGTGGCCGTTATCGGCGTGACCGACGGTGGCGAGGCCGACCACGCCGCCGAAGCCCTGGCCAGGGAACTGTCCCGCAACGACAGCGCGGCGCGTGGCGGCGGGGCGGCGCGCGGCGGCGGGGCGGCGCGCGGGGGCGGCGGGGGGCGCGGGGGCGCGGGGCGTGGCGGATCGGGCCGTGCGGGCTGGCGGGTGGCCGTGGGCCGCCCGTACACCGGGCCGGCCGGCGTGCTGCGCTCCTACGACGAGGCCACCGATGCGCTGGACGTGGCTGACCGGCTGGCCCTGGCCGACCCCGTGGTGCACGCCGAGGACCTGCTGATGTACCGGGTCATCCTGCGGGACCGGGCCGCGCTCGCCGATCTGGTGGCCAGCTTGCTGCTGCCGCTGAACCAGGCCCGCGACGGCGCCGGCCCGCTGCTGGACACCCTGGAGGCCTACTTCGCCAGCGGCCAGGTGGCGGCCCAGGCCGCCCGGCGGCTGCACCTGTCGGTTCGTGCCGTGACCTACCGGCTGGCCCGGGTGAAGGCCCTGACCGGAAAGGACCCCGCCGACCCGGAGGAGGCCCTGGGCCTGCAGCTGGCCGTCATCGGCGCCCGCCTGCTGGGCTGGCCGGAAACGCCGCTGGAACCGGAATGACCGGTCGGCCCGATCGAGCCTGACTTGCAGGTGGCCGGCTGTTGCCGGGCGGCGGCGGGGCGGTGACTGGCCGGCTGCTTGGGCCTGCCCGGCTGGCGGTCGGCCGGGCACGGCTGCCGCCGAGCGCTACCACACGGGACGGAGGCGGCCGGGCGGGGCCAGCCGGGCCAGGTCCGCGATCAGCACCCGCAGCCGGTCCTCGCCGAGTACGCCAGCCCAGGTTCTGGCTTGCTCGGCTGCGGCCTGCTCGGCCGCCCGGGTACAAGCCCAGCCGCGCTCGGTCAGCACGACGAGCCGGGCGCGCCCGTCGACCGGGTGAGTCCGCCGCTCGACATAGCCCTTGGCCGCCAGTTCGTCCACGAGCTGGCTCGCCGCCTGCCGGGTCACGTTCAGGTGCGCGGCGAGGTCACTGATCGTCGCGCCGTCGGGGGCCAGCCGGGTAAACGCGAACCCGTGGGCGGGCCGCGAGTCGTCGAACCCGCGGGCGACCACCCCCGCGTGAATGCCGTCAATCAGCGCATTCGCGGCCCTCAGGAGCACCACGGTCAGGGCCTGCGCCTCGTCGTCACGCACCCCTCCAGCATGCCAGTAGGCAAGCAGCTTGACAAAAAAGGCAAGTAGCTTGAGTATTTAGGCAAGCTACTTGTATAAGTCGATGCGGTGCTGACCGCTGGCCAGCCGCCTGGAAAGACATCCCAGGAGCTTAAGTGTCAAGCCGCTACCGAAGATTGAGGGAGGTTTTCGCGGTGTCCCCAGGCGGTGGCCTCGTCGTAGGGGGTGCGGGTCTTCAGGCATCCGTGCAGGATGCCGACGAGGCGGTTGGCCAGCCTTCTGAGGGCGTCGTTGTGCTCGATTCCGCGGGCGCGGAGCTCGTCGTAGAGTGCGCGGGCGCCGGGCGAGGCGTTCAGGGACGCGAAGGCCTGCGCGCTGAGCGCGTCGACGAGCCGGTCGTTGTGGATGAAACGGGCGGCGACGATCTTCTTCTTGCCCGAGGCCCGGGTGATCGGGCTGGTCGCGGCGTAGTTGCGGCGGGCCTTTCCGTCGGCGTAGCGGTGCGGGGCGTCGCCGAACTCGCCGAGCACCCGGGCGCCGAGGATGGCGCCCATGCCGGGCTGGGAGGTGTAGATCTCAGCGTCCGGGTGCCGGCCAAAATTTTCCTCCACCTGCCCCTGCAGGACCCTGACCTGCTCGCTGAGGGTGGTGATCACCGCGATCAGGGACCGCACGGTGGCGGCGTAGGCGGCGGTGAGCGCCGGCGGCTGGCCGAGCTGCTCGCTGCGCAGGGCGCCCAGGATCGCGGTGGCCCTGCCGGGGATGTTCCGCCGGCGGGCGCGCTTGAGCGCGGCGGACACCTGCGCGCGGGTCAGCCTCGCGGCCCGCGCCGGCTCGGGTGCCCTGCCCAGCAGCTCGAGGGTGTCGGGGGCGTCCAGGTCCTCGAAGGCCTCCAGCGCGGCCGGGAAGTACTCGCGCAGCTGGTGCCGCAGCCGCTGGGTCGCCCTGGTCCGCTCCCAGATCAGCGTCTTGTGCGTGCGGGCCAGCACCTTGATGCCCGCCGCCTCCGCGCTGTCCCCGGCCGCCGCCCGCAGCTGATGGGAGTCGGTGCGCACCATGTCCGCGAGCATGTGCGCGTCGCCGGCGTCGCTCTTCGCGCCCGACACCCCGTGCCGCTCCCGGTACCGCGATGCCTGCAGCGGGTTCACCGGGAACACCGTGTACCCGGCGGCGATCAGCGCGGCCACCCACGGGCCGCGGTCGGTCTCGATCCCGACGGCCACCTCCGCCGCGTCCGCGTCCTCGCCCAGGTGAGCGCCGATCAGCTCGTGCAGCTGCGCGATCCCGGCCACGCCCTCGGGCAGCCGCTTGCGCGCCAGGACCTTCCCGGCCTCGTTCATCACCTCCACATCGTGATGGTCCTCAGCCCAGTCATCGCCCGCGAACAGCCGCATCAGATCTCCCGTCAGCACTATCGAAACACTTCAGCAGCCAGCGGGAGAACCATCAGCGACCTAATGAAACTGTGCTCACCCCAGCAGGAGGGCACGACATCCCAGCAGCGATCAACTCTCCCGGACACCGGCAGGGGCACGATCTTTCCTCAGGGCTCAGGGCCCGGGGAGGGCCAGTGCTCACCTGCCGGCGGCCACCACACCCGGAGTCTGCCAGCCAGCGGACTCCCTGAGACTCATTAGGAGGGGTAGCGATGCCCGTCTTGCACGCTGATGACGCCGTAGTCCACGAACTGCACGGGTCGGTGTTCACGTCCTATGCGGCACCAGCACGGGGCAGCCGCGAGCTGTGCGCGTGGCGGCTGGAGGTTCCGCCCGTTTCCCGCGGCGTCCCGCACATCATCAGCAAGGAGGAGATCCTGCTGGTCCTGAGCGGAGCGCTGCGCGTCACGCTCGACGGCGCGGCGACGCCTGCCGAGGCCGTGCCAGGCGATGCGATCCTGGTCCCGGCCGGCGCGCAACTGCAAGTGGACAACCCCGGCCCGGCGCCCGCCACCGCGTGGGTCACTACCAGCGTCGGCCTGGAGGCCACGGTGGCCGGCGGAGCGACCATCCGCCCCCCGTGGACCCAGTGATCCGACTGCCCGCGCACCCCGGCGGCTGCCCGGGACGCGCGCCCTGAGCTGTCCCGGCTGGGTGCCTAGCGGGGCAGGATGGCCGGGTTGAGCGTGCCGGCCGGGTCGAAGGCGGCGCGGATCCGGGCGAAGAGCTTCTGCTCGGCCGGCGAGCGGGCCAGGTTCAGCCAGCGGCCCTTGAGCACGCCGATGCCGTGCTCGGCCGAGATGGATCCGCCGAGCTCGGCGACCAGCCCGAAGACCGCGTCCTCGTGCCGGCCGTCGGCGGGCGCGGCCGGGACGATGTTGACGTGGACGTTGCCGTCCGCGACGTGACCGTAGGTGATGACGGTCGCGCCGGGGTCGGCCGCCGCGACCACCTCCGCGACGGTGCTGGCCAGCTTGACCCACCGGGCCGCCGGGACGGACACATCGAGCTTGATGGGCACGCCCAGGAACCCGGCCGCCTCCGGGTGGCGTTCCCGGCAGGCCCAGAGCGCCTCGCGGCCGGCGGTCTCCTGGGCCACGGCGGCGGGCAGCTCGCCGACGAGCTCGGCCAGGTCGTCCAGCGCCCCCGGGCCGGCCGCCTCGAGCAGCAGGTAGGCGGGGGCGGGCGCGGCCAGCGGCGGGTCGAAGGCGGGCACCCGCAGGCCGGCGTGCTGGATCAGGATGTCGAGCCCGCCCTGGGTGAAGAACTCGGCCGACAGCAGGCCGGGCACGTCGGTCAGCGCCCGGCGGGCCACGTCATGCACGTCCGCCAGGCCGCCGAGCGCCACGATCACGGTGACCGGGTTGCGTGGCCGCGGGACGAGCTGCAGCCGCGCCCAGGTCACCACGGCCAGCGTGCCTTCCGAGCCGGCCAGCAGCGACGGGTAGTCGTAGCCGGTGTTGTCCTTGACCAGCCCGGACAGGTGCGACACGACCGTGCCATCGGACAGCACGGCCTCGACGCCCCGCAGCTGCGCCCGCATCGGGCCGTAACGCAGCACGCGCAGGCCGCCCGCGTTGGTGGCGATGGCGCCGCCGACGGTCGCGCTGCCCCGGCTGGCGATGCGGATGCCCAGATCCAGGTCCGGGTCGGCGTCGCCGGCCTCCTGCAGCGTGACCCCGGCCCCGGCAGTGATCTGCCCGGACGCCGGGTCGGCGGGGCTCAGCTCCCGCAGCCGGGCCAGGCTGAGCACGACCTCGCCGTGCAGCGGGACACCGCCGCCGACCAGGCCGGTGTTGCCGCCCTGGGAGACCACGGAGAGCCCGGCGCCTGTGCAGCAGGCCAGCACCTGCGCGACCTGCTCGGTGTCACGGGGCCGCAGCACTGCGGGCGTCTGGCCGCGGAACTTGCCGGTCCAGTCGACCGTGAAGCCGGCCGCGGCGTCGCCGGTCAGTACGTGCTGCTCGCCCACGATGGCGGTCAGGGCCTGCCGGATGGCCGGCGCCAGCTCGGTCTGCATGCTCGGTGTGCGCCCTTTCCCGCGGCTGCCTTCCCGGCAATTGTCCCTCGCGCGGGTCTGGCGGTTCCGCGGGGCCGGGCACCGGGATGCCCCGGCGCCCGGCCCCGATCGGCTGGCCCGGCCTGCGACCGGCGGGCCGGGCCTGGGGTCGGCTGGCCGCCCGGGCTGGGCGGCGCTACGCCCAGGCCCGGGCGCGCTCCAGGTCGAGCAGCAGCCGCTTGCGGTGCAGGCCGCCGGCGTAGCCGGTGAGCTTCCCGGTACTCCCGACCACCCGGTGGCACGGGATCAGGATGCACAGCGGGTTGCGGCCCACCGCGGCCCCGACCTCCTGCGCGGTGACCCCGCCGCCGAGGTGGCGGGCCAGGTCCCCGTAGGTCGTGGTCTGCCCGTAGGGGATCTGGCTGACCAGCTCCCAGACTCGCAGCTGGAGCTCGGTGCCGGCCGGCTCAAGCGGCAGGTCGAAGCGGGTCCTGGTTCCGGCCAGGTAGTCGGTGACCTGGCGGCCGGCCTCGGCGAATCCGGCATCCTCGCGCGAGCCGAACGACGCCCGGTCGGGCATGTACCAGTGATGGGGGAAGTACAGACCAGTCAGCTGGTCGCCCCGGCGCACCAGCGTCAGCTCGCCGAGCCGGGTGGCCAGGACCGTGTGCTGGGCCGTCGCGGTCTTCAGGTCAGGCATCATCTGCTGCTCCTGTCGTCGGCGTTGGTACATGCTGTAAACGCCCGCCGTCGGCCCTACGTGAGGTAGTCCAGGAAGAGATGACTCCGCCAGCGACCTCACGAAAACCGGCTCCCCGGCGTCTACGGGGCATGACAGGCAAGCTGCCGTTCGACTCGGTCGTCGCCGAGCACGGCTCCACCGTGCTGCGGGTGTGCCGGGCGGTGCTCGGCCCGGCGGACGCCGATGACGCCTGGTCGGAGACGTTCCTGGCCGCGATGCGGGCCTACCCGGACCTGCCTGCGGACGCCAACGTCGAGGCCTGGCTGGTCACCATCGCCCACCGCAAGGCGATCGATGTCACCCGCGCCGACGCCCGCCGGGCGGTTCCGGTGGCCGAGACGCCGGACACCGCGCCGCAGATCGCGAGCGCGCCCGCCGGCGGCGCAGACCCGGGCCTGGATGACGACCTGACCGATGCCCTCAAGCACTTGCCGGCCAAGCAGAAACAGGCGGTCGCCTATCACTACCTGGGCGGCCTGCCGTACTCCGAGGTGGCCGACGTGCTCGGCGGCAGCACCGATGCGGCCCGGCGTGCTGCCGCTGACGGCATCGCCGCCCTGCGCCGCACGCTCGGCGGCCCTGGCTCCGGCCCCGCGGCCGAGACCTCAGCCACCGGGGCCGCCGGCCCCGCCAGAACCCGCACAAGCAGAAGTACCAGCACTGAAAGGAGCGCCCGATGAGTTCCAGTGACCTGGCTCGCGACCTGATCCGGGCCTTCCCCGACGACCCGGGCCACCTGGCCCGCCTGCACGGCCAGCTGGCCGCCGCCGCGCAGCGCGACGGCATCCTGGATGTCGCCTACCGGACCATCGACAGCCCGGTCGGCCCGCTGCTGCTGGCCGCCACCGAGCAGGGCCTGGTCCGGGTGGCCTACGCCAGCGAGGGCCACGACGCCGTCCTCCAGGCCCTGGCCGACAAGGTCAGCCCCCGTATCCTCAGCGCACCCGGCCGGCTGGAGGCGGCCGCGCGGGAGCTCGGCGAGTACTTCGCCGGCGACCGGCGCGCCTTCGACCTGCCGCTGGACTGGCGGCTGTCGGCCGGGTTCCGGCGCGCAGTGCTCAGCCACCTGCCCGACATCGGCTACGGCCGCACGGCCAGCTACTCGGCCGTCGCGCAGCTAGCCGGGAGCCCGCGGGCGGTCCGCGCCGTCGGCACGGCGTGCGCGACCAACCCGCTGCCGGTCATCGTGCCCTGTCACCGCGTGGTCCGCGCCGACGGCAGCATGGGCCGCTATCTCGGCGGCACCGAGGCCAAGCGGACCCTGCTCACCCTGGAGGCCGCCGCATGACCCCCGCCCGCAGCACCACCCCGGCCGGCAGCACCCCCGCCAGCAGGGCCGCCGGCGGCACCACCGCCGGCGGCAGCCGCGAGGCTGCCCGCCGGGCCGGCGCCGGTCAGTCCTGCGCGGGCCAGTCCTACGCCGGCCGTGTGGCTGCTACCGACTGGGCCGCGGTCCGGGCTGACCTCGACGCCTACGGCTGCGCCCTGACCGGGCCGCTGGTCACACCGGATGAGGCGGCGCAGATCGCCGCGCTCTACCCCGACGACTCCCGGTTCCGGTCCACCGTGAACATGGAGCGGCACCGGTTCGGCGCGGGCGAGTACCGCTACTTCACCGAGCCGTTCCCGGCGGCCGTCACCGAGCTGAAGCAGGCTCTGTACCCGCGGCTGCTCCCGGTGGCACGGGACTGGTGGGCCCGGCTCGGGAGGCCGGCGCCATGGCCGGGCACCTTGGACGAGTGGCTGGCCATGTGCCACGCCGCCGGGCAGGTCAAGCCCACGCCGATCCTGCTGAAGTACGGTGCGGGCGACTGGAACGCGCTGCACCGGGACCTGTACGGCGACCTGGTCTTCCCGCTGCAGGTCGTGATCAACCTGAGCAGCCCCGGCGAGGATCACACGGGCGGCGAGTTCCTGCTGTACGAGCAGCGGCCCCGGGCCCAGTCCCGGGCCACCGCCACCACGATCCCGCACGGTCACGGGCTGGTCTTCACTACCCGTGAGCGCCCGGTGCGGTCGCAGCGGGGCTGGTCAGCGGCGCCGGTCCGGCACGGCGTCTCGGTGATCCGCAGCGGCCAGCGCTTCACCCTCGGCCTGGTCTTCCACGACGCGGCCTAACCGCCTTCTGGCCGCCCCTCGGCCCGTGATCTTGGTAATGACTAGCGCTCGCGTCAGATCCCTGGTGGATCGCTGAGCCCGTGGAGCGTGACGATAGGCAGCCAGTGGCTGCTGGCACCCCGGCTGTCTTGACATATTCCTCTTGAGGAATAAGTTGAACCTATGCCCCTCGCTGCTGCAACGCCGGACGTCTTCAAGGCAATCTCCGAGGCGCATCGCCGCGAGATCCTGGACGCGCTGATGGCAGGCGAGAAGGCGGTCGGGGCGATCGTGACTGACCTCTCGCTGTCCCAGCCTCAGGTTTCGAAGCACCTGCGCGTGCTCAGTGCGGCGGGACTGGTCAGCTGCCGCGCGGAAGGGCGTCGCCGGCTGTACCGCCTGGAACCCGCGCATCTTCGGCCGGTGCAGGAGTGGGTGGCCAGGTACGAGCAGGCGATGAACGACCGCATGGATCGGCTGGATGGCTATCTCAGACAGCTACAAGGACAAGGAGAGCGGCAGTGACACCTAACCGGCACGGGTCAGCAGTCATCGAATTTCCGAGTGATCTTGAGATCGTCACCACCCGGGAGTTCGACGCTCCGATCGAGCTCGTCTTCGACGTCTTGACGAAGCCGGAGCATGTGCGCCACTGGTTCGCTGCGTTTGAGGACAAGATGACGGTCTGCTCGATCGACCTGCGCGTCGGGGGGAAGTACCACATGGTCTGTGTGACCGGCGACGGAACCGAGTGCTCGTTTCGCGGAACCTACCTGGAGATCGAGCGGCCGACCCGCATCGTCGACACGTGGCTGTTCGAAGGCTGGCCGGATGCGGAGGCGGTCGAGACGGTAGACCTGCACGAAACTGACGGAGTGACGAGGGTGAGGACCAACCTCGCCTTCCGTGACCAGGCCGGCCGCGCCCACATGACCAAGACCGACGGCCAGGAAGATAGCTGGGACAAGATGGAGGATTACCTGAGGTCACTGCTCGATCCACAGGGAGCCGTCTCCGGCAGCTGAGGTTCGAGCCAGACTTCAGTGCCTGGTTCACGCAGGTGAGCCATCGGGTGTGCTGCTGCGTTCTTTCCGCCTCGATGAACGGGTATACGTTCACTGGGTCTCGCTCGCGAAGAAAGCCGTGGCCCGCTTGAGGACCTCAAGCGTCCTCCCGCAGTCGGCGGTTCTCCCGCTGCAGCTGCGCCATGCGGGGCCGTTAGCTCGTCGCGCAGGACTCCATGGCCCGGCTGAACGCCGCAGCCCGGTCCTTGTAGTTCTTGAACACCCCGAAGCTCGGCGCGGCGGGGGACAGCAGCACGATCCCGTCTGGCCGGGCCCAGGCGAACCCGCCCCGGACCGCCTCATCGAGGTCCGCGCAGCTACGCACCTCCAGCTCGCTCGTCCCGGTGGCCGACGCCAGGGCCGATTCGATCGCGGACTGGATCCGCGGCCCGCTGTCGGGCAGGGTCAGCACCAGCGTGGGCGCCTCGCGGGGCAGCAGCCCGGCGGCCAGCGGCGTGTAGTCGATGCCCCGGTCGTGCCCGCCGGCGATCAGCGCCA